>CAZPRB010000059.1:0-12939 GCA_964588645.1 uncultured Acetatifactor sp. | reverse complement strand
AGATTCCAGCATCCTGTTGCAGGTACCTACAAGAAAGAGTGCCTTGAGCAGGGTAAGAAATATTTCTCCGTTGCATCCGGCGGTGGTACAGGACGTACCTTGCATCCCGATAACATGGCTGCAGGTCCTGCTTCCTACGGTATGACAGATACTATGGGACGTATGCACTCTGATGCACAGTTCGCAGGCTCTTCTTCCGTACCCGCTCACGTAGAAATGATGGGCTTAATCGGTGCAGGTAACAACCCGATGGTTGGTATGACTGTTGCAGTAGCAGTATCCGTACAGGAAGCTGCTGAGCAGGGTAAATTCTAAAAAAGTCTTAAAAAACCTTGATTTTTGGGGACAAACCAAGTCGTAGTATGGCGTGGTTTGTCCTCGTTTTTTATGCCTTCCTACACTCTACCTACCCTAACTTTTTTAGCCGGTGTAGGTAAAGTAATGGTTGGTATACCTCGTATTAGGAATGAAAGGATGGTATAACTATGGCTAAAAAGAAAGCGGTTCGACCCCTTTTCTCCAAATGTCTGTCTTGGACTGCTATAATATAACTGAGAAACTGAAAAGCTAATTTAAAATTAATATTAAAAAGGTTAATATTAAAAATATTAAAAAACAAAATAGATTCGAATAAAATTGAAAGTTATTACAATGTATGAGTGAAGAGCAAGGAAGTTGCCTCTTTGATAAGACGTCTTGGAAGTAGGGAACTGAATGACAAAGCAAGAGCTTGAAATGTGTATAACTGAATATGGTAAGGATATCTACTCATTTTGTAAGCATCTTACAAATAATCCGCCAGAGGCTGATGACTTGTATCAGGATACTTTTCTGATGGCTGTAGAGTTAAAGGAAAAGATTGACTATGGGAATAATCCAAAAAGTTATTTGTTATCGGTTGCACTACGCATTTGGAAAAACAAAAAGAGAAAATTTGCGTGGAGAAAGCGAATTGCAGATGTGCGGTCTATCGTAGACGAGAAAGATGCAGAAATGGGCGAATCCACAGAACTGTCCTTGGAGGAAAGAATCATTAAAAGAGAGAAAGACGTGTCCGTAAGAGAGGCAGTGAACAAGTTGCCGGATAAACTAAAGATCATAGTACTTCTCTTTTACATGGAAGAATTATCAACAGCACAGGTTGCTGAGGTAATGAAAATCCCTATAGGGACCGTGCTGAGCAGGTTATATCAGGCAAGAAAAATATTGCGAAAAGAATTGGAGGATGTTTTAGATGGGGAACCAGTTAGATGAATTATTAAGACATGCCCTTACTTCAGAGGATGAGCCGGACTTTTGGCTCAATCAAAAGATTATAAATCAGGTAAAGGAGCATAGAGAGATGACAGGAAGAAAAAAGAGAAGATTTCCTGCCGCAGCAGTTGTTGCAGTAATGGTGATGTGTTTGAGTTCTGTGACAGTGTATGCAGCACTTAAATATTTGAACCCAACAGAGGTGGCAGAAGAAATACAGGATGCAAAGCTGGCTGAGGTTTTCTTAAGCGAGCAGGCAACGATAATCAACGAGACCCAGAGCTATGGAGATTACAGCGTTACATTGCTGAGTCTTGTTTCCGGAGAAATGTTGTCAGAATATCCGTATTATAAAGAAAAGGAATCGATAGCTGCAGAAAGAACATATGCTGTTATTGCTATTGAAAATGCGAATGGTATATCTATGCCGGATACGTCAGAAGATGGTTATGGGGAATTGGAATTTTTCGCTTCGCCTCTCATTGGCGGTTATAATCCGGTGGTCTATAACATTGCGAGTATGTTCGGTAATTATACAGATATGACGAAAGATGGAATTCTGTACAGACTTTTGGAATGTGATAATGTAGAGATTTTTGCTGATCATAATCTATACCTCTGTGTTTCAGAAGGAATGTTCTACAATTCAGAGGCCTATTACCATGATGAACTGACAGGTCAGATTCGCAGAAATGAGACATATGAAGGGCTGAATGCATTGTTTGATCTGCCGGTGGATATATCAAAAGCAGACCCGGAAAAAGCTACAGCGTATATTGCGAGTTTGGGATTTGAGTCTGATATTTCTAAGGAAAAGCTGAATGTAGAATTAGAGGAATTCTTTGAAGTAGAAGTTGTGGAAGAAAACAAAGAAGGGGCAGAAGTTGCGGAGTATGCTTTACAATTTGTTGGCAATCCATATATGTGGGGTGGCGAAAGCCTGACAGAAGGTACTGACAGCTCAGGTTTCACAAAGAGTATATATGAGCATTTTGGATTCAGCCTGCCACATGATGCAAGAGAGCAATGTTCGTTTGGAACAGAAGTAGATACTGTAGAAGATGCAATCCCCGGAGATTTGGTATTTTATGACACCCCTTCTCATGTAGCAATTTATATTGGAGATGGAATGATTGTTCATTCTATGTCTCAGGATGGAATTTGTGTTTCAGAAGTAGATTTTGATAAAATTATAAGTATAAGAAGAATTCTGAACGTAGAATAAATTAACTTCAACGCTGGGGACAAAAGAGAGGTATGTTCCCGGCGTTATTTGTATTAAAAGTCTATTTGTTACTTTTTTGGTTATACAACAATCTAAGTAGTGTAAGATTACAGCTGGCTGACAAAATTTATTATGAGAGGAGGTGGAATTAGCCTGTATGAGCAAGGATGAATTTACCGAACAAGTATTAGAAATAGAGAAAGCAGGTCTTTTTTATATAGGAATGTAGTCTATGTGCCACAAATCGAGAAGAAATTGTGATTTGTGACATATAAGTTAATGCTAATCTTTATGAAGCGTATTGGGGAGAAATCTCTGGTATCACAGGCTGAGATTTGTGGACTTCGAGATCGTGCTATTAAGCTGATTATGGGACACAGCTTAAAGCCAGATGTAACAAATCATCATTATAAGCATACGCTGTAGCAAAGATAATGGGTAAGGATCAGCAGTTTGTAAGACAGGCGATGATTGAAGGTTTATTACCGATTATTGTGTTTAAATTCGAAACTTTGATTGAAGAAGTTGAGACCAGACTGTATAATATTAGGCAGACGTAGATATCCGCTGACAATGTTTATAAAGTAGGTGTAAAGACAGATGATGAAAGATTATCAAAAAAGGCTTAAAAACATTTTCAATATCATAATTGGCGTAGTGATGGTATTGAGTATTATAATCTTTATTGCCGGTGAATTATTTATGGCAAGAGAAAATCCTACAGGATTTGGAATATGTACACGGAACAATGAAGGTTGGGAAAGAGTATATCCGGACGGCACCAGAGAAGCGATTGTGCTTGGCGGACAATGTGAAGCAGAACCCGGAGAAGTGGTGCGTTTGGAGCAAAGATTACCGGATGACCTAAATTCCGCATGGTTTTGTATCAGAGCATCCCAGCAGGATATGTACGTATATGTGAATGGAGAACTTCGTAAAGAATACTCTACGAAGGATACCGAATTATTTGGTAAAAACAGTGCCAGTGCTTATGTTTTTTTTGAAATCAAAGAGGATGATGCAGGCGGTATGCTTGCTATTGAAATTATCAGTGAATCCAAGTATGCGGGCTTTTTGAATGAGATGTATAAGGGTGATAAGCTTGATATCGCAAAGGAGCTTGTACAGGAATGCTTTGGTGTGCTGATAATTTCCATACTGATGTTAATGATTAGCTTTTCTATTATTGTGATGGGAGGCGTGCTGAATGTAGTTTATAAAAAGAAGATACCGCTTACTTATCTTGGCATCGGAATCTGTCAGTTGTCCATGACAATGCTTGTAGAGTCCCGTGTGCGTCAGTTCTTTTTGCCCAATTTATCGGTGGCAGCGCATGTGGGTTTTTGGTTAACAATGCTGATTCCTTATCCGTTTTTGATATATATCAATATGATTCAGAAGTATCGCTACGCTCGGGTCTACAATATTCTTTCTGCCTGCGTTGCCTTGAATCTGGTGGTTTCGACTGTTTTACATGTAGTTGGAATCGTTGAATTTATTGATTCAACACTGATAGCTTATGGGCTTATTGTATTAATGGTTCTGGCAACAGCAATCACAATTATCATCGACCTTGTCAGAGGACACCGTGCAGATTATGGTATGTTGCTTGGTGGATTAATTATTATGATTATAGTAGCGCTGATAGAAACCTATGTAACCTTTGTGCCGGCTGCAAAGCTGAATGGTGGATTTGCCCTTAGTGTGGGACTGATTATTTTATTGGCATTGGCTACGTGTGAAACCGCAAAAGATATTCTGGAAATAGAACTGACACGTAAGAGTCTTGTTGTGCGATTAGATGAGAAAATGAAAGAGGCATCGACATTAAAAAATATATCGCGGCAGGATACGTTAACCGGATTGTGGAATCGGACTTATACGGAAGAGACGGTGAGTGAATTGTTGAAACAGGGGGAAGGCAGTGCACTCTTTATGATGGATCTGGATAATTTTAAGAGTATAAATGATCAATATGGTCATATTGCCGGTGATACATGTCTAAAAGCGTTTGCAGCTATTATTTGCGAGAATGTTAAGGAAAGAGGGATTGTCTGCAGAATAGGAGGAGATGAGTTCCTTGTATTCATAAAAGGCAAGGAATCCAGACAGAATTTGGAAATAATTGCTGCAAGTATTATTTCGCAGATGTGTGCCTATTTTGAAAGAGAGCATTTTGATACACATTCATCGGTGTCTGTGGGCATTGCTGAAGTTCCGAGTGATGGGAATGACTTTGATAGTTTATATAAGGCTGCAGATAAGGCGTTATATTATGTGAAGCAAAATGGTAAGAATGCATACCATTTTTTCGCCGATCAGAGTTTGGCGGAGAAAGAACGTGCGGGACGCAGCTTAGATTTAGAATATTTGCGTGATATTATGCAGCGAACGTACCCCATCAATGGTGCATATATGGTAGATTATGATAACTTTCACCATATATATAATTTTATCCGCCGTACGGTGGAAAGAAGTGCAAAAGATGTGCAGATAGTTTTGTTTACCATAAAGGAGACAGTGGGAGCGTCGCAATCATTTGAGGAGGTTGAGAAGGCTGTCGAGGCATTGGAGGATGCTGTATTTCACTCACTGCGACGAGTGGATGTATCTGCCAGGTATTCTGCAAAACAGCTTGTTGTTGTGCTTATGGATACAAATCAAGAGAATGGAAAGATGGTAGCGGAGCGTATCCTCAAAAACTACGAAGAGATATATATGGGGACATTGGAGTTTGATTACGATATTGTGAAAATGTAGAGCATAGTTTTAGGAGATGAAATCTTTTTGTGAAAAATCGGTTACAGTAAGGAGAAATTGTTATGAACGCAAATTATCATACCCATACCCCAAGATGCCATCATGCGTCCGGAACAGAAAGAGAATATGTGGAGTGTGCAATCAGAGGAGGACTGAAGCTTCTGGGATTCTCTGACCATTCACCGCAATTTTTTCCTGATGGGTATTATTCTGATTTCCGTATGCGTCCGGAGGAACTGGAGGCTTACGTGGACACCGTGAATGCTTTGAAGAAAGAATATGCAGATGATATCGAAATCCGTTTAGGTCTGGAGGCAGAATATTATCCGGCCTATTTTGAACAGTTGATAAATTATATTTCGGATTATGGGGTGGAGTATCTTCTGCTGGGACAGCATGTATGCGGCAATGAGATTGGTGAAATGCCGGCCTCTGCAGCGACGAAGGACGGTGCTGTATTAGAACGCTATTGCAATCAGGTAATTCAGGCTATGCAGACGGGTCTGTTTACCTATTTTGCTCATCCTGACATCATCCGTTTCACCGGAGATAAGGAAACCTATGATACAAATATAAGAAAGCTTTGTCAGGCGGCGAAGACAAATCAGATTCCTTTGGAAATCAATTTGCTCGGCATCAGAGACAGAAGATATTATCCCAATGAAGCATTCTGGAGAATAGCCGCGGAGGAGGGCTGTCCGGTGATTCTGGGAGCGGATGCACACACACCGGAGGATGTGTGCAGACCCGCGGATCTATTGGAGGCAGGACGTCTGATTGAGAAATATCATCTGAAATTAATTGATACGGCTACCCTCCGCAGACCGGTGGGTGAAAAACAAGATTTCACATAGAATTTTATAGGAATCTTTTTTATTGATATTTTTTTGCGGAAATGACTGGAAATCTATATTCTAACTATGTTACAATGATGATAATTTTTATTGATAAAGCTTTACAGTGCTAAATTGCAGAATGTGATTGACTGTAAAGCAGAAATACAGGAGGCACTCACCATGATATGGTCAAAAGAGGAGACAATGTCCAGGGCTGAGATAGAAGAGATTCAGTTAGCCCGATTGAAAAAGACGGTACAGTTAAACTGGGACAAGGTACCGGCATATCGCAAAAAGATGGAAGAGGCAGGAGTGAAGCCAGAGGATATTCAATCGTTGAAGGATTTGGCAAAGCTTCCGTTCGTGACCAAACAGGATTTGAGAGATAATTATCCTTTTGGCATGTTCGCTGTTCCCAAGGAGGATTTGGTACGAGTACATGCATCCAGCGGAACCACAGGAAAACCCACTGTGGTCGGCTATACCAGAAGAGATTTGGAAATGTGGTCTGAGTGCGTATCACGAATTGCCTGTATGGGAGGCGCTACGGATAAGGATATGGCTCAGATTTGTTTTGGCTATGGTATGTTTACCGGAGCCCTGGGACTTCACTATGGCTTGGAGAGAATCGGCGCGACCATCATCCCCTCCTCCACAGGAAATTCCGAGAAGCAGATTATGTATATGAAGGATTTTGAGACTACCTTATTGGTTGCTACACCTTCCTATGCGTTGCGTCTGGCAGAGGTTGCCCATGAAATGGGAATTGACCCTAAAAAAGATTTAAAGGTTAAGATTGGCTTGGTCGGAAGTGAGCTTTTGACGGAGGCTATGCGTGCGGAAATGCATAAGCTTTGGGGGGATGACATGCTGGTTACCTCCAATTACGGCATGAGTGAACTGATGGGTCCCGGTGTATCGGGCGAGTGCCAATACATGAACGGAATGCATATCAACGAGGATTATTTCATCCCTGAAATCATTAATCCGGATACAGGAGAGGTGTTACCTCCCGGCGAGAAGGGTGAGCTTGTTATCACCTGTATCTACAAGGAGGGGCTACCTTTGATTCGTTACAGGACAAAGGACATTACCCGCTTAATCTATGAGCCCTGCAAATGCGGACGTACCACCTGCCGTATGGAGAATCTGGACGGACGCAGTGATGATATGCTCAAGATTAGAGGTGTAAATGTATTCCCCAGCCAGATAGAGGAGGTTATCTTAGGGGTGGAGGAAATCGGTCCTCATTACGAGATTATCGTTACCCGTGAGAATCATTCGGATAGGCTGGAAATCAGAGTGGAGCTTTTGAAGCCTACAGATGTCTATAAGGAACTGGAAGCAATTCAGGCGAAGATAAAGAGTAAATTGAGAGTTGTGCTCGGTCTGGATGCAAAGATTACCTTAGAATCTCCCAATACCCTGCAGCGGTTTGAAGGCAAAGCAAAGCGTGTCAGGGATTTGAGAAATAATAAAATCTAATTACGGAAAGGAAAATACATCGTGTCAGAAGTTAAGATTATGTTGGGCAATGAAGCCATTGCCAGAGGTGCCTATGAGGCAGGCGTGAAGGTGTCTGCGGCGTATCCCGGTACGCCCAGTACGGAAATCAGTGAAAATATTGTGAAATATCCTGAAATTTATGCAGAGTGGTCTCCCAATGAGAAGGTTGCCATGGAGGTGGCAAGCGGTGCATCCATCAGCGGTGTCCGTGCCCTGGTTTCCATGAAGCATGTCGGTGTGAATGTGGCAAGTGACCCCCTTTATACCATGTCCTATATCGGTGTCAACGGAGGATTGGTGTTGGTAGCTGCAGATGACCCCGGTCTGTACAGCTCCCAGAATGAGCAGGATACCAGATGTGTTGCCAGAGCAGCAATTGTTCCGGTACTTGAGCCCTCCGACAGTGCAGAGGCAAAAGAGTTCACAAAGCTTGCCTTTGCATTGAGTGAGCAATATGATACGCCATTTATTCTTCGTACTACCACAAGATTATCTCATTCCCAGGGCCCTGTGGAGCTGTGTGACAGAGTGGTTCCTGAGGATAAGGTTTACGAAAGAAGCGCAGCAAAGTATGTTATGATGCCCGGCAATGCAAAGGGACGTCATCTCTATGTGGAAGAGCGTATGAAGAAGCTTGCTGAGGATGGCTGTAATTTCGCTATCAACAAGGTGGAATATAATGATACCTCTATTGGTTTCATCACCAGCGGTATCCCTTATCAGTATGTGAAGGAGGCTTGTCCGAATGCTTCTGTTTTGAAGCTGGGTATGGTACATCCCCTACCCAAGAAATTGATTCAGGAATTTGCCTCCAAGGTAGACAAATTGTACATATTTGAAGAATTAGAGCCCGTTATCGAGGAACAGGTACGTTCCTGGGGAATCGAGGCAGTGGGCAAGGAGCTTTTCACCATTCAGGGAGAGTACAGTGCCAATATGCTGCGTCGTGTGCTGTTGAAGGAAGAGCCGGCTAAGCAAAGTGCAGCACAGGTTCCTGCCAGACCCCCTATTCTGTGCCCCGGCTGTCCTCACAGAAGTGTATTCTCCGTGTTGAATAAGCTTAAGATTCATGCTGCCGGAGATATCGGATGTTATACCCTTGGAGCGGTAGCGCCTCTGAATGTCATTGATACCACCATCTGTATGGGAGCAAGCATTTCTTCCCTTCACGGAATGGAGAAGGCGAAGGGCAAGGATTATATTAAGAACTGGGTTGCGGTAATCGGTGATTCCACCTTTATGCATACCGGCATCAATTCCCTGATGAACATGGTATATAATCAGGGTACCGGAACCGTAATGATTCTGGATAATTCAACCACCGGTATGACGGGTCATCAGGACCACGCGGCTACCGGTAAGACCTTAATGGGGGAGACGGTTCCTGCAATCAATATCTTCGAATTGTGCAAGGCATTGGGAATTCAACATGTGACAGAGGTAAATGCTTTTGATACCGCAACACTGGAAAAAGTGATTAAGGAAGAGGTTGCAAGGGATGCCGTATCCGTAATTATCACGAAATCTCCCTGCGTGCTGTTAAAGGGCAATGTATTCCCCAATGTATGTAAGCCTGTTTCTGAGAAATGTAAGAAATGCGGTGCCTGCTTACGTCCCGGTTGTCCTGCATTGACGAAGCTTGCAGACGGAACCATTGCAATTGATACGACCATGTGTAATGGCTGCGGACTTTGCAAGTCCTTGTGTAAATTTGATGCCATTGAGACTTGTGCAAAATAGTTTTGCGGACAGGTAAGAGCAAATAGAGACTAGGAGGAGTAAGCAATTGGAGACCAAGAATATTATGATAGTCGGCGTGGGCGGACAGGGTACGCTGCTCACCAGCCGTATTTTGGGTGGTATCACAGTAGATGCCGGATATGATGTGAAATTATCAGAGGTGCACGGAATGGCACAGAGAGGGGGAAGTGTTGTTACCTTTGTCAGATATGGCGACAAGGTAGCAGAGCCCATCGTAGAGGAGGGTCAGGCAGATGTTTTGATTGCCTTTGAAAAGCTGGAAGCGCTGCGCTATGCACATTTTCTGAAGCCGGAGGGTGTCATTGTAGTCAATGACTGGAGAATCGACCCGATTACTGTTGTGACAGGAGCAGCTGCATATCCTGAGAATATCATTGAAGAGCTTTCAGAGAAATATCAGGTTTTCTCCGTGAAGGCAATGGAGGAGGCTGAGAAATTAGGCAATGTGAAGGCATTCAATGTAATCGTACTGGGTCTTGCGGCAAGACATATGGATTTTGACAAAGATGCTTGGCTTCGCATTATCGAGAAAACAGTACCTCCCAAAACAGTGGAAATTAATAAAGCGGCATTCCTGATTGGATACGAAGGTGTATAATTACCCCGTAAGCAGGAATAATGATAGCATAGGAGGAAAAGACATGTACATCAAGCAGTTATCTATATTTGTTGAAAACAGAGAGGGACGTCTGCAGGAGGTATTGGATGTCCTGAAGAAGGATAATGTGAACATCATCTCTATGAGTTTGGCTGATACCAGCGAATATGGTCTGTTGCGTTTGCTGACAGATAAGCCGGCTGCCGGTCAGAAGGCACTGCAGGATGCAGGCTTCTCTGCCATGCTCACAGATGTCCTTGCCATCCGCTTAAGCCATAGGGTGGGCAAGCTGCAGGAGCTATTGGAGGTCATCTGCAGATCCGGTATCAACATTGAATACATGTACGCCTTATCCACCGGTACGGACGATGCTTCGGTTGTCATTAAGACTTCTGATTTGGATAAGGCAGCTGCGGTTTTGCAGAGGACGGATGTGGAGCTGATGGAGGCTGCCGAATTGCAGGAGAGCATCTGATGGTCATTGATTTTCATACCCATGTGTTCCCTGAAAATATGGCTGCGGGAACCATTGCGCAGATGGCGGAGAAAGCAGGTATTACAGCGGCATCAAACGGTACGGTCACAGAATTGCTTGCCTCCATGGATGCCTCCGGCGTGGATTGCTCCGTGATTGTGCCCGTGGTAACCTCGCCAAGGCAGTTTGCAAGCATCAACCGCTTTGCCAGGGAAATCAATGAACAATACGGAAGGGCAGGAGAGAATGCTGCACCGAGACTCCTTTCCTTCGGCGGAATTCACCCTGACAGCGAGGACTATAGACGGCAGCTGCAGGAGCTGAAAAAGATGGGCTTTGCCGGTATCAAGCTGCATCCCGATTATCAGGGAGTGGATTTTGACGATATCCGGTATCAGAGAATCGTTAGCTATGCTTCGGAGCTGGATATGATTATATTGGTACACGCCGGAATCGATGTAGGGATTCTGCATCCTGTCAGATGTACTCCGGCCATGTCAGCAAGGGTTTTACAGCAAACCCAGGCAGATAAGCTTGTGCTGGCACATTTGGGCGGCTGGAAATTATGGGATGAAGCGGAAGAGTTGCTGGTAGGCAGTAAGGCCTTTCTTGACACGGCATTTATTCATCGGTATATTGACAGAGAGCAGTTTGTCCGTATTGTGAAGAAGCACGGAAGTGACAGAATCCTGTTTGCCACAGACAGTCCCTGGTCCGACCAGAGAGAAGCAGTGGAATGGCTGCAGCAATGTGATTTGTCCCGGAAAGATAAGGATTGCATTTTTTATCAAAATGCATTAGAATTATTAAAAGAATATTTCTGACAGATATTAACCGCCATAATAGGTTGAAATGAGGAAACGATTATGGCGGTAGTTATTCGCCCTGTGACTTTGGCGAGCTAAAGCGTAGAAGTTTAAAACGCAAAACTTTAAAGCGTTAAAGAAAAGGAGAAAAAACATATGGTTATCAAAATTTTGTTACTGCTGGTATTTTTCGCAACCATGATTGGAGTGGGAATCTACTCCAGAAAATATGCAGTGGATGTGAATGGATTTGTTTTGGGAGGACGAAGCGTTGGCCCCTGGCTCACAGCCTTCGCATACGGAACCTCCTATTTCAGCGCGGTTGTATTTGTAGGATATGCTGGACAGTTTGGCTATAAGTACGGCCTTGCTGCAACCTGGATTGGTATCGGCAATGCGGTTATCGGTTCCCTGATTGCCTGGCTGGTGCTGGGGAGACGCACCCGAATTATGACCAAGCATCTTCATGCTGCCACCATGCCGGATTTCTTTGGAAAACGCTTTGAAAGTGATGTACTGAAAATTGTTGCCTCTTTGATAGCGTTTATTTTTCTTATTCCTTATACCGCATCGGTTTACAACGGTTTATCCCGTCTGTTTGCAATGGCATTTGATGTGCCTTATGTAGTATGTGTTATTGTGATGGCTGCCCTGACCTGTGTCTATGTGCTTCTGGGCGGCTATATGGCGACTGCGATTAACGACTTGATTCAGGGTATCATTATGATTTTCGGTATTATCGCTGTCATTGTGGCAGTGCTCAACGGACAGGGCGGATTTATGGAAGCCGTATTCCGATTGGCAGAGCTGGAGAGCGATGTTCCCGTTACACTGGGACAGAAGGGTGCATTTACCTCGATGTTTGGTCCGGACCCGCTGAATCTGCTTGGTGTAGTTATCCTGACCTCCTTGGGTACCTGGGGACTCCCTCAGATGGTACATAAATTCTATGCAATCAAGGATGAGAAATCCGTGAAGACGGGAACTATTATTTCCACCGTTTTTGCCATTATTATTTCCGGCGGATGCTATTTCCTCGGCGGCTTCGGAAGACTGTTTGATTCTCCTGCCATTTACAATGAAAGCGGAGCAATCATATATGACGCCATTATTCCGGAGATGCTGCATAATCTTCCTGATATCATGATTGGCATCATCATTGTTCTGGTGTTATCGGCATCTATGTCCACACTTTCTTCTCTGGTGCTGACCTCCAGCTCGACCCTTACACTGGATGTTATCAAAGGACATATCATCAAGGAAATGGATGATAAGAAACAGCTGGTCATCATGAGAAGCCTTCTTGTGTTGTTTGTTGTATTATCCGTTGTATTGGCCATTAATCCGCCTACCTTTATCGCACAGCTGATGGGTATTTCCTGGGGCGCGCTTGCAGGTGCATTTCTGGCACCTTTTCTGTACGGATTGTACTGGAAGGGAGTTACAAGAGCCGGTGTATGGGCTGGCTTCCTCTGCGGTGTGGGGATTACGGTATCCAATATTTTCCTGAAATACATTGCTTCTCCCATCAATGCAGGTGCCGTTGCAATGGTGGCAGGCTTGGTTGTAGTTCCGGTAGTAAGCCTGTTAACTCCCAAAATGCCGGAAAAAACAGTGAGAAATATTTTTACTTGCTATGAAAAAGAGCAAAATTTATAAATTTTTTAGAAAAAATTTAAAATATATTTGTTTTTTGCTGGTAATACATAGGCTTTTCT
>CAZPRB010000058.1:0-13061 GCA_964588645.1 uncultured Acetatifactor sp. | reverse complement strand
CAGGTTGCACAGTATATGCACCAAGCTTGGAACTGGATTGGATTGAGGATATTGATAAACAGTACCGTCAACGTCCGATTCCCAATTTTTATATGTTACTCCCGGAATCTGTAAAAGTAGATGTTCCTCTTCGAGACGGAGAATCAGTGTTACTTGAAGCTGGTATAGAAATACATGCATTATTAACGCAAGGGCATTCTCATGGTTCCATGTCGTTTATGCTTGGTAATCATCTGATTTTTACGGGAGACGCTATCCCTGTAGCTCATGACTTACCAATATTTGTTGATTATGAACAGAGCTTATATTCTCTTGATGTGATTAACGAGTTATCAAATGTTCAATTTTTTTGCCCTGCCTGGGATGAAGTATATGATAAAGCCAAGCTAAGAGAAGTGATTGATGATAGTAAGCGGCTGCTGTATCGATTAAAGGAAGCGGTATATCGGGTGGAGACGGAATATAAACACCATACTGAGTCTGAAAAATTAACAATGATATGTAAGCAGGCAGATATTTTGCAATACATGGGAAATCCATTGGTAATAAAAAGTATAGACGCATGCAAAAATAATGCCGGGGAAAATCCTTTATATTGACTGCAAGGGTGAGAAGCTTTTTCGGTGCCGTTATCAGTGCCATTGTCAACGGCGGAAAAGAGTAGTATTTCACGGGAAGAAATGATATAATGGGAAGAAAGGGCAGGCCTTTGCAATCCTGCTCGGTGAAACTGACAATTAAGGGGGTACATCTATGGAACAACAGATTTTTACAAATGAAGTAATCTTGTCATGGCTTCAGTATTATGCCAAAAATACCACACTGGATTTGGAGCATGTGAAGATTATCGACATTACGAAGAAGAACAAAAACATCATTCCCACTGTAGAGGCACACAAAACCACTATGGTGTTTACCAACGCAGGCATTGATGATATTTTCTATCGTCTGTGGAATGCTGGACTGGGGGAGTGTGAGGTCTGGTACAATGAGGGCTCAGACCCCACCGGCGAGATTCTCAATCAGAAGGTAAAGGATATGATTGACCGGGGAATTAATGCTTCTGCCGGAATGTTGATTATCAATCCCAATGCCAGAAATACAGCGAAAATCGGTCTGAACAACGAAATGTTTCAGCGTGGTTCCATCCGTTATGTGGGAAGTGAAATCCGTGCCATAATTTTAAACAAAATGAGTGTGGACCCTCAGGATGATATCTGTGTCATCGGCGGCGCAAGCATTGCTATTGAGGCGGCTCTGCTGGCACCGGAGGGAACGGTGATTGCCGTGGAATACAACAGTCAGGACCGCGCTACCCTGGAGGACAATGTGGCACATTTTGACCTGCACAATATCAAGGTCATTGATCACATTGATGGGGACAGCATGAAGGATTGTCCGGTGCCCTCCCTGGTATTCTTGGTGGCGTCAGCCAGCACAGAGCAGGAGCTTCGGTATTTTACCGGCATCAATCCGAACATCAATGTGGTAATCTATACTCTGGATTTCAAGGTTGCTGCCGGCATTGCAGATACCCTGCAGGAGCTGGGATTGACAGACATAGATACCATACAGGTCTCCATCGCCAAGCTGGGCAGCAAGAATATGTTCAAGCAGGAGCCCGCACCCTGGATTATTACGGCAAGAACCCGTACAAATGACTAAATAACCTGCTGAAAGCCGCCGATACATATATCAGATACAAGGATGTATCTTGCAAAATCAAAAGGATGTGACGAATATGAAAATTGCAGAGGCGAGACCGCTTTACAGCGGACAGATAAACGCTTACAACGAACAGCATATGGCATTGACGGCACAGAAGCAGGAGCTTGAGAAGAAGATGAATTCCGTGGAGAACGGCAAAGTCATCTATGCCAATGAGGCGGCGACGCTGGAGCTTACCATGCAGGCTGTGGAAGAGAAACAGTCAGAGTATCAGAAGTATATGGACAAGCTTATGGAACAGTGGACCTGCACCGCCAACATGGCTGCGGCGCAGCAGCAGGGGGAAGCCATGGCGGAGTATGCAGAAGATCTGGGAAAGATTATGGAGGTCGCCAGACGCATTATGAATGGCGGCATTGTGCCTGCAGCAGATGAGAAGAAGCTGATGGATTACAGCATGGAAATGTATCAGGCTGCCAAGAATATGGGTATCATGGCAAGACAAAAGGACAGGGAAGAGTATGATTCCCTATGGGAAGAGGATGAAGAAGGAATAGAATGTGAAGATACCGTAGAGCTTGCGGATAACACGGAAGCTTTTGCAGCGGGACCGGAGCTTGTTGAAGTGGCGGATACAGTGGCGGCTGCTGCTGTGCCGGAGTGAAAACGGTTTCTTCAGTTATAGAGGGGAACAAAAAGAGAATGATTTCAGCAGAACAGGAAAAGCTCTTGCAGGATGGATTTACCAGAGATCAAATCGATGAAATCAATGCGGGTGTGAAGGCGGGACTCAATACCGCTCTATATGCTCACAGGGATTTTTTGCCCGTGCAGATGCATCAGATTCGTCTGGGTCTGGAAGAGGACTTGCCGGTGTCGCTTTATGCGAAGCCGGAATTTGACTGGTTCCAAATGGAAGAAATCCGAAAAGGACTCAAGGCAGGTGTGGATGTAAGCCGTTACACGTTGTCTGAGATATCCTATGACAAAATGCGGGAAATCCGGAAAGGCTTGGAGAGCGGAATGGATTTGTCCCACTATGTGAGGCTGGACGCGGGAATCATCAGACAGCTTCGAAAGGCAAAAAGCTCAGGAGTGAACCTGCTAAAGTATATAAATGAGGGCTATGATGCGGACCAGCTTGATGAAATCAGGGTGGCATTGGAGAAAGGGGTTACTATGGACCCCTTTCTTTCTAAGGAGTATCGCAGTGCCTCCCTTGCAGAGATACGTTTGGGTCTGGAGAACCGAGTTGATGTATCTCTTTTTGCTTTGTCTGAATATAAATGGCGACAGATGAGAGAAATCAGACTGGGACTGGAGAGCAGGGTTCCTGTGGAAAAATATGCCGGAAAACTGTATTCCTGGGATCAGATGAGAGAAATCAGACTGGGACTGGAGCAGGGCTTGGATGTGGAAGGCTATCGCCTGCTGAGATATACAGCGGGTGAGATGCGTAAGAAACGGATTGCCATGCTGGAGGAAATCCGTTCCGAACAGGAAGCATTGCGCGAAAGCCGTGTGAAGTCAGAGGATTTCCTGTTTGAGTTCTCCGCAAACAATATGGATGCCTATATTACTGTATTAACTCAGGGAAAAGAGATTCACAGAGAAGATTTACAGGAGATATTGGAAGCCAACAATATACGCAAAGGAATTCGGGAAGAGGCTGTTGAACAGCTGATAAGCGGGAGATATGGCAGGCAGGCAATTTTGATTGCCCAGGGACAGATTCCGCACAAGGGAGAGGACGGCTGGTATGAGTTCTTCTTTCGTACCAATCTGGACAGAAAACCGAAGGTACTGTCGGATGGCTCTGTGGATTACCAGAATATAGATTGGTTTGAAATGGTTCAGGAGGGCTGGGAGCTTGCCTACTACCATGAAGCAAAAGAGGGAACGGACGGATACAATGTTTCGGGAGAAGTCATCAAAGCAAGGAAGGGTCAGGAGCAGAGAACCTTAAAGGGACAAGGCTTCCGGTTGGAGGAAGACAGGAGGACATATGTCGCAACCATGAGCGGTATGATCCGGCTGGACGATAATGAGATGTCGGTAACCAATCATATGGTGCTGGAGGAGGTCACTATGGCCACCGGAAATGTCCGGTTTGACGGCAGTATTCACGTGCTGGGCAATATTACCAGTGGCACTGTGGTAGAGGCAAGCGGAGATATTGTTGTGGATGGAAATGTGGAAGCAGCCGCGATTACCAGCGGCGGAAGTGTTGTTTTAAAGAAGGGGATGAACTCTGCGGGGCGCGGAACGATTCAGGCAGGGAAGGATGTTGTCAGCAGATTCTTTGAGGCTGCGAGGGTGATTGCCAAGGGAGATATTGAGGTTGACAAATGTCTTAACAGTCAATTATATGCCAATGGAAAGATTATCTGTACCAGAACCATAGCCGGGGGGATTGCCCAGGCGGAGAAAGGCTACCGTGTAAATCATGTGGGGAATCAGGTAGGGATTCGTACCGTGTTGAAGCTTAAGGTGGATGATACCATCCGGGAAGAGAATAAAAAGGTGAAGGCATCCATGCGCGAGGTAAAGCATGAGCTGGAGCTTTTAAGTAATACCTATAAGGAATATAAGGAGAAATTTCCGCCTGAGGTCAGATGTAATATGGGTATTTTTGCCAAGATTGAAAATGCTGTTTTTGCAAAGAAACAACAATATGAGAAATTGGTAGCATTATGCACGGAATACGAAAAGACTATAAAAGTGTCCAATGAGTCGAAAATCATTATCGGCGGACAGGCTCATGAAGGAACGATTCTGGAGATGAATGGCTGCAGGTGGCTGGCAAACGATGAGTACAATATAACAGTCAAACGACAAGACAGTGAGATGGAAGTGGTGAACAATTAGAAAAAAGGGAGGACTTTCATGAGAGACAAGGTACTGATAGTAGATGATTCAAAATTTAACCGTCAGGTACTGATAGATGTTCTGGAGGGGGAATATCCGATTTTGGAAGCGGAAAACGGACGACAGGCGTTACAGATGATAGAGGAGCAGCGCGAGGAAATCGCTGCGGTGCTGCTCGATATCGTAATGCCTGAGATGAACGGCGTGGAGCTGCTCAAGCTCCTGAATGAAAAGCATTATCTGAATGAATTTCCGGTTTTGGTGGTAACCAGCGAGCAGTCGCTGAATCTGGTGGCGGAATGCTTTGATTACGGGATATCGGATTTCATCCGTAAGCCGGTGAATACCGATTTTGTGAAGCAGAGAGTTGACAAGCTGGTGAACCTGTACCTGCAGAAAAATGATTTTAAGAACCGTCTGGAGCGGCAAACGCTTACGTTGCGGAATCAGTACAAATTATTGCAGCAGCAGGCGGAACAGCTACGGGAGAGCAATGAAAAAACAATTGATGTGCTTGGTACGATAGTGGAGTATCGTAATCTGGAAGGACGTGCACATGTAAAGAGAGTACAGGAATTTACCCGGATTCTGGCCCGGCATTTGATGCAGAATTATCCGGAGTATGAGCTGACAGAGGAGGATATCAGGATTATCGCTTTAACCAGTGTACTCCATGATGTAGGCAAGGTGATGATTTC
This sequence comes from uncultured Acetatifactor sp., assembly GCA_964588645.1. GTDB lineage: Bacteria > Bacillota > Clostridia > Lachnospirales > Lachnospiraceae > Acetatifactor. The sequence goes on along the minus strand of CAZPRB010000058.1, from coordinate 7,827 downwards.
GGATACTGTTTTGTTAAAGCCGGGTAAATTGACAGAGGACGAATATGAATATGTCAAATCCCATTCCATTCGGGGATTTGACATTATCGAAAGCATTTCTGACGGATGGGACAAGGAGTATGCAAGGTTTGGCCGTGAAATAACAAGGTCCCACCATGAAAAATATGATGGCTCCGGATATCCCGACGGGCTTTGCGGAGATGATATTCCGATTTCGGCACAGCTTGTGTCCGTTGCGGACTGCTTAGAGTCATTAATCAGTGAGAGTGTGTATAAGGGGGCAATTCCCTTTGACAAGGCATTTCTCATGATTCTGCAGGGCGAGTGCGGTGTCTTTTCCTATAAGCTTTTGGAATGCCTGCGAGAGGCAAAACAGGAGCTGGAGGAGTGTGCAAAGCATTTTGAAGACATCACGGATGAAAATATTGTAGGAAAATCATAAACAATTCGCTAAAAATGTCAGATGTATAAGTTTACATTATGATATATATAATAAAATAATATGGGTTTATTTCTTGCCTTCCATTTTAGGTATATGTATAATATAAGTTGTGAACTGACGAAATAGAAATAAGTGCAGCTTATGTGAAAAACCTTACATAAATTGCAGAATGGAGTAAGAAATGGAAAGAAGAGTCGGAACAGTATCAAGAGGTATTCGCGGACCTATCATCCGTGAGGGAGACAACCTGGTAGATATTACGGTGGAAAGCGTATTGGAAGCAGCAAAGAGTGAAGGCTTTGAGCTCAGAGACAGAGATGTCATTGCCTTGACAGAATCGATTGTTGCACGTGCACAGGGCAACTATGTATCCGTTCAGGATATTGCTGATGATGTGAAAGCCAAGCTGGGCGGAGGAACAGTCGGTGTTATTTTCCCCATCCTTTCCCGCAACCGTTTTGCAATCAACCTAAAGGGTATTGCAATGGGATGTAAGAAGGTGGTTCTGATGCTGAGCTATCCCAGTGATGAAGTAGGTAATGCATTGCTTACCTATGACCAGCTGGACGAAGCCGGTATCAATCCCTATACCGATGTTTTGACTTTGGAGAAATACAGAGAGCTGTTCGGTGAGAACAAGCACGAATTCACCGGTGTTGATTATGTTCAATACTATTCTGATATTATCACAGAGGCAGGTGCAGAGGTTGAGGTAGTATTTGCAAATCAGGCAAAGACCATTCTGGACTATACAGATTGCATTATTAACTGTGATATTCACACCAGAGTACGTACCAAACGGATTCTGAGAGAGGCCGGAGCCAAGGTGGTCTGCGGTCTGGATGACATCATGACGGCTTCCGTCAATGGCAGCGGCTTTAATGAGAAGTATGGTTTGCTGGGCTCCAATAAGTCCACAGAGAACAAGATTAAGCTGTTCCCTCAGGAGTGCAAGCAGCTGGTGCTTGATATTCAGGCATCCATTCTGGAGAAGACCGGTAAGCATGTGGAGGTTATGGTGTACGGTGACGGTGCCTTCAAGGATCCTCAGGGTAAGATTTGGGAGCTTGCTGACCCGGTGGTATCCCCTGCGTTCACAGATGGTCTGATTGGTACTCCCAACGAGCTGAAATTGAAGTATCTTGCGGACAATGATTTCGCAAACTTAAGCGGAGCAGAGCTGAAGGAAGCAATTTCCAACAGCATCAAGTCAAAGCAGGATAATCTGGTTGGTAATATGGCTTCTCAGGGTACCACCCCCAGACAGCTTACTGACCTAATCGGTTCCCTGTGTGATTTGACCTCCGGTTCCGGCGATAAGGGAACCCCCATCATTTTGATTCAGGGTTATTTTGATAACTTTACAAGCAACTAGTTCCTTGCGAGGGTTCGGCGTTTTGCCGGACCCTTAATTAATTTAGACTGTCAACGAAAAAAAATATAGTAACTGACAAAGAAATGTGATAAAATTAATAGAAAGCTTTTGTCGACGGAAGATACATCTTGTGCCCTTGCAGGGTGTCTGGGAAAGGCGGTTACTATGCAGCAACAGGAGAAAAAAAAGAGTCTAAGTATTCGGATAAAATTAGTCGGTATCGTAATTCCGATAGTTCTGGTGATTATTATTTCTTTCTTTGCACTGGCGAGAAATGTGGTTTTGAAAAATTCACAGGAGGCGGTACTGGCAAAATCCCAGAAATATGCGGAAGAAATAAGTGCATGGACGAGTCGTATTTTCGGAGAATTGCAGGTTTATCAGAATACGATTGAAGAAGATAATTTTGCCAATGACGCTGCCGTTTTGAAATATTTGGAGACTACGGTAGGAAAGAACGATGCCTACCCGGTGGGAATCTATCTGGGAGATGACAGCGGCGTATATCTGGACGGCTCCGGCTGGGTGCCGGACGCAGATTGGGTGTTGACTGAGCGTGATTGGTATGTGGATGGTAAGAATAATGAAGAGCTTGCATTTGGGGAGCCCTACTATGATTCCATGACAGGTCAGGTATGTGTAAGCGCCTCGGTACATATGGATTATAAGAAAGCGACCCGTGTGTTGGCTTCGGATGTCTATTTGGATTATGTATCCGGCATTGTGTCGGATGTATCCAGACAGAGTATCATGGATGCTTTTTTGGTGACGAAGAACAGCCAGACAATCATAGCCCACATTGATGCAGAGATGATGGCGGTGACTCTTGGGGCGGAAGGCGTTGATTCCCTGTACACGAATATCGGAAATGCTTTGGCAGCCGACAAGAGCGGGATTGTTTCTGTAAATGGAGACGGCGGAAAGTATGTTGTCTGCCTGAATCCTGTGGAGAACACGGATTGGTATCTGGTAACCTATGTAAAAGAGCAGCAGGTATTATTTGATTTGTATCAGATGCAGGCGATAATGGTATTGATTGCCGTTGTTGCAACCATTGGTTTGATTTTGGCAATTCTGCGGGTGATGAACGGTGTTGTACGACCGGTCAGGAAAATGACGGACGCAATCGATAGGATTGCCGAGGGCGATTTCTCCCACAATCTTGAGACAAAGGGAAATGATGAAGTCGCCAGAATGGGAAGAAACATGCAGATGTTTATTACCGGTATGCGCAGCACTATCTCAGAAATCAGCAATACGGCAAAATGGCTGGAGAGTCAGTCTCTGGAAAATAGTGAGGTATCCGATTCCTTAAAAACTGCTTCCGGCAAGCAGGCGCAGGAAATGGAAGTATTGGAGGAAATGGTGGAGCAGCTGTCCGGTGCAGCGGAGGAGGCATCGGCTCAGATGGACAGCCTAGCCTCATTGATTCAGGAGACCCATGAAGAAGGTGTTGTGGCAGACCGGTTGATGCAGGAAAGTGTTGTGATGTCCCAAAACGGCAAGAAGGATATGGAGTATATCGACAAAGGAATGTCCAATATCAACGAGTCCATTACAATGCTCTCGGAACAGATTGACAAGGTAGGGGATATTGTACTGCAGATTGGCAACATGGTTGATATGATTATAGATATCGCAGACGAAACCAATTTACTGTCTTTAAATGCTTCCATTGAGGCAGCAAGAGCGGGAGAAGCAGGCAGAGGATTTGCGGTAGTAGCGGAGCAGATTGGAAAGCTGGCCACCAACAGCAGTGTGGCAGCAGATACGATTTCCAAGCTGACCGGTGAAATCCGCAGTACGGTAGATGCGGCTGTGGAGCAGATGAAAGCAAGTGTGACAGAGGTGCAGGCGAATGTATCATTGGTAACGGAGGCCGGAGCTACCTTTGAAGACCTGTACGGAAAGGTTGACGAGACCAACAGCAGAGTAGAGCAGATGCTTGAATTGGTGATAAAGGTTGATGAGGTTGCAAAACAGATGGATGTAATCTCAAGAAGTCAGGCGGAAGCGGCAGAGCAGATTGTACAGTCTACGGATGCATTGAACAGCCAGACACGCACCGTAAAAGAAGGCAGCAATGCGGTGGCAGAGGGCGCAGAGGGATTAAAGAAAGAATCCAACGCACTGATGAGCAGAATCAGTAAATTCAAGGTATAAAAGTAATCTGTAAGGGACTGTTTCTGTGAAGAATGAATGAACGGATAAGGAGAGCGTATGAGCCTTGAACACCCCTTTTATTATGGTTGTCACCGTAATAAAAGGGGTGTTTTTGGATGGATTCCCCTTGATTGGGAGAATGAGACATTGTTGATGAAGGAACATACCTCCATGAATGTGGAACATAAAGCAAAGAGCAAGATTGTCCGTCAGAGAGAGGCTGGCAGAACATCAGAAGCAGGTGGAATCGGAAAAGCAGAGAAAAGCGGAATTTCCGAAAGTGAAAAAACAGAAAACGGAAGAACTTGGATAGGAGGCTGTCATGAGTGTTTTTACAGTGGTAAAGGATAATGTTACCGCAAAGGATGTTGCTGTGATGTATGGCATGAAAATCAATCGGAGCGGACTGGCTTGCTGCCCGTTTCATAATGATAAAACTCCCAGTATGAAGATTGATAAAGGAAAGCATGAAGGACAAGATAAAGAAGTTGATTGCAAATGAGGTTAAGGCATCTCAGCATATTGCTTAGAACGGTTCCGCAAAACAAGATAGACTTTAGAAGCCTAATGTAGTATAATTTGAACGGAACCAAAAAGCAAAGGAGGATTACTGATGCCACGAATTATTGATTTATTCGCTGGTTTGGGCGGGATTAGGCTTGGCTTTCAACAAGCTATGGATGAACTTGGATTAGAAACGGAGTGTGTTTTTTCATCAGAGATAAAGCCGTATGCTATTCAAGCATACAATGGATTTTATGGAGAAGAAGAAATCTATGGAGATATCACACTTGTTGACACTAATCGGGATATCCCAGACTTTGATTATTTGTTAGCTGGATTTCCTTGTCAACCATTTAGTTCAGCAGGGAACAGAAATGGGTTTGCAGATACGAGAGGAACACTTTTCTTTGAAATTGAAAGAATACTTCAAGACAAGATAAATGCAAACCATCCAGCTAAAGGTTTTTTGCTTGAGAATGTAGAAGGGATGATAAATCATGATAATGGTAATACTTTAAATACGATTATCACTCATTTAGAGCGATTGGGTTATCATGTCAACTATAAGTTATTGGATTCTAAAGAGTTTGGTTTACCACAAAGCAGGAAAAGAGTATATATTGTTGGTTCACTGGATGAAGAAATAAATCTTGATGGATTTAAGCGGAGAGAAGCTGTTTTGGGGGATATATTACAACAAGGCTTACCAACAGTGAATACAGAATTTACAAGAAGATTATTTGCAAACTATACAACTCAAGAAGTGATAGGAAAATCTATAAAAGATAAGCGTGGCGGCAATAACAATATTCATTCGTGGGATATTGATTTGAAAGGTCATACATCTCAGGTGGAAAGAGATTTGATGAATACACTTTTGCGAGAAAGAAGAAAAAAACATTGGGCAGAGGTGATAGGTATCACATGGATGGACGGAATGCCTTTAACAGAGGCACAAATCAGAACATTTTTTGATGTTCCTGAGTTACATGAAATATTGGAACACCTAACAGAAATGGGATATTTAGTGTATGAGCATCCAAAGAAACAAGTTAAATGTGAGGATGGAACTGTGAAGAGAGTTCCTGATGAAACAAAGGATAGAGGATATAACATTGTTGCAGGTAAACTGTCCTTTGAATTTTCTAAGATATTGGACCCGGATGACATTGCACCTACTTTAGTCGCGATGGATGTTGCTAAATTAGGAGTTGTTGATGGAAATGGCATTCGTAGATTAACAATTAGAGAATGTCAAAGATTATGCGGATATCCGGATGACTACAATTTAGATATGCTTAGTGAAAATGATGCATTTGACCTGTTAGGTAATACAGTGTGTGTGCCAGTAATCAAAGATATTTCATTGAGAATAGGCAGAAGTTATATAAATAGTGTCGAAGGAGGAAGATAGAATGAGATTATCAGCACAAGAAATATATGACAGATTATTAAACGAAGACCATATTCTTGAATTAGAAGGACAGATAAGATTTTATTTGGGAGATGTAAATATTATTGTAAAGCAGAAAGACGTAGTAGGAAATATTATGCAAGAATGGTTGCAGGGTTGGTTGGATGCAAGGGGTATTGAATATGCACCAAGTGAGAATACACAGATGCCCCCCGATTTCTTTTTGAACCCAGATGATAGAACGAAAGGATTATTGGAAGTAAAGGCATTTAATAGGAATGGTTCTCCGGGATTTGATATTGCGGATTTTAGAATGTATGCATCAGAAATTCTTGAAAAACCGTATATGTTAGATGTGGATTACCTTATATTTGGTTATGATATGAGTGATGATGGTGTTGTGACCATAAAAGATGTTTGGTTGAAGAAAGTATGGCAGATTACAAGAAGAATGGAAAACTACCCGATTAATTTACAAGTGAAAGAGGGGGTTATACATAAAATAAGACCGGGCGTATGGTATAGTGAAAGAGTTACGGATTATGCCATTTTTGAGAGTTTAGAAGATTTTATTTCTGCTATAGAGGAAACGACATTTAAGGAACCCAAATTGCGTAGTTCGGTAGCTTCTACATGGCTGGCGGTATTCCTAAGAAACTATAAGGCATGGTGTGGGGAAGAATTGAATGTTCCGAGATGGAACGATATTAAAGATAAGTATGACCTTGTGACAGATAAGAAGAGGGAAAAGGCAAGAGAAAAACTGGAATTGACTATTCTTCAAAAACAGAAAATTGAAGCAAGGGTGCTTCGATATCAGCAAGATATCATAGAAGCAAGAACAGAAAAGCAAAAAGAAAAAGCGGAGCAGGGCTTGGAAAAAGCAATGAGTTCGTTAGAAACTGCACTACAGAAAGTTGCGGATGCCCAAGTCCAATATGATGTGTGGATAAATCAGTAGTGTATTGTGGAGAAAATCTACAGTGGCTTTTTTCATGCAATGAAACGCAGGGGGTATGAAATGCAGGGGGTACTAAAAAGTCCTTGACATTTCGTTTCAGGAAGAACATGAATATAAATATTAGAGAAATAAAAAGTAATGAATATAAGTTACTGGATGATTTTTTGTATGAAGCAATTTTTATTCCAAAGGGAGTAGCAGCACCACCGAGAGAGATTATAGGTACACCGGAATTGCAGGTCTATGTGCAGGATTTTGGAACACAGGAAGGCGATATTTGCTTTGTTGCAGAAACGGAAGGAAACATTGTTGGAGCAGTCTGGGTTCGCATTATGGAGGACTATGGCCATGTTGAGGATGGAGTCCCTTCTTTTGCAATTTCTTTGTACAAAGAATATCGTGGTCATGGTATCGGAACCATAATGATGAAACAAATGCTGGAAGAGTTAAAAGAAAGAGGATTTCAGAAAACATCTTTGGCAGTGCAGAAGGCAAACTATGCCGTGAAGATGTATAAAAAAGTTGGATTTGAGATTGTTGATGAAAACGAGGAAGAGTATATTATGATGTGCGCATTGTAAGTTTACAGGAGAGTGAAAAAGTGTAGTGAGATTTGTCAGAATGATAGGCGACAACGAAGGGTCTATAATCGTGGCTGAAACAGGCTTAGATTAATATACAAGAAGTTGGAGAAAGATTATGATATATGAATTAGCAAAAACAGAGGATTTACAGGCCGTATATGATGTTGTACAGCATACAATAAAAACCATTTATCCGAAATACTATCCGGCAGAAGTGGTGGATTTTTTCTGTGAGCATCATAATAGTGATGCTATAGCAAAGGATATTGAGAATGGTTATGTAAGTGTTCTTAAGATAGACGGAAATATCGTAGCAACCGGTTGTTTTATAGATAACCACATTACAAGAGTTTATGTGTTGCCGGAATACCAGAAAAAAGGCTA
>CAZPRB010000057.1:0-13201 GCA_964588645.1 uncultured Acetatifactor sp. | reverse complement strand
TTAAGTACGACAAGCGGTGACTGTACACTCTCCCGTGTGTGTCCTAAACCTTTACGCAACGCTTTCTTCTATCAGGTCTAAGCTTTTACACGTCGTTTCTACTATGTTGTAGACTATTTTCTGGTACAGTGACTTGTCGTCAGTTTCCTAACTTGACATTCGCTCCACGGAAAACCTGCCATCCATTGCTGAATCGCAGCAACCTCACGCTTCATAGCTATCATGCCACAGCAAAAACTAGTATACATGGTACTTTCCGATATTGCAATAGTTTTTTAAAAAATATTGTATTTTTTTCAGTACAATCTATTATCTTATTCTCTGCTGATTAATATAGAAGAAATCAGTACAAGAATGATTCCCATCACCATCGGTATTGTCAATTTTTCCTGATAAACTACAAATCCCACAATAGTTGTAACAATAGGTTCCAGTGTAGCCAGCACCGCCGCACGACCTGGTTCCATATAGCGAAGGCCGATGGTATACAAAGAGAATGACATACAGGTTGAGAACAAAGCCATACCCAGCGACCACAACCATAACACCGGCTCCGCCAACAATCTTCCAACTATATGAGGAAGGTTCACAAACGGCAGCACACCCACACAGGCAAAGAGAAAGGTATATGCCGTCACCGTCATGGGCTCATATCCTTTATTCAATGCAAAACGCCCAAAAATACTGTAGAGTCCATAACCAATACCGGAACCCAGCCCCAGCAGAATGCCATACAGACTCACATTCCCCAAACCGCCTGTGATTCCGCTGACCAGAATACAGCCTGCCAATGCCATAATCAGCGCCGGTATTTTCACACCGCTCAGCTTCTCCCGGAAGAAAAGAACAGACAGCAAGGTCACCCATACCGGCGAGGTATACATTAATATAGAAGAAACAGCTACAGAGGATACTTCTACATTGCGAAAATAACAATAGCTGAAGAATACAATACTAAATACGCCTGTACCCAGGAAACACCAGGAATCTTTCATTCTGATACGAAGCATTTTTCTCTGTATCAGAAACAAGCCCGGAAACAGAAAGAGTACACTTCCGTATGCACGAATACAGACGATGTCCATGGCTTTAAATCCGGCACTGTTTAATTGTTTTACAAATATCACAAGCACTCCCCAGCATACAGCCGCTGCTGCAACCAAAAAGGGAGCCACTTTTTTCATTTTATTCTCATTCATATTCTGACCCATACCATACCTATCTGATTTGTTCTAACCACTTGACAGTTTACCCGCATTTTCATGCCAAGTCAATACAATCCATGAACGTAATCTCATTGCAAACAGACCGGAGATAGTGTATATTTAAATAAGAAAACAAAAACGTAATGAGGAATGTATCATGTGGATAGCAGACAATTGGAAGGATTACGAAGTATTAGCCACCACAGGCGGTGAAAAGCTGGAGCGCTGGGGAGATTACCTATTGGTACGTCCCGACCCGCAGGTCATCTGGAATACTCCTCACAGCCACGCAGGATGGAAGCAGAAGAACGGTCATTACCACCGCAGCACAAAGGGCGGTGGCGAATGGGAATTTTTCAACCTGCCGGACGAGTGGAGTATAGACTATGAGCTGGGCGGGGCAAACGGCATAAAGGAAAATCAGCTCACCTTCCGCTTAAAGCCCTTCAGCTTCAAGCATACCGGGCTTTTCCCGGAGCAGGCAACCAACTGGGACTGGTTCTCCGAAATCATACGCAATGCCAAGCGCAACCGTCCGGCAGACAAGCCCATCAGGGTTCTGAATCTCTTTGCCTATACCGGTGGTGCCACCCTGGCAGCCGCTGCAGCCGGCGCAGCAGTCACCCATGTAGATGCCTCCAAGGGTATGGTTGGCTGGGCAAAGGAAAATGCAGCAGCTTCCGGTCTGGAGAACGCACCCATCCGCTGGCTTGTGGATGACTGCGTCAAATTTGTAGAGCGGGAAATCCGCCGCGGCAACAAATACGACGGCATCATTATGGATCCTCCCTCCTACGGAAGAGGACCCAAGGGAGAAATCTGGAAAATAGAAGACAGCATTTGGTCCTTTGTGGAGCTGACCACTCAAATTCTTTCGGAGGATGCACTTTTCTTCCTAATTAATTCCTACACCACAGGCTTACAGCCCGCCGTCCTCTCTTACATGATTAACACCGCTGTCACGAATCACTTCGGCGGTCATGTGGAGGCAAATGAAATCGGTCTCCCCGTTACTGAGAGCGGCTTGGTTCTGCCCTGCGGCGCTTCCGGCCGGTGGATGGCATAGACAGGAGGTTATTGTGAAGTCCTTTTTTCAGCGAATGACACCTAATCAACAGCATATATTCAGCATCGTTTTTTCCATCCTATGTATGGGCATTGCGACCTGCATCTCATTTTTTTACTATTATACGGTTCCGGAGAATTCTGCCAATATAGCTTTGGTCTACATACTCTCTCTGGTAATTGTATCGAGATATACACCGGGATACCGATATGGCATTATCTGCTGCTTGTTTGCGGTAATCTGCATAAATTATTTTTTTACCTATCCCTATTTTGCAATTAATTTTACGCTAACCGGCTACCCCATTACCTTCATCGGAATGTCGGCCATCACCTTGACCACCAGCACCCTCACCTCGCATCTTGCCGCTCAGGCGGAGGTGATTGCCGAGAGAGAAAAAATGCTTGCCGAAGCCGAGAAGGAGAAAATGCGGGCCAATCTGCTCCGAGCCATCTCCCATGATCTCAGGACACCGCTTACCGGTATCATAGGAAACAGCTCCGCATTCCTGGAGAATCAGAAGCGTTTGACAGAAAATGAGAAAACAGATATTATCTCCAATATTTATAACGATTCCAACTGGCTGTTAAATATGGTAGAGAATCTGTTGACCGTCACACGTATCAAGGGCGACAATCTCACAATCACCACCAGCGAAGAATCCATAGAAGAAGTGGTATCGGAGGCACTGCAAAAGCTTCACAAACGCTATCCCGATACCGTGATTCAGGTGGAGGTACCCGAGGAGTTTATCCTGATTCCCATGGATGCCATACTAATTGAACAGGTTACCATCAATCTTTTAGAGAACGCTGTTGTACATTCTCAAAGCACCGAACCGATTCTGTTATTGGTGGAGGATCACCCCACAAATGTTTCCTTCACCATCCGCGATTACGGAATCGGTCTCCCCGAGGAAATGTTGAATAACGTGTTTGACAATACCACCTACACGCCGTCCGGTACCTCAGATGCCCACAGAGGCATGGGAATCGGCTTGTCCATCTGCAAAACCATAATCACAGCACACCAGGGCACACTGATTGGTCACAACCATAAGAACGGTGCAGAATTTATCTTTACCCTACCAAAAAACTAAGGAGAAACAAAAACCGATATGACAACCAAGATTAAAGTATTATTAATAGAAGATGACAAAAGTATCAGCCGTTTTATTACAACCACTCTGGAGGGGAACGGATACAAGGTCACTTCCGCTTTGTCCGGCAAGGAAGGCTTAAGCCTCGCCACCTCCTTCTGTCCGGATGTCATTCTGTTGGATTTGGGATTACCGGACATAGACGGTCTGCAGATTCTCAAACAGATTCGTTCCTGGAGCAGCATGCCTATTATTGTCATCTCAGCACGAACAAAGGAACAGGAAAAGGTGGAAGCTCTTGACTCAGGAGCGGACGATTACATTACCAAGCCCTTCGGTACGGAAGAGTTGATGGCCCGCATCCGCACCTGCATGCGTCACAGACATGCCTCTTCTCCCGACCATATCTACAAAGCATTGGACCTGGAAATTAATTTTGAAAAAAGGCTGGTACGCCTGGAGGGAAATGAGATTCACCTGACCCAGATTGAGTATCAGCTGCTGACTCTGTTGGCAGAGAACTCCGGCCGCGTACTGACATACAGCTTTATTATGAATGCCATCTGGGGACCCTACATGGACAATAACAACCAGATTCTGCGTGTAAACATGGCAAATATCCGACGCAAGATTGAGAAAAACCCTGCACAGCCCCAGTATGTTTTCACGGAAATCGGCATCGGCTACCGTATGCTGGACAACGAGCATGCCTAGAGCCTGCCGTGTAACGCATTCGCAACCATAGTCAGGCATCCCTGCAACAAAGAACCCGCCGATTGTGGCGGGTTCTTTTCTGATTATTCTTCTAAACCAATAGATGCAAACATTTCCCAGATATCTTCCGCCGTTGCGCCTCCGTAACATTCCACCAGAATTCCGCTGTCATACAGCACCGCGAAATGACTTACGTGAGTCTGTGACGAAACCATCTCCCCGGATAGTTGCTTGATATGTTCCTCCACAACCTCTAAGGTAAATTCATTTTCCGCAAATATAGGATATTGGTAGTTCAAGGATTGCTCCGGCATATACTCCCTGACAGAGATACTGATGGTATCCACTCCATCCGTCCACTGCAGGCTGATGCCCTGCTCCGGATGATTCTCATCTATTCCGCAACCGCTTTCATACACATAACCTGCGGGAAGCTTTGTGGGAAGATAAGCCCCCAAAATTTCCGTTGCCCGCAGGGCTTCTTCGTCCAAGGTATCCTTGCTCATGGTAATATCCGCACCTGCATCCGTTTCCTTCTCCGGCGTGTCTTCTGCCACTACTCCTTCTACTGTCTCTGCCACAGCACCTTCTACTGCCTCCACCGGCTCATCCAAAGCACTTTCCCGTGCTGCTCCTTCTGTCGCTTCCTTAACATCCGCAGACGATGCACAATCAGCCGACATATTTTCCTTCGCAGTATGCAGCTGCACACCCGTATAAGCTGCCACTCCCAACACCACAAAACAGATGCACGCAGCCATCACCTTGGCAAATCTTCCAAACGGTATTACCCTCTTATGACCTGCGTAACCCTTGTGGTCCTCACTGCGTGTCAGCAATTCCTCATCCACAGAAGATAACGCCTCGAAGATTTTCATTGCGCCTGACAGACCTTCCTTCTGCCCTTCCTCTTCTCTGCTCACAGCGTGATTCCCTCCTGTTCCAAATAAGTCTTTAGCTTTTCCCTGGTCCGAAAGAGCGAGGTTTTCACCGTATTCAGATTCATATGAAATCTGTCTGCGATTTCACGATACTCCTCCACATACCAATACCTGCGCAGGAACACATTGCAATCCCTCTCCGGCAATGTATGCAGAAAATCATTCATCAGCCGTTCCAGCTCCGCGGCCTCCACAGCCTCCTCCGTGCTGTAAGCAGACGGCACACACTCCATCAGTTCATCCAGAGCCAGCTCCATTTCACCGTTCCCACGCTTCAACGCATTCTTATGCTTCCATTTATCAAACGACAAATTGCGTGTAATAGTTCCCAGGAACAAAGAAAATCTGTTGGGACGCTTTGGCGGAATGGCATACCACGCTCTCAGCCAGGTATCATTCACACACTCATCCGAATCCTCTCTGTCACGCAGAATATGATACGCTATACTATAGCAATACTTCCCATAGCTGCGCTGTGTTTCCGCAATTGCACGCTCTTCTCTCGCCCAGTACAAATCCAATATCTCCGTATCCTTCAAAGCGTCCTCCTATCCTATGATGTCCTTTACCACTTCCCCGGCCAGCATCAGTCCTGCCACAGCCGGAACAAATGCGATACTGCCGGGAATTCTTTTCCTTGCCGTACTGTTCTCGGCTCCGTCGTCCGATTCCGGTTTCGCTTCGCCCGTGTCAGCCCTGTCCGTACAAGAGGAGATGGCCGGTTCCGTGGAGTACACCACCTTCAGGCTCTTCACTCCGCGTTTTTTCAATTCACGTCTCATCACCTTGGCCAGCGGACACATCGAGGTTTTGTAAATATCCGTCACGCAGAAAGCAGAAGGGTCCAGCTTATTGCCCGCACCCATTGCACTGATTACCGGCACATCAGCCTCCTTGGCTCTCATAACGATATCTATCTTAGCAGTCACGGTATCCACCGCGTCCACCACATAGGAATACAGCGGGAAATCAAACTGCTCCGCCGTCTCCGGAAGGTAAAAGCATTTATGAACCTTCACCACCGCATCAGGGTTGATTGACAGGATACGTTCCCGCATGACATCTACCTTATCCCGGCCAATGGTATCCCGGGTGGCAATGATTTGTCTGTTCAAATTGGACAGGGCAACCGTGTCATTGTCAATCAAATCAAACGCTCCGACTCCGCTGCGCACCAAAGCCTCTACCACATAGCCTCCCACACCGCCAACGCCGAAAACTGCCACTCTGGCCTTCTTCAGCTTGGACAGTCCGTCCTTCCCTATCAGCATCTCCGTTCTGGAAAACTGTTCCTCCATCTCTATCCTCCGCTCAATCATACCGTGCAGCAGTTCTTCCTCCCGCCTACATTAACGGCGACAACATTCTAAGGACTTTGCCGGCGATTCTCACCCATAATTTCTGTTTTTTATAATCCTCAACAGTGACCTCCTGACATTTTGCAAGCGTCTCGTCAAAATCCTTCTTTATGGCTGCAATCTCCGAATTCCGATAAAGAAAGGCCGCACACTCAAAATGATGATACAGACTGCGGTAGTCCAAATTCAAGCTTCCCACCACTGCCTTCTCGTCATCTGCTGCAAACACCTTGGCATGTACGAAGCCCGGAATGTATTCATATATTTTGACACCAGCCTCCAGAAGCTCATTATAATAGGTTTTTGCCAGAATAAACGCGTACTTTTTGTCCGGAATATGAGGCATTATGATGACTACCTCAACGCCTCGCTTTGCCGCGTAGGTCAGCGCCTTCATCATCTCATAATCCACAATCAAATAGGGGGTCATGATATGCACGTACTCCTCCGCAGTATTCAAAATATCCAGATATACTCTTTTACCCACCCGTTCCGTTCCATAGGGGCTGGCGCTGTAGGGAATCACATATCCGTCGTGAGGCATGCATGCTTCTGCCGGCGATTTGTATTGCGCATAATTCTCCTCAGTATGTTCGGATACGTTCCACATCTCCAAAAACATAAAGGTAAATCTCTCAGCCGCATCTCCCCGCAGGCGAATGGCAGTATCCTTCCAATGCCCGAAACGCAGCTTACGGTTGATATACTCATCCGCCAGATTCGTGCCTCCCGTGAAAGCTACCTTTCCGTCAATCACCAGAATTTTGCGGTGGTCTCTGTTATTATAGCGGGAGGAAAAAATGGGCTTAATCGGAGAGAAGGTTTTGCATTTAATACCCTCCTTCTCCAGTACCTTTGGATAGAAATCAGGCAAAAGATACAGGGAGCACATACCGTCATACATAAAACGCACTTCCACACCGGCCTTCGCCTTTTCCTTCAGAATCTCCAATACCGAATTCCACATATACCCTTCTTCAACGATAAAGAATTCCATAAAGATAAATTTTTCAGCCTTCTTCAATTCCTCCAAAATATCGGGGAACTGGTCATCTCCCAAGGGATAATAGGTCACCTGTGTTTTCCCATATACCGGGCTGTTATCGTAGGTCAACAGATAATCGGCGAAATGAGACATATGGGCGTTATGCCCCGAAAGCTTTTCCTTCATCTCAGCATCCTGCTCTATACTCTGCCCGGTATACACCGACAAAAGCTTCAGTCTTTTCTGCATGACATGAGTTCCAAGCTGCGCAGTAATATACAAATAGAACAAAGCACCGAATACAGGAAATAACGCAATGGGCAGCATCCATACCAGCTTCAAATCCGGTGTCCCCGGGGCGTTGAACAGATGCAATACCATCACGGCGCTGATGAGAGAAAACACTCCATATAAGATGTAGCTGTACTCCCTCAGCCACAGATAACTGAAATACATCAGTACAAACTGAATCACAAATGCCAGCAAAACAATCAGCGTTCTTCCGTAGATGATTGTTTTTAGTTTCTTAATATTCTTTTTGGTCAGTTCTTCCTTCTTCATACTTCCCCTTCTATAAAAGCGCATAACCCAAGAATTATCTTCCGCAGGTTACACGCTTTTCACTAATACAATATTATTACTCAAACTCTTTAAACTTCTCATAAATACTGTCATACTGATTCACAATTTCCATATAACGTTCCATGGTATTATTTCTCTGTTTCTCATAATTGCGAATTATGGTTTGGAAATTACTGATTGCCACCTGCACTACTTTTCCGCAAATCTTGCCGTTATCGGCATCCGACTGCAGGATACTGATTACCTTTTCCGGAGCAAAGGATTCTTTATAACTCCTTTTGCCGTAAAGTGCACTCAAAATATCTGCTACTGCGGTAATTCTCTCCAGCAGGCTGATATCCTCACCCTTCAGTCCCTGAGGATATCCTGACCCATCCAGCTTCTCATGATGCTTAGCAGCCACATCCACAATCCTGTCATCAAAGATTCCCCTCAGAATCTTATCCGATATGACCACATGAGCCTTCATGACCTTCATTTCCTCATCCGTCAATCTTCTCGGTGCCTCCAGAATGGAGAGCGGAATGACCACCTTCCCAATATCATGCATTAACGAACCGTAATACAGAATCTGTAAATCCATAGCGGATACACGCATCAGTCTTCCTATCTCCAGTGCGAAGGTCTTAGTAGACATGGTGTGCATGACTGTCTGCTGACTGCGGAAATCTATGGAGTATACCAGCATCTCCAGAAAGCCCTTCTTTTGCTTTTCCGTAAACCTCACTGTCTCAAACAGACCTGCCAGCTCCTTTTGGTACTCATCCGTCTTCAGCTTATTTAAGAAGGAAAATTTATTCTGTGCCGCGTAAAAAACCTCCAACGCTTTTGCCGAGAACTCAACATTGGCTTGCTTCACAAAATAATCCTGACTCATGCCATGTCCGGTCATGCGCATGTATACATCCATTTTGTCCGCCAGGGTCAAATACTCAGCCACCTTCATCTGGGTACTCTTAATCCGCGAATGCAGATTGTACGGGAGGTGATGGTACAAAACCGCCTCTGCCATGTCATCCACCGGCGACAAATACTTCAAAAAAAGATAACCGTAAACAGAATGAGCCCAAACATTGGTAGACTCATACTGAACGATATC
This sequence comes from uncultured Acetatifactor sp., assembly GCA_964588645.1. Lineage (GTDB taxonomy): Bacteria > Bacillota > Clostridia > Lachnospirales > Lachnospiraceae > Acetatifactor. The sequence continues at coordinate 4,152 of CAZPRB010000057.1, read as the reverse complement.
ACCATTATATCCTGTCTTAATCATACCGATATCATGCATCATACCTACCAAGGTATACTCCGCAAGCTCTGTATCCGTGTAGGCACCGTCAATCCTCAGCATATTATAAAGGATATATGCCGTAATTTCCCCATGCAAAAGAATCTTGTGATCCATAAATCCCAAAACTCTGCGCATTACATTATATATGTTTGAAGTTGTTACCAATTCATTTGCCATGTTTCAACAGTCAATTCCTTTTTCTAAGGTTACTACCTTCAGTGTATCATAATCATTTTGCAGAATCTAGCCTAAGTTGACATCATTTGTCACTTTTTTCTTCCATCTGCCCCTGAGATAGAAGAATACCGTAATCAGAGCCCCCAGCAACCACGAGCTTAACAGGGAGATGAAGATACATTCCTGACGACCGTTTGGCAACTCCGGAGTTCTGGTCAGATAGGAAATGCCGTAAGCCACCGGAACGCGCACAATAACCGTGGTAAACAGAGAAATCCACATGGGGGTCATGGTATCCCCTGCTCCCCGCATTACGCCCGAAAGACTCTGCGTCACCGCCATGGCAATATAGCCCACTGCAATAATTCCCATCATGCGTCTGCTCAGCTCCACAAGCTCAGCGGTTTCCGTAAAGATTCCCATCAGTTGTCTTCCGAACAGCAATATCATTCCCGTCAACACAGCAGATATCAGCATCGCCAGCAGGGTGCCCTGCTTGGCGCCCTTGGTCACACGTTCAAATTTCTTCGCGCCTACATTCTGTCCCGCATAGGTGGTCATAGCTGTTCCGAAGGAGAAATTGGGAAGCATGGCAAAACCATCCACGCGCATAACAATTACATTGGCAGCAATAAACACCTCTCCGAAGCTGTTTGTGAGAGACTGAACAATAATCATGGCAGTAGAAAAGATTGCCTGAGTCAAACCGGAGGGAAGTCCCAGCTTAATCATATTTCCCGAATATTTCCCATTGATTTTCATATACTTGAGCTTTAAATCAAAAATGGCAGTTAATTTAGTCAATCGCAGGAAGCAGAGCAATGCCGAAACCGCCTGTGCAATCACGGTAGCCAATGCCACACCACTGACACCCATGCCAAGACCGGCCACAAAATAAACATCCAATACAATATTAATGACCGTAGCCACCAATAGATAAATCAATGCCGAGAAGGCATCTCCAAGGCCTCTCAATACGCCGCTCAATATATTGTAATAAGCCGTTCCCACCGAACCCAGAAACATAATCATCAGATAGGAGGTACACCAATCCAGAATGCTGTCCGGTGTATCCAGCAAAATCAATAGGGGACGTACCACTATCACAGATACTATCATGATAATAATGACGGCAATTGCAGTCAGGGAGATACAATTTCCGATGGTATGGGAGAGCTCCTCCCTTTGCTTCGCACCGAAGTATTGGGCCACCATGATGCTGGCACCCATACTGATTCCCATAAAAAGAACCAATAAGAGGTTCATAATAGGACCCGCACTTCCCACTGCAGCCAAGGCATTATCACCCACATATTTACCTACCACAATACTGTCCACGGTATTGTACAGCTGTTGTGCAATATTACCGAGAAGCATAGGAATCGTGAAAATTACAATCTGCTTCCAGGGCTCTCCCACTGTCATATCCGTAGCCTGAAACAGCTTTTTGAATTTCTCCAAAGGGAATCTGCGCAGGAGCTTCCAAGCCAATCTGAGGAGCAAAACAAGAACCGCTAACAACACCAGCGCAGCACCGACAATGATAAAGAAGAATTTGTTGGGATTCTTCAATAAATCAAAGAGGTTTCCGCTGTCCTCCACCACTTTTCTGCCCTCCGGACCGGCGTACTTAGCGGGCACATTTCCAATGCCGTCCCCATCCGTATCCTCAAAGGAATCCATATAAGCTGCAATGGCAGCCCATGCCTTCAACTCCTGTTCTCCCGTCATGATAACTGCATCCGTATAATCTGTGATAGGAGTTCCGTCCGCATTTTTGGGCACAATGGACAGCAAGCCATAGGAGAGGTCTGTCACACTTCCCAGCATCTGCGAGGTGTAGAAATCCGTCACTACGCGGTAGAGCTTATGGTCCTCCAGCTCCACTCTTTCTTCCTCACTGTTGCACAAGTAAACATCAGTGGTCTTATTCAATATCATTCGATGGGGATTGTAGCTCCAGCACAATCCGTCAGTGTACAATCTGGCATAGGTCATGATATCCGAAATGCTGGCATCAATCTCCGCCGCTGTCCTGAGTTCCTTTCCTGTCAGATACACACTAATCAGCGGATAGCCGGGAATGCCGTCCTCACCGATGCCAAGAGAAAAGGAATTGAATACATTTTCTACTGTGACATTTCCCTTTGCATAGGTATCCCGTATTGTGCCGGACGGCACCACCGCCACATCCACAGGATGCTCATCCGTCCGGGACAGATTTTCCACCGCATAGGTATAGGCATCTGCCATCATACTTCCCAGATTGATTTCCGTATGCAGGCTCGCCGTATCCGCACTGCTTGCAAAATCAATTTCATTGGTACACAGCACCTGAGCTCTGGTATATCCGAACTGCTCCAAATACTTGCTGTCCACCGCGGACATCAGAGCATCTGCCTTTTCCTGCGTAGCCTTATCAGGAGTAATTGCAGAATCCACTGTTATTAATTCGTAGGAGGCCGGTTCCCATCTGCCGTCACTCTTCTGTGTCATGGACAGATTGCCCAGATATTTACCGTATTCCGCCGCTGATACAATATAGGTATCCCCATGAACAATGGGCTCCTCCAATTTTGTGTGCGTATGTCCGCTGATAATCAAATCCAATTCCGGAACACTTTTTGCCAGGAGCTCGTCCTCGGATTTCGCCTCGTCCTCCCAGGTCCCGCTGTGAGATACGCAGACAATCATATCCACCGCTTCCTTTTGACGAATCTCTGAAACCGTTTCCTTCACTGCATCCACCGGATTTTTGAAGGCGAGAGGACACCCCGGCGTACACTCCAGGCTATCCTCACCGAACACGCCTGTGATTGCGATTTGTACACCGTCCTTCTCCACCACAATATACTTTTTCACACCATAGTTTTCAAAGGCTGCCTGCAGCAATTGCTGATCCTGCGTCAGACCTGCTGCCTCCATAGCTTCCCAATCCACATTGCAGACCACGATAGCCGGCAGCGCATCTCCGCTTGCCACCGCGCTGTTCATCATATTGGCAAGCCCCTTGGCTTTGTAATCGAATTCATGGTTGCCCAGCGTGGTAGCATCAAAGCCCAATTCGCCAAGCATTCTGATTTCGGAAGCCTCCTCTTCAAATACTACCTGAATCAGGGTTCCCATGGAGAAATCTCCTGCATCTAAAAGCAGGGTCTCAGGATTCTTTTCCTTCTGCTCGTTAATCAGAGTCTTAATCCTTGCAAAGCCTCCCAGCACATTGGACTGTCCGTTCTCCACCGTGGCAAACTCCTGCAAATGGGAATGCGTATCATGAAGGAACATGACATCCACAGTCTTGACAGGTGTGCTTGCCGCTGCACCCGCGCAGGGAAGAGCAATCGCCACCAACAGTGCAAGTATGGTCAACGTTATAAATAATCGCTTGTTTTTCATTTCCGGTCCTCACTTTAGCTTTTGGTAGTCTCACTGAGATATCATTATACGGAAAATCCTTCGATTTTTCAATGAAAGAATTCTATAAAAGTCTATATAAAAAAGGCTCAGAGTGCAAATGTTTTCAACACACATGAATGCGGTTCCGGAACTCACATCCCGGAACCGCATCCTGTTAGACAATATAAACAATTAACATTAGGAACAACTATTGCATCTTTATTAAACTACAATCCTGTTCAAAATCCCATGTAACCTTTTCGGATATTTTTGTTCATATTTCGGTTATTGTTCCCCACTATTGCATTCTGATTTCAATTTTATCTCAGTTAGGAGCCCATTCATCTACTGCTCTGCAATTCTTGCGGCTAATTCTTCTAAGTACATCCACCTATCCATCTTCTCTTCCAGCATACTCTCTGCCGCTTCTTTGTCAGCCATTATCTGATTCAATTTTACAAAGTCTGTTGATACTGCAGCCATTTCACTTTCCAACTTTTCTATTTTTTCTTCCAGTGCAGCAATATCACTTTCAAT
>CAZPRB010000056.1:0-13328 GCA_964588645.1 uncultured Acetatifactor sp. | reverse complement strand
TGGTCTACGTGAGCAATGATTGCAACGTTTCTTACATCTTCTCTTTTTTGCTTCATATAACTCCTTGCCTTTCCGGTCAGGTATTGTCGAAAAAAGCTATTTCGCAATTCCTGTCAAATTATCTGTTGTTTTGTCATTCCTTTTTAACCAATTTTCAAACTGTTACAGTATAGCACTTATTATCTGCAGGTGCAAGAAAAATGGGGCTTTGAGCAATTTTTTTTGACGCAGGAGCTGTGGAGAAACCGTATATTAATGCAGAAATGCGTGTAGATTGGCGATATGTGCGATGCTTTTAAGTACTTTTTTGGAGAAAATGATAGTATAAATAAAATGTATTACAGGTATCATATTACCGGAAAAAGTCTTAAAGTGTAAGAAGGGAGAACAAAAATGACGGATAAGGTAATTGAAAACAATCAGGTGACGGTGATGGGAGAAATCGTAAGTGATTTTTCCTTTAGTCATGAAATTTTCGGGGAAGGCTTCTATATGGTGGATGTGCAGGTACAACGTCTCAGTGAATGCTATGATATCATTCCCGTGATGGTATCCGAGCGGTTGCTGGATGTGTCTGCAGACTATCGCGGTATGCTCATCAGTGTGAATGGACAGTTCCGCTCCTATAATCGGCATGAGGAGCGCAAAAACAGGCTGGTTTTGTCGGTGTTTGCCAGAGAGGTTGAATTCCTGGAGCAGATGGAGGAGAGTTCCAAGACAAACCTGATTTATTTGGATGGTTACATTTGTAAGGAGCCTATCTATAGAAAGACGCCTCTGGGCAGAGAGATTGCAGATGTGCTTCTGGCGGTTAACCGTCCTTATGGAAAATCTGATTACATACCTTGCATCTGCTGGGGAAGAAATGCCAGATATGCCGGCAGCTTCAAGGTAGGAGAACGCTGTGCGGTATGGGGAAGAATTCAGAGCCGTGAATATATGAAGAAATTGGATGAAGAGAATGTAGAGAGAAGAGTAGCCTTTGAGGTATCCGTCAGCAAGCTGGAGATTTTGGCAGAGCTTGTGTAAGTGTGAGGGATAGACACCCCGGCCGGTATGTGTATCGGTTGCAAAAATCAGAGGAATGTGATATATTAACTCAATAATGTGGGACAGGGTGTGTTGTGTGTGGAGCACTTTGACCTTTTACAAAACATTTTCAAAACAATGAGGTGTCATATGGCTAAGGGTCTGATTCATATTTATGCAGGAGATGGTCGGGGAAAATCACCGGCGGCTATCGGAAGAGCGGTTCAGGCGGCAAGTGAAGGAAAGCATGTGGTGATTATTCAGTTTTTGAAGGGTAAAGGTCTGGGAGATTCGGATTTCATTCGGAAGATGGAACCGGAGATTAAGATATTCCATTTTGAAAAATCTGATGAGAATTTCGAGAAGCTTCCGGAGGATAAGATTCCGGAGGAGACCATGAATATCAAAAACGGAATTAATTTTGCAAAAAAAGTGCTGTGCACCGGGGAATGTGATTTATTGATTCTGGACGAGTTTCTCGGACTGGTGGAGAAGGGGATTATCACAGTGGAGGAACTCAAGACTATTTTGGAGTGCAGGGAGGAGACGGATATTATTCTCACGGGAATTGCGCTGAGTGATGATATTTGTGTATTGTCTGATGAGGTCTCCAAGATAGAAACGCTTAAATTTAAGGTTTGGGAATAAAGCCGTTGACAGCATAGAGAGAAGATGCTATCATACAGGTAAATAAGAAGATAGAGGTTGCGTATTTCAAGAGTATTTTTCCGGATGTGGCAGGCACAGTGGAAGGGAGAAGAAAGGGGAAGACGCCGAAAGAGGAGACGCCCTGTGCGTTGAATCTTGGGCATACGGTTAAGAGTCGTATGACTGTCATCTGTGCTATATGTTTGAAAGGACATAGGCAATAGTCGGATGGAGAACTGTTCGATTAGAATAGATGGGGCGCTATCAAGAGGATATCTTTCGTATATCATCCGCCGGCGCTGTCAAGTGCCGGCGTTTCTAATGCCAAGAGAGGCTGGGAGAGTCAATCTTCTTATGGACAAATAATTTGTAAGCAGCCTGACGTTGTGTGGGCAGAATGGAGGAAAAATGGCAATTTTTAAAGGTGCAGGTGTAGCAATTATCACTCCGATGAAGGCAAACGGAGAAGTGGATTATGAACGTTTTAAGGATTTGGTTGAGTTCCAGATTGCTAACGGAACGGATTCCATTATTGTATGCGGAACCACGGGCGAGGCATCCACACTTACACATGAGGAACATTTGGATGTTATCAAGTGTTGTGTGGAGGTAGTGGCAGGAAGAATCCCTGTGATTGCCGGTACCGGCTCTAATTGTACCGAGACGGCGATCTATCTTTCCACTGAGGCTCAGAAGTATGGTGTGGACGGACTTTTGGTAGTGAGTCCCTATTATAATAAGGCTACTCAGAATGGTCTGTATGCACATTTTAAAGCCATTGCAGAATCCGTGGAGCTTCCAATTCTTCTTTATAATGTTCCCAGCCGTACCGGCTGCAATATCCTTCCCGAGACCATCGTGAGACTCTGCAAGGATGTGAAGAATATTGTAGGTGTAAAAGAAGCAAGCGGAAATATCAGCCAGATTGCACATTTGGCTGCAATCTCAGACGGACAGGTGGATATTTATTCCGGAAATGACGATCAGATTGTACCGATTATGGCTTTGGGCGGAATCGGTGTTATCTCGGTTCTCTCTAATGTGGCACCGAGACAGACCCATGATATCTGTCAGAAATTCTTTGACGGAGATGTGGAAGGAAGCCGTAAAATGCAGTTGGAAGCACTGGAATTATGCAATGCATTATTCTGCGAGGTAAATCCCATTCCTGTCAAGAAGGCAGTGAATCTGATGGGAATGTGTGAGGGGACACTCAGAATGCCCTTGAGCGAGATGGAAGAGAAGAATGCAGCCAGACTAGAGAAGGCGATGAAAGAATACGGAATTTTATAATTTGGAGTGAAGTAAAATGATTAGAGTTATCATGCATGGTTGTAACGGTAAAATGGGGCAGATTATCAGTGATTTAATCGCTGCAGACCCGGATGTGGAAATGGTGGCAGGAATTGACGCCAGGGATGACGGTCATAATTCATACCCTGTTTTCAGGGACATTGCCGACTGTGATGTGAAGGCGGATTGCCTGATTGATTTTTCTGTGACGGCTGCCGTGGATAAAATGTTGGATTACTGTGTGGAGCATAAGCTTCCCTGTGTGCTTTGCACAACCGGTCTGAGTGAAGAACAGCTGGAAAAGGTGAAGGAGGCATCAAAGCGTATTGCGATTCTGAAATCCGCCAATATGTCTCTGGGCATCAATTTATTGCTGAAGCTGTTGAAGGAGGCGGCAGGAGTGCTTGCCCCGGCAGGCTTTGATATGGAAATTGTGGAGAAACATCACAATCTGAAGGTGGATGCACCCAGCGGAACAGCACTGGCTTTAGCAGATTCTATTAATGAAGAATTCAACAATGAGTACGAGTATGTGTATGACAGAAGCAGCCGGAGGGAAAAGAGACCGCAGAAGGAAATTGGCATCAGTGCAGTGCGCGGAGGCACTATTGTTGGTGACCATGATGTGATTTTTGCCGGACCTGATGAAGTGATTACGTTTTCACATACTGCATATTCTAAGGCGGTATTTGGGAAAGGCGCTGTGCAGGCTGCAAAATTCCTCGCAGGGAAGGATGCCGGCATGTACAATATGCAGGATGTAATCGGATAAGAGCAACAGAAAGAAAATGCTTATGAGTGGGGACATTCATAAGCATTTTTATATTTAATATAATAGGAAATGTTTACTGCACCACAGCGGAATTGTTGGTGTTGTTATCCTCGTTACCGACCAAATCATTGGTGACATCAGAAACACCGTCGGCCACATCATCAACAACATTCCCTATGGCATTTCCGGCCTCGTCCAGTACAGAACCGCTGCCTGTTCCGGCATTATTTTCGTCTGTAACGGCATTGTTATCGTCGACGCCGGTGTTGTTTTCGTTCTGTGTCGGGGCATCAGTTCCGGCCATGCTGCCGGAATTGGTGTCATTATTGTTGCCTCTGTTGCAAGCGGTTGCAATGCACATGTATGCAAGTGCCAGACTGATAACCAGAGCTTTCTTGAATCGTTTTATTTTCCTTGGTGTGTTGTTTTGTTTACATTCTTTCATAATGTCCTCCATTCTGAGAATAATGATAGTGTCCCTCTATATCGTGCAAAGCAAATCTAGCGGGCTTGTCAATATTATGTTCAGCCTTTTGGGATTTATACATACAGATAAGAAGTTTCAACAAAAATATGGCAAAATGTTTTGCTGTGTAGTACAATCTACTTGATAAACAGCGGAAGAAAATGAGGTTACTTCATGATGGAATTCAGACCATGTATTGATATTCATAACGGAAAAGTAAAACAAATTGTGGGAGGAACTCTGAAGGATGGGGGGAATCAGGCGAAGGAGAATTTCGTAGCCACACAGGATGCAGCATTTTATGCCGGACTCTATCGGGAAGCGGGTATTAAGGGAGGTCATATTATTCTGTTGAATGCTGCGGACAGTGAGTTTTATCAGGAGACGAAGGAACAGGCTCTGATGGCGTTGCGCACATATCCGGGAGGTCTGCAGGTAGGGGGAGGCATCACTCCTGAGAATGCCGGTGAGTTCCTGAGGGCGGGAGCGTCTCATGTCATAGTAACCTCCTATGTGTTTCAGGATGGCAGAATTCATTATGACAGATTGGAAAAGCTGGCGGATACCGTGGGAAAGAAGCAGTTAGTTCTGGATGTAAGCTGTAAAAAAGCGGGAGAAGAGTATCTGGTGGTGACTGACCGTTGGCAGAAGGTAACGCAGGAGGTTGTGAATTTCGAATTGCTTGACCGTCTTGCCGGATATTGTGACGAATTTCTGATTCATGCTGTGGATGTGGAGGGAAAGTCCAACGGTATCGAGAAAGAGTTGGTCACTCTCCTCGGCAAATGGAACCGCCTTCCGGTCACATATGCCGGCGGAATCCACAGCTATGAGGATTTGCAGCTGATTCGGGATTTGGGACAGCACCATTTGAATTTTACGATAGGAAGTGCATTGGATCTTTTCGGCGGAAAATTAAAGTGGGAGGATGTCAAAGCACTTGGTAATAATCACTAAAAAACAGGGTGAATTGCCCTGTTTGTTTTATCGTATATTGAGAAATAATTGGGAAAATGTTACAAAAATGTTAAGATGTCGTTGCTGTCTAAAGTCACCTGTGGTAAAATGATATGGTTTACCGGAGGTGACTTTTATGCAATGCAAGAAACATAAACGTAAGATGAATCACGTTGTGATTGTTACATCCGATGCAGTAGATGCAAATGTGAAACAGTTTCGTATCAGACCATGGATGCTGCAGGTGTTAATATGCATCATATGCGTTGTCGTCGGAGCAGGCATAGGCTACTTTCTTTATGAAGAGCAATTGTGGGAAGTAGTCAGGCAAAGGGACGACGAGCAGCAGGAGGCTATGGCGAAGCTGAAGGATGAGAAGCAGGAGCTGATTGACGAAAATGCAGCGCTTCTCAGTGAAATTGATGGTTTGAACGATCAGGTGTTGATTCTGAGTGAAACAGTAAACCGGAAGGTAGAAAGCGAAAATGAGCTAAAGGCGGTTCTGGATGCACAGAGTATGCCTACAGAGTTTCCGCTGACCGGTTCTGCATCCATGCAGGAGGCAACGGAGGGTGATCCCATGTGTGTGTTTACCGCCTCGGAGGGCCTTATGGTTGTGGCTACTGCGAGCGGAACCGTAATGAATGTCAATGATGACAGTGAGTATGGTCATAATGTGTGGATTGATCATGGAAATGGTTATATCACCATTTATCGGAACAAGGGTATCGTTACTGTCAAGCAAGGTGATAAGGTGGTACAGGGTACTACATTATTTTTGATTGATAAGGATAGTAAGCAGCTGGGCTATCAGATGATGAGGGATAATGTTTACATTAATCCCATTGAGCTGCTGGCAATCAGCGGATAATGAGAGAAACACGGATTTAATAGTGGCATAGGAGGAAAAAAAGTTGGGTAATAAGGAGAAACAGGTACAAATCAGTACCCTAATCGGAAAAGGCTCTGAGCTGGCAGGAGATTTTTCGGTGGAGGGTTCAGCAAGAATTGACGGCAAGGTGAATGGCAACGTCACAGTGACAGGAGTGCTGATAGTAGGTTCCATGGGTAGCGTAAACGGAAATGTAACAGCTAAAGCAGTGGTAATCGGCGGCGAGGTATTGGGCGATGTGAATGCTCCCGAGAAGACAGAGTTGACTGCTACCGCAAAGGTATTGGGAGATATTACCACCGCAGTTATTGTGATTGATGAGAAGGCTATCTTCCAGGGAAAATGCGATATGAATCAGGTGGCTCCGGATAAGAAGGCAAAGAGTAGGGCTGCAAAGGCTGCCCGCGCCGGAAGAAAATCCGCTAAGGCAGCTATAGCTGAGGCATTGAAAGAGGTGGAGGAAGAGGCAAAGAGAGAAGCAAAGGACGAGGCGACAGAACAGGAAGCGGTATCTGCGGAGAATACGACAGAGGCATAATGTAGGCTCTGAGATAATGTATGACTCGGGATAATGTATGACTTGAGATAATAAAAACACCGGAATGGACATTCCGGTGTTTTGTAATACCGTATTATTTTTCGATTCGGTTGAAAACCAGGGAATATCCATCGTTTCCGTAATTGAGAGAACGGTTTACTCGGCTGATGGTAGCGGTGGAGGCGCCGGTCTTCTCGGCAATCTCCAAATAAGTTTTATGCTCCTTCAGCATTGCGGCAACCTCAAAACGTTGTGATAAGGACAGTAGTTCGTTGACTGTACATAAGTCTTCGAAAAAACTGTAGCATTCTTCTCTGTTCTCAAGGCTTAGGATTGCATCAAATAAAAAATCGACAGCCTCCGTTTTAATTTTTTTATTCATGATTTGAAATACCTCGCAATTTACTTTTACACTTTAAAACTTTACAGACTTAATTATTTGTATTTTAACATATTAAAGTTGTAAAGTAAAGCATTTGAGAAGTCTTTTTCATATCTTTTTTTCAAAGAAAAGGTTGTCATGTAGTTTTGAATACTATATAATAATTATAGTTGTGCGATTTCGTGAGGAGATTTTGGAAAATGACTATTAATACGGAAGATTTATTGAACAGTATATTGGACAGCTTTGACCGGATAGAATATGTGATGCCGGAGGACATTCCGAATATTGATTTGTATATGGATCAGGTGACCACCTTTATGGACAGTAAGCTGCGCTCGGCGGCGCGTTATCCTGATGAGGACAAGATTCTGACCAAGACGATGATTAATAATTATGCCAAGAACGACTTGCTGCCGCCTCCCATCAAGAAGAAATACTCCAAGGAGCATGTACTGTTACTTGTTTTTATATATTATTATAAGAGCTTTCTTTCCATCAATGACATACAGACATTGTTGCGACCGATTACGGAGCAGTTCTTCCAAAACGGCAAGGATTTCAATCTGGAAAGTGTCTATGAGGAAGTATTCGGAATGGAAAAGGAACTGGTGAAACGGCTGAAGGAGGATGTCAGACAGGAATTCGAGGAGAGCGGAAAGATGTTTGAGCAGGCTCCGGAGGAGAGCCGGGAATTTTTGAGAAGATTTTCTTTCATCTGTAAGCTCAGCTTCGATGTGTATGTGAAGAAGCTTTTGATAGAAAAGATGGTGGATGAGTTAGCAAAGGACCAGGTTAGTGCCTCCGACAAAAAGAGCGGAAAGGATAAGCACCCCCGACCGGAAACAACATAATATAGAAGCATCAGCAGCTGTGTGAGAATCTACTTACACAGCTGTAATTATTTATATCGGAGGATGATTTTATGAAGAAGTGGTGTTTTAAGAGGATAGGTGCAACTCTGCTTTGCACAGGAATGCTGTTGTCAGGTGTGACCGCTTGCAGTACGGAGAAAACAGGAGCTGCATCCGGAGAAGGAACCAAGGTGGTGTTGAATGAGGTGGCACATTCCGTCTTCTATGCGCCTTTGTATGTGGCGATTGAGGAAGGATATTTTGAGGAAGAGGGAATTGATTTGAATCTGGTTACCGGATTTGGGGCGGATAAGACAATGACGGCTGTGCTAACGGATGAGGCGGATATCGGTTTCATGGGATGTGAGAGCACTGTATATACCTATGCAGGAGGGACTCAGGATTATGTTGTGAATTTTGCACAACTGACGCAGCGGGCAGGTAACTTCCTGGTATCCAGAAGGCCTATAGAGGATTTTACCTGGGATATGCTGAAGGGAAAGAAGGTTCTGGGAGGAAGAGCCGGTGGTATGCCGGAGATGGTTTTTGAATATATTCTTGAAAAAAATAAGATTGACCCGGTGACAGAGGTGGAGATTGACCAGAGCATTGATTTCGGTTCCACGGCAGCAGCCTTTTCCGGCGGACAGGGGGATTTCACGGTAGAGTTTGAGCCTCATGCCACGGCGCTGGAGCAGAAGGGGGACGGCTATGTGGTGGCATCTCTGGGAGAGGAATCCGGATATGTGCCCTATACCTCGTTCTCGGCAAAGAAGAGCTATATTGAGAAGAATCCCGAGACGGTGCAGGCGTTTACCAATGCCCTGCAAAAGGGAATGGAGTATGTGCAGTCTCACACTTCTGCAGAGATTGCACAGGTGATTGCCCCCCAGTTTGCGGAGACGGATGCAGAGACCCTGACCTTGATTGTGGAAAGATATCACTCACAGGATACTTGGAAGGAAAATCTGATTTTTGAGGAGGAAGCCTTCACTTTGCTTCAGAATATTCTGGAAGAATCCAAGGTGCTGGATAAGAGAGTGCCCTACGATACTCTGGTAACGACTGAATTTGCTGAGGCGGCTATTAAATAATCCTTGTAGGAAAAAATATTGGGAACGAGAATATTTGTAAAAAATATTGAGGGAAGAGGGAAAGTCTGATAAAATGAAAGGACGCGACCATAAGATACAGAAACGAGGATATTTATGAGTATATATGATACCTTAAATGCAGAACAGAAAGAGGCAGTACTTCACACGGAGGGTCCGCTTTTGCTTTTAGCGGGAGCGGGCTCCGGTAAGACCCGTGTGCTAACCCACAGAATTGCATACCTGATTGATGAGATAGGAGTCAATCCTTGGAATATTCTTGCCATCACCTTCACCAACAAGGCGGCAGGGGAGATGAGAGAGCGCGTGGACCGCATTGCCGGCTTCGGAGCAGAACAGGTATGGGTAGCCACCTTTCATGCGACCTGCATGAGGATTCTGCGCAGATATATTGACAGATTGGGATTTGATAATAATTTTACCATCTACGATACCGATGACCAAAAATCGGTGATGAAAGGTGTCTGTAAGCGACTGAATATTGACACAAAGGTACATAAGGAGCGTTCCCTGATGAATGCCATTTCTTCTGCGAAGGATGAACTGATTAGCCCGCAGGAGTATGAACTTAGGGCAATGGGAGATTATAATAAGACAATCATTGCAAGGGTATACAGGGAATATCAGGAGACGCTCCGCAAGAGTAATGCACTGGATTTTGATGATATTATTGTGAAGACGGTGGAGCTTTTGAAGAGCTGTCCGGAGGTGCTGAATCAATATCAGGAAAGATTCCGCTACATTATGGTGGATGAGTATCAGGATACCAATACAGCACAGTTCGAGTTAATCAGACTGCTGGCAGACAAATACCGGAACTTATGTGTGGTGGGTGATGATGACCAGTCCATATACAAGTTCCGCGGAGCGAATATCCGTAATATTCTGGATTTTGAGCAGGTGTATTCTGATGCAAGAGTGATTAAGCTGGAGCAGAATTACCGTTCTACCCAGAGTATTCTGGATGCGGCGAATGCAGTGATTCGGAATAATGTGGGCCGTAAGGACAAATCCCTGTGGACGGCGCAGGGAGCCGGCAGCAGGATTCATTTCAGACAGTTTGATAACGCCTACGAGGAGGCGGAATACATTGCGGATGATATCAGACGGAAGGTAAGAGAGGGAGCTGACTACGGCGATTGCGCTGTGCTCTATCGTACCAACGCGCAGGCCAGACTCTTGGAAGAACGCATGGTGGTGGACGGAATCCCCTATAATGTGGTGGGAGGTACAAACTTTTATTCCAGAGCTGAAATCAAAGATATTCTGGCATATCTGAAAACCATTGACAACGGCAGAGATGAAGTGGCGGTGCGGAGAATTGTCAATGTGCCCAAGAGAAGCATTGGAGCTACTACTGTAGAGAAGCTTGCCGATTATGCACAGATGCGTGATATCAGTCTGTATGATGCCATGTGCCGGGCGGATGAGATTATGAGTCTGGGAAAGGCTGCCTCCAAGGTAAACGGCTTTGTAAACATGATTCAGGTCTTCCGAAGCGGACTTGAGGCATATACCATTCCTGATTTGATAAAGGCGATACTGGATCGTACCAATTACGCGGAATATCTCCGCGACCAGGACGACGAGTCGGCAGAGGACAGGCTTGCCAATGTGGATGAATTGATTACCAAGGCTGTGAGCTTCGAGGAGAGCCATGATGAGCCTACACTCTCGGAATTTCTAGAGGAGATTGCACTGGTGGCGGACATTGACAATGTGGAGGATGGAGACAACAGAGTGCTGTTGATGACGCTCCACAGTGCCAAAGGTCTGGAGTTTTCAAATGTGTATCTGGCAGGAATGGAAGATGGTCTGTTCCCCGGTTATATGACGATTGTAGCAGATGACCCTGCGGAAATTGAGGAAGAGAGGCGTCTTGCTTATGTGGGAATTACCCGGGCGAAGGAGGATTTGACGCTGACCTGTGCCAAAATGCGTATGACCAGAGGGGAGACCCAGTACAATCCCCCCAGCCGTTTCGTGCGGGAGATTCCGCAGGCACTTCTTGATAATACGCTACCCAAGTCGGGGAGACGCACGGTGGAAGAATTTTTGGACAGTGTGTCTGCAGGCGGACACAGTGAAGCCTTTGATCCCAGACCTAAGGCTATCTTGCGTCCCAGGGTGACGGCAAAGGCGGACAAGCCCTTTATTGCCAAAGACATCGGCAGCTTAAATGAGCTTGCCGGTATCTCCAAGGGAGCACCGTCCGGAGGAAATGTAAATTTGGATTATGCTGTGGGTGACCGTGTGAAGCATATTAAATATGGTGAGGGAACGGTATTGAACCTTTCCAAAGAACCCAGAGACTACAAGGTGACGGTGGATTTTGACAAGGCAGGACAGAAAATCATGTATGCGTCCTTTGCAAAATTGAAAAGAATGTAGTAATTTATGAGAGAATGTGATATTCTATAAGTGATATTCAGAATGGCCGGAAGGAAAGGAAGGTATTCTTATGAGCAAGTTAGAAAACATCATGGATATGGCAAAATTGAATGAGTTATTGGGTAAAAAGGAAGAGAAGAAAAACAATGTTCTTTTGTGGGTGCTTGCAATTATCGGTGTGGTAGCGGCAATCGCAGGGATAGCATATGTGCTATACCGTCATTTTGCTCCTGATTATCTGGAAGATTTTGAAGATGATTTTGATGATGACTTCCTGGACGAGGAAGAAGATGATGATGACTTCTACGAGGATGAGAGCGAATTATTATAATGAGAAGAAACCTGTACGTTGATGGGAAACGGCAGGTTTCATAAATAGGTGAGGATTTTATGAAAAAAGGACAGGTATATGAAGGCATTGTAGAGAGGGTGGATTTCCCCAACAAAGGTATTGTCCGTGTGGGGGATGATATCGTTATCGTGAAGAACGGCCTGCCCGGACAGAAAATCAAGCTTGGCATTCATAAGGTACGAAAAGGGAAGGCGGAAGGCCGATTGTTGGAGGTGATTGAAAAGTCACCTCTTGAGTGTGGCCGGACGTGTTCCCATTTTGGCGTATGTGGAGGATGTACCTATCTGTCACTGCCTTATGAGGAGCAGCTACGCGTTAAGGAAAGCCAAGTGAAACGTCTGCTGGATCAGGTATTGTGTCATCAGGAGAAGCCCTATGTGTGGGAAGGAATCAAAGGCAGTCCGAAGGAATATGAATATCGGAATAAGATGGAATTCTCCTTTGGAGATGAATATAAGGATGGTCCCCTTGCGCTTGGTATGCACAAGAGGGGAAGCTTCTATGATCTGGTGACTGTGGATGATTGTGAGATTGTGGATGAGGACTATCGGTTACTGTTAAGGACAGTATTACATTATTTCGCAGAGAGGGAAGTGTGCTTTTTCCACAGATTGCAGCATACGGGATTTCTGCGTCATCTGCTGGTGCGCAAGGCTTCCGGAACGGGAGAGATTCTTGTGGCGTTGGTGACCACATCCCAGAACCCTTGGAAGACGAAGGCGGATGCGGACGAACAAGAGATAAAGAAGCTGGTGGACGGCTTTAAGGACTGTCTGCTTGCGCTGAAGGAAAACGGCAGCCTCAAGGGTACTTTTGCAGGTATCCTGCACATTACTAACGATTCCATCGCGGATGTAGTCAAAAGTGACCGGACGGAGGTGCTTTACGGAAAGGAATATTTCTATGAGGAACTGTTGGGACTGAAATTTAAGATTTCAACCTTTTCGTTCTTCCAGACCAATTCCTATAGTGCGGAGGTACTGTATCAGACCGCAAGGGAGTATGTAGGAGACTTGGGCGGCGAGGATAAGACCGTGTTTGATTTGTACAGCGGTACGGGAACCATCGCGCAGCTGATGGCTCCGGTTGCAGGCAAGGTCATCGGTGTGGAGATTGTGGAAGAAGCAGTGGAGGCTGCAAAGCGCAATGCAGCGGACAACGGACTTGACAATTGTGAGTTTATTGCCGGAGATGTGCTTAAGGTGCTGGATGAGGTGGAAGAGAAGCCGGATATGATTATTCTGGACCCGCCCAGAGACGGTATCCATCCCAAGGCACTTCCGAAGATAATATCCTACGGCGTGGAACGGATTGTCTACATATCCTGTAAGCCGACCAGCCTGGTGCGTGATTTGGAAGTCTTTCTGGCAAACGGATATGTGGTGGAGAAGGCGGTCACAGTGGACCAGTTCCCCTGGACAGCAAACGTTGAGACGGTATGTTTATTGTCCAAACTTCATGAAGCGAAGCATCATGTGAATGTGAGACTGGATATGGATGAGTTAGATTTGACATCTGCAGAGAGTAAGGCTACATACGAGGAGATTAAAAAATACGTGGCAGAGCATTATGATGGGATGAAGGTGTCTAATCTGTATATTGCACAGGTTAAAGCTAAGTATGGAATCATAGAGCGTGAGAA
>CAZPRB010000055.1:0-13712 GCA_964588645.1 uncultured Acetatifactor sp. | reverse complement strand
TACCCTGCTCAAGGCACTCTTTCTTGTAGGTACCTGCAACAGGATGCTGGAATCTGGTGGGGTTGGTAGAGTTACCTGTAATGGAAACATCTACACCTTCCTTGTGCATGATAGCTACACCTTCACATACGTCATTTGCGCCGTAGCAATTAACCTTTGCACGAAGACCTTCGGAATATGATTTACGGAATACTTCCTTAACAGTGTTTGTATAAGGGTCATACTCAGTCTCAACGAAGGTGAAACCATTGATACGGGAAATAATCTGAGCTGCATCTTTACCAAGACCGTTCAGGATAACACGCAGAGGTTTCTTTCTAACCTTGTTAGCCTTCTCAGCAATACCGATAGCACCTTCAGCAGCTGCAAAGGACTCATGTCCTGCTAAGAAACAGAAGCACTCTGTCTCTTCCTCGAGAAGCATTTTACCAAGGTTACCATGTCCCAAGCCTACCTTACGGGTATCAGCAACGGAACCGGGGATACAGAAAGCCTGAAGACCTTCACCGATTGCAGCTGCAGCATCTGCTGCTCTTCTGCAGTCTTTCTTAATTGCAATTGCAGCACCTACGATGTAAGCCCAGCAAGCATTCTCAAAACAGATAGGCTGGATGCCTTTAATCTGGTTGTAAACATCAAGTCCGGCGTCTTTGGTAATCTTCTCTGCCTCTTCGATAGAAGAGATACCATAGCTGTTTAATACGGAATTGATTTTGTCAATTCGTCTTTCATATGATTCAAATAATGCCATCTTAATTGTCCTCCTATCTTACTCTTGTCTGGGATCGATAATCTTAACTGCATCTGCCACACGGCCATACTGACCTTTTGCTTTCTCCCAAGCAGTGTTAGGATCATCACCTTTTTTGATGAAGTCAGTCATCTTACCGAGGCTCACAAACTGATAGCCGATAATCTGGTCATCAGCATCAAGAGCGATACCGGTTACATAACCCTCAGCCATTTCAAGGTAACGGGGACCCTTTGCCAAGGTACCATACATAGTACCAACCTGGCTTCTCAAGCCCTTACCAAGGTCTTCCAGACCTGCACCTACAGGCAGACCATCCTCAGAGAAAGCACTCTGTGTACGACCGTAAACAATCTGTAAGAACAGTTCTCTCATTGCAGTGTTGATAGCATCACAAACAAGGTCTGTATTCAAAGCTTCCATAACGGTTCTGCCGGGTAAGATTTCAGCAGCCATAGCTGCGGAATGAGTCATACCGGAACATCCGATAGTCTCAACCAATGCTTCCTGAATGATACCTTCCTTGACATTCAGAGTCAGCTTACATGCACCCTGCTGAGGAGCACACCAGCCAACACCGTGTGTTAAACCGCTTATGTCTTTAACATCTTTTGCTTTAACCCATTTTGCTTCTTCTGGGATAGGAGCACAACCGTGAGACACGCCCTGTGCTACTGGACACATTTCTTCAACTTCTCTTGAATAAATCATGTGAAATCTCCTTTCAAATCTATACTTACGATACTATTGATAAAATAATATCATAATCATCCTGTACATTCTCTCACATTTAAAGTAAAAAATCTAGTAGATTTTGTGATTTTATATCGACTTTTTTACAATATTGTCCTGTGCTTTATAAATACTTCCTGCGGGGATGATTCCGCGAACACATGACGTAGGATAAACATTGGACTCTCTGCCAATCACCGTACCGGGATTCAACACACTGTTGCATCCCACCTCCACTCCGTCTCCGAGCATGGCACCCATCTTCTTAAGTCCTGTTTCGATGCAGATATCCTGTCCCTTTACCACCACCGGCGTTTTATCGCTTTTTACATTGGAGGTGATAGAGCCTGCACCCATATGGGATTTATACCCCAGCACACTGTCACCCACATAATTATAATGGGGAACCTGTACTTTATTGAACAAAACAACATTTTTTAATTCTGTAGAGTTACCCACAACAGCCCCTTTGCCGACAATCGCGTTACCTCTCACAAATGCACAATGACGCACCTGTGCCTCTTCATCAATGATTAAAGGTCCGTTTAAGCACGCTGTGGGTGCTACTTCCGCACTCTTGGCAATCCAGATGTCCTCTCCTCTTTTTTCAAATTTCTCTAAATCCAGCTTCTCACCAAGTGCAAGGATAAAATCATGGATTTTGGGCAATACCTCCCAGGGATAGGTAACCCCTTCAAAGAGGTCAGCTGCAATTGTTTCCTGTAGATCATATAATGCTTCGATTGTAATATCAGACATATCATTTCCCCCAATCACTTTTTATAGTTTTGTTCTGCTGCACGGAACATCTGCCACAGCATCCCCTGATTGTTTAACTGCTTCACCATATTCGTGCGTCTGGACACAAAATCATCCAGCTTCTGCATATATTCCTCTGAGCGGATATTTCCGTCCGCCACCAGCGTCAAGCCCTTTTCCCAGCTGGCAGTAAGCGCAGGGTCCAGCAAGGGTCTGATGGAATGATTCACTACATCATAAATCATCTCTCCCATAAGGGTAGGAGTAAGCACCTGTGTCTTCTTGTTCAGGGCAAGATACTCGATATTCACAAGCTTCTTCAATATCTCCGCTCTGGTGGCACTGGTACCGATGCCGCTTCCCTTAATCTGGGCGCGCAGCTCCTCGTCCTCGATAAACTGTCCGGCATTTTCCATGGTCAGGATAATGCTTCCTGAGGTGTAGCGCTTGGGCGGGGAGGTCTCTCCCTCCTTTATCTCGTAGGAATCCACACCTATCTGTGCACCTTTCTTCAAGGTAAGCAACAGCTGCATAAATTCCGCATCACACTTTTCTTCCGCCTCTTCTCCTTCCGTCTGTTCGTCCTTCTTACCGGCGCTATCCTTCTTGAAGGAAAATGCGGCAACCTTCAGATAGCCCTCCTCTGCCAGTACCTTGAAGTTAGCGAAAAGCTTTTCTTCTCCGACACGTATACAGAGAGAGAATTTCTGATAAACGGCAGGCGGAAAGAATATACTTAAAAATCTTCTGACGATAATCTCATATACCCTGACAGAGGTAGGAGGGAGCCCCCCAAGATTATTTAATCCCTGCCCGGTGGGTATGATCGCATAATGGTCTGTAATCTGCTTGTCGTTGACATACCTTGTCTTCGCTATATTTTTGTAGCTTCCGTTTGATAAAATCTCCGAAGCAAAACTACCTGCTTGCTGATAATTGCGAAGACCGGCAATATTTTTATGTATCTCCTTGGCTACAGCCGTAGAAAGCACTCTGGCATCCGTACGGGGATAGGTAACCATCTTTTTTTCGTACAATTCCTGAATGATTCGCAGGGTTTCATCCGGACTGATTTTGAAATACTTGGAGCAGTCATTCTGCAGCTCCGCAAGGTTGTAGAGAAGGGGAGGATTCTTATTCTCCTTCTTGTGTTCTATGCTTTCTACAAGGACCTCTCCATCCGGCACTGCATTCAGCTCCGAAATCAGCTGTGCAGCGTCCTTCTCCTCCTTAAATCCGTTTTCCTTATACAGAAGGGGAGATGCGAAATAACGGGAACCTTCCACCGCCTTCCATTCACCGCTAAAGCTTTTGTCCTGCAGCTTAAAATTGCCCAGCACACGGTAGAACGGCGTTTTCACAAAGGAACGGATTTCTCTTTCCCTGTTCACAATCATTCCCAGGACACAGGTCATAACTCTGCCGACGGAAATGACCGCCCGATCCCTCTTTAAGTAATCCTTAACGGTTCTGCCGTACTTCAAGGTCAGGACTCTGGAGAAATTAATACCCATGAGGTAATCCTCCTTGGCGCGAAGATAGGCTGCATCGCTTAAATTATCATACTCTGACAAATCCTTGGCCTCTCTGATTCCGCGAAGAATCTCCTCCTCCGTCTGGGAATCAATCCACACACGCTTTCTGGTCTTTCCCTTTACACCTGACATCTGCTCCACCAGACGGTAAATATACTCACCCTCACGTCCCGAGTCGGTACACACATAGATAGTGGAGACATCCTCACGGTTTAGCAGACCGCTGACAATCCGATATTGTTTCTTGGCGTTCTCAATCACCTCATACTTAAACTCCGTCGGAATAAAAGGAATGGTATCAAAGCTCCAGCGTCTCAATTTCTCATCATACACCTCCGGATAGCTCATCGTCACCAAATGACCCACGCACCATGTCACAATCGCTTCATCGGACTCCAGATAACCATCCTTAGATTTCATCTGATATTTCAAGGCAGACGCAAATTCCCTCGCCACACTCGGTTTTTCTGCTATAAATAAATCTTTACCCACAAATTTTCATCCTTACACTATAAAATATGACGAAGCTCTACATTCCCCTTCATTGCTTCTTCACGCAGCTCATCAGAGAAGCCTTTTTCACAGAACAAAAGCTTCACCGCATCCTTGATTCCGGCCTTGTTCATGCAGAATAACAACCATTCATAATCCTCCGGATTCATACGGGAGGCATAACTGCACGCTGCCACAGTCAAACTTCCGTTCCTATCCGCAGCAACGATATCAAGACTTCCGGATTTCCCGAGCCACTCTCCCACAGAGGCTGAATACTCACCCACAGTTTCCCTGCAAATTCTACGGTATGCCTCCTCGGCGAAGGCCGGAAAAGCATCTGCAACCACACGCTCATAAAATTCTTCCGCTGTTACCTTCCGGAGCAGACTGAGGTTCGGGAAAATAAATCTGAAATAAAAACGGACATAGGAATTGGAAATCCTATAAATTCCCTTTTGGGTATCAGTCTCCTGAAAGGTCTCAAAGGAATAAACCTTTTCAACCAGCTCCAATTCCATCAAATTTTTCAGATACACACTGATTTTGGCTCTGGAAAAGCCTGTGTGCTTATAGATGTCATTCAGCTTATGCAAGCCTCTGGCCATGCAAGCAAGAATCGTGCTGTATACTGCAGGCTCCCGCAAATCCTCTGACAGAATCACAGACATCTCGCCATATAATCTGCTTTCCTTGGAAAGAAAATTTTTAATGATATTGTCCCTGGCACTGTAATCTGCACAAAAGCTTTTCCAAAGTCCGGGAATCCCCCCAAGAATACTATAGATATCAATATAATCCTCACCGCTGTACCCCGGAAACAACTTGCATATCTCTGCAAACTTCATCTCACGAACCTTCAACAAGCCGCCGATGGAAAGTGCAGTGCTTCCCATACGTTTAATCATACTGTTCTCCACCCAGCCGGACGCAGAGGTGCAAAGGATAAACATCACAGGCTTTGACGCAGGTCTGCTGTGCATAAAGTGTATGATTTCCTCCATAAAACCGGAGTCGTTCTTTACCGGATGATGAAATTCGTCTATGATAATAATCTGCTTCCCATATTCTTCATCATTAACCGCGTTCTGAAACAGCTCAGCATACTCAGGGAATCTGGGAACATCCTGCCCTGCCTCACGCTGTTCGCAGCCCCATTGATAGCGCTGTTCAGCGGGTGAACAGGCTCTTGCAGCAAAATATGAACTCTTTTTATTGCGGGAAAAACGCTCAAGCAAGGTAGTCTTCCCTACACCGCGTTGTCCGTAAACAACAATGATGCGGCTGTCTTCACTGTTATAATTATTTTCCAGAAAATTAAGCTCTGCTTCTCGTCCTACAAACATAATACACTCACAACATTCTTTGAATTAACTCTTCAATCTGCTCCGGGGTTTGCGGTTTGCCAAGGAGATATCCCTGTATGGTGTCGCAGCCTATGGCATGCAGATATTTGTACTGCTGTTCCTCTTCAACTCCCTCTGCAATCGATTCAAATCCCAGCGCCTTCACCATATTGATAATGGATTCCGTAATCACTCTGGTAGTAGAATCCGATAATACGGTATCAATAAAGGATTTATCAATCTTCAGCGTGTCAATGGGCAGCTTCTTTAAATAAGACAGAGAGGAAAATCCCGTTCCGAAATCATCCAAAGAAACCTTGATTCCGTAATCCTTGAGTATTTTTAATTTATCAGAGACCATATCGAAATCATCAATCAAAATGCTTTCCGTAATCTCCAGTTCCAGCAAAGAGGGTTCTATCTGGTACTGATTCAAAACCCTGATGAGATTGCTGACGAAATCCTCCTGACAGTATTGTTTTGCAGAAGTGTTAATAGATAAAACAAAATCCACTCCGTACTGCTCCCGCCATTTCGAATACTGTTTTACGCTCTCCTCTACAACCCAGTTACCGATTGCTGTAATCAGGCCGCTTTTCTCTGCGAGGGGAATGAACACTCCGGGTCCGATATAATGTCCCGGAGAATCCTGCCATCGTATCAGTGCTTCAACGCCTCGAAGCTTCTTGTTGCCGGCATAAAACTGAGGCTGATAATTCAGTTCAAAGCTTTTATTATAAACAGCCTCTTTTAGCTTGTTTTCAATTTCGACGGACCGGAGAAAATCGTCCAGAATCGGCGCATTATAATACTGTATGTTATTTTTTCCAAGGTCCTTGCCTTTAAACATAACGATTTCAGCACAGTTAATCAGCTCAACCGCAGTCTGTGCCGCCTCAGGGTATTCTGCCACACCAACGCTGACGGTAATCTGCAGCTCCTGCCCTCCGCTGAGCCGAAATACATCCTTTGTCCGCTGTTGAATAGCTCTGTGTATATTCTCCACACTTCTGGAGCCTACAGGATTATAAATTGCCATACAATAAATATCACTGTTCAAATGACACACGATAACATTGTCATCACTGAACTCATTTAAGAAGGAACCCAATTGCTGTACCAGTTCATCTCCTACCATCATTCCCAATCCGTCATTGACCTTACGGAAATTATCGACATCTATAATCATCACACTGACAATATTACCTTTTTCCTTTGCACGCTGCAGAAAGGCATTCAACAGGTGGACAAAGTAATTGCGGTTATACAGTCCGGTCAGATCATCATAGTAGGCCATGTATCTTAATTCTTCATTCTGGGTCTTATATTTTGTAATGTTGTCCACGCTGACTATCTTGTCCGTGGGTTGTCCGTTTTCATCATAGAATACCTGAATATAGAACTGCACCCACATTCTGGATTTCTTAAGCAGACAATCTATGGATGCAGATGATTCTTCCCTCTTCTCAAGGTAGAAGGCATCTCGCAAGGACATCTGATACTCATCCGCCACTGCCTCAAACAATTGATTCAGGTCTCTCTGATCGCGAATCTCAAAATCAAAAAAATCATCCCATTTTCCGATAACGGATATCTCATTTTTATCAAAGGAGTAATACAAAAAGGCACCGGAAACAGTATCACAAATCATGTGATACATTCTCTCCCGTGTCGAAAGCTTTTGATTCATCGCTTTCAAGAAATCCAATTGATAGTGCAGTTCCTTCATAAGATGTCACCCAATGCATTAATAACAGATAGCTTCTATTTCTTCGTGATATATCCCTGCGCCTTTAACAGCTCTGCACAGAGCACAGCTCCGCCGGCAGCACCGCGTACGGTATTGTGAGAGAGGCCGACAAACTTGTAATCATATACGCTGTCTTCGCGGATACGACCCACACTGACACCCATGCCATTCTCATAATCCACATCAAGACTAACCTGAGGACGGTTATCCTCCTCCAGATACTGAATAAACTGCTTGGGAGCACTGGGAAGGTTTAATCTCTGAGGCTCTCCGCTGAACTCCTTCAGCTTCTGAATCAACTGTTCCTTGGTGGGTTTCTTTTTAAACTTAACAAACACTGCAGCGGTGTGACCGTTTAACACAGGAACACGGATACACTGGCAGGTAATAACGGGACTGGTAGCGGGAACAATCACGCCATCCTTAATCTCACCCCAAATACGGAGGGGCTCCTTCTCGCTTTTCTCTTCCTCTCCACCGATGTAAGGGATAATATTACCCACCATCTCCGGCCAATCCTTAAAGGTCTTACCGGCACCGGAGATTGCCTGATAGGTAGTTGCAACCACCTCGTAGGGCTCGAACTCCTTCCAAGCGGTCAATACAGGTGCATAGCTCTGGATGGAGCAATTGGGTTTTACGGCAACGAAGCCTCTGGTAGTACCCAATCGTTTCTTCTGGAAATCAATGACCTTCATGTGCTCCGGATTAATCTCCGGAACCACCATGGGAACGTCGGGAGTCCATCTGTGCGCACTGTTATTGGATACAACAGGGGTCTCTGTCTTAGCATAGTCCTCCTCAATTTTCTTGATTTCTTCCTTGGTCATATCAACCGCGCTGAATACGAAATCTACCTCAGAAGCAACCTTCTCCACCTCATTTACATTCATAACTACGATTTTCTTGACAGCCTCCGGCATAGGAGTGGTCATTTTCCATCTGTCGCCCACTGCCTCCTCATAGGTTTTGCCTGCTGAGCGGGGGCTGGCAGCGATTGTTGTCACCTCAAACCAGGGATGATTCTCCAGCAGAGAAATGAATCTCTGTCCGACCATACCGGTTCCGCCTAAAATACCAACTTTTAATTTATCACTCATTTTTTCTCCTCCTCACGGCAGCCTTTGTCTGCCATTATTATTATCAAACGAGGCATATATTACTCAATTTACCCCGCATTAGATATTATTTTTATTGTGCAAGATACTCTCTCTGCAGCTTGATGACCTCTCTCATGGCGTCAGGTCCAGGGGCACCGATGGTCAGGCGCTTCTCCACACAGGTTTTCAGGGACACGGCATCATAAATATCTTCCTCAAACTTATCGCTGATTGCCTGAAGCTCCTCCAGGCTCAAGGCATCGATGGAAGTATTCTTATCAATGCAATACAATACCAGTCTTCCGATAATGCCGTGGGCATCTCTGAAGGGAACTCCCTTATTCACAAGATAATCTGCTGCATCCGTGGCGTTGGTGAAGCCGTTCATCGCACTTTTTGCCATACGCTCCTTGCGGAATTTCATAGTGCGCAGCATACCGGTAAACAGCTCCAGACAATCCTTTACGGTGTCCATGGCATCAAATGCCATCTCCTTATCCTCCTGCATGTCCTTATTATATGCAAGGGGCAAACCCTTCATGGTTGTCAGAAGAGATACTAAAGCGCCGTAGACACGTCCTGTCTTTCCCCTCACCAGCTCCGCAATATCAGGATTCTTCTTCTGAGGCATAATACTGCTTCCGGTGGAATATGCATCATCAATCTCCACAAATTGGTACTCATTGGAATTCCATATAATGATTTCCTCACTGAAGCGGCTTAAATGCATCATTATCGTCGCCAGAGCAGACAGAAATTCAATCAGATAATCCCTGTCAGCCACAGAATCCATGCTGTTGAGCGTAGGACCCGCAAAGCCCAGCAGGGATGCTGTGTACTCACGGTCCAAAGGATAGGTAGTGCCCGCCAACGCGCCGCCGCCCAGAGGGCAATAATTCATGCGTTCATAGATATCCTTAAGTCGCAGCCTGTCACGTTTAAACATTTCAAAATAAGCGCCGTAATGATGTGCAAGCGTGATAGGTTGAGCCTTCTGCAGATGGGTGAACCCGGGCATATAGGTCTCAAGATTTGCTTCCATGGTGTCAAGGAGCACTTGGAGAAGCTCCTTTAACAGCTTATCCGTCTCCTGCACCTGAAGTCTGGTATAAAGCCGCATATCCAATGCCACCTGGTCATTGCGGCTTCTCCCTGTGTGAAGCTTCTTACCGGCATCACCGATTCTGTCAATCAAATTAGCCTCCACAAAGCTATGTACATCCTCATATTTGTCGGTAATCTCAAGAGCACCCCTATCAACATCCTCACAGATTCCCTTTAAGCCGCAAATGATTGCATCCTTCTCATCCTCCGTCAGAATCCCCTGCTTTGCAAGCATGGTGACATGAGCAATACTACCCTCAATATCCTGATGCAATAATCTTTTATCAAAATGAATGGACGCATTAAAAGCATAGACCTTTTGTTCTGTCTCCTTTGTAAAGCGTCCTCCCCACAACTGTGCCATAATATTCTCCCATCCAATTCGTTAAACTTAGATTTGATATTACCACAAATCATGATTGATTGCAATATCACAGGTGTATTTCAGAACACCTTTTTACGCTTCTTTTCATATGATATCTTAAAGAAATATACATTTACTAAGAAAGGTCATGTCTCTATGCAAAAGCTTATCGAGCTGAATGATATCGGCTATTCTTATCACAGTCTGCAGGGTGAGACAAAAGCATTACAGAATATTTCCTTTGGTGTTACGGAGGGGGAATTTTTGGCTGTTGTAGGGCCAAGCGGATGCGGGAAATCCACCCTGCTTTCCATCATTGCAGGACTTATCCGACCCGAAACGGGCACCATAACCGTGAATAATCCGGACGGCTCCCTGCACTATCCACGCATTGGTTATATGCTGCAGCACGACCACCTCTTTGAATGGAGAACTATATATCAGAATGCAATTCTTGGTTTGGAAATCAACCATATGATGACCGAGGAACGTCTGGCACATGTGGAACAGCTCTTTCGCGATTACGAGCTGTACCCGTTCAAGGAGAAGCGTCCAAGCGAGTTATCCGGTGGCATGAAGCAACGGGCAGCCCTCATACGCACCCTTGCGCTGGACCCCCAGCTGCTTCTTTTAGATGAGCCCTTCAGCGCATTGGATTATCAGACCAGACTCATGGTTTCCTCAGATATCTGCCGATTAATCCGCGCTGCCGGTAAAACAATGATTATCATCACCCACGATATTGCAGAAGCCATCAGTATCGCAGACAGAGTTCTCATTCTATCCGGCAGACCGGCCACTGTCAGTAAGGAGCTTCCCATCAGGCTGACTATTAAGGACGCTTCTCCTCTTGCAGCCCGGAACGCACCGGAATTCCCAAATTATTTTAAACAGATATGGGAGGAGCTATCCAATGAAAACAAGTAACACGGAATTGACCAAACAGGAATTATTTATACAGAATCATCATAAGCATCACCGTCAGATTACCTCATACCGTTTTATCCTGCTGATTCTTTTTGTGGTGATATGGGAGATATCCGCAGACCTGGGGTGGATTGACAGCTTTTTCTTTTCCAGTCCAAGCCGTGTTGCTCTTCTGTTTCTTGAATTATGTATGGATCTGTCGATTTTTTATCATATCGGAATCACCCTGTTAGAAACCATAGTCAGCTTCGTCTTAGTGTTTCTCATCAGTCTTGCAGTATCCACACTGCTGTGGTACTCCCGGAAGCTCTCCGAGATAGCGGAGCCTTACCTGGTGGTTTTGAACAGCCTGCCCAAGTCCGCTTTAGCCCCTCTTCTCATTGTATGGCTGGGTACGGGTACCACAACCATAATCGTCGCCGGGATATCCGTTGCACTTTTCGGCTCCATCATCAGCTTTTACAGCAGCTTCAAGCAATGCGACTCTGAGAAAATCACACTAATTTATACCCTCGGCGGCAACCGCCAAACTGCCTTCCGGAAGGTGGTTCTCCCCGGTTCCGTCCCCATCCTGATAAGTACCACAAAGGTCAATATCGGTCTGGCGCTGGTAGGTGTCATAATCGGTGAATTCCTTGCTGCAAGATGCGGCTTAGGCTACCTGATTATTTACGGTTCTCAGGTTTTTCAGTTGAATCTTGTGATTCTGTCCATTCTTCTGCTTTGCATCATTGCTATGGGATTCTATAAGGGTACTCAGCTTATAGAGAAGAAAATCAAGCAAAAAATAAATATCTAGATATGCAAAAAAATAAGGAGCTTCGGCTCCCTACATAGAAAAAGCTGAAAATGGGACTCGAACCCACGACCCCTTCATTACGAGTGAAGGAATCTTAATTTTTTCTTTCTTCTAAAAAGTCTTATTTTTCCTTAAAAATAGCCATTTCTCGGCACTTTCCTGCATTTTAATTTGTCTGACAATTCCCTTTTAGTCCCTATTTGTATTATGTTTTGTTATTTTGGTTGGGGTAAAATTGGGGTAAATTTTTCTTGCACAAATAATAAGAGATTGTTATAATTTTTATATTATATTCATCATACCACAAATCGTAAAGTTAGTGGTGGGTTTTTATATAGAAAGGGAAAGAAAAATGTCTAAAAGAAAAAATGGGGAAGGCTCTTGGGGTGTAAAGAAAATTGGGAAATATAATTATAAATATTATAGAGATGCTGACGGAAGTTATACTTATGGCAAAACTGAAAAAGAGATTAATCAAAAATTAAAGGAAAAAGAATCTATTGATTTTTCTTTAAATACAAAAACAACCTTTGGTGAATATATTTCTAATTGGCTTTTAACAAAAAGAAATTCTATTGAAGAATCTACCTATAGTGGTTATGAAAATATGATAAAAGGAGAACTTTTAGATTTTAAAGGATATGACCTTGCAAATAAACAGATTAAAAATCTCTCAGATAAAGTATTTAGAGAATATCTTGAAGCACTCTCAAAAGAATATTCCAGAGCTACTATTACGAAAATGTGGTCCATTATTAAGCAGTGTGTAAATTATGGTGAAATTAAGGGAGAATTACCTAATCATACAACAAAATTTGTTCATATCCCATCAGAATCCAGTGTTAAAATTAAGAAAAAAGAAATACCTTTTTTATCTTTTGAAGATACGGAAAAATTTTATAAAGCTTCTAAAGAAACATATAACAATGGTGTTCCTATTTTTGGTGTAAATGCTAAAGCTGCTGTTTTTATAATGTATTCCGGACTTCGTATTTCTGAAATGATTGCTCTAAAATGGGAAAATGTTGACCTTAAAAATAAAAGAATCACCGTTAGTAATGCTATGGGAGAAAAGAAAAATAGAGAGAATGAAGGCAATAAATATATAAGATATGATAAAATGCCAAAAACAAAAGATAGTATTCGTATAGTTCCTCTTCCGGACCGTGCTATCGAAATTATAAATTGGTTTGATAAGAATAATCCGGGACATAAAAATACAGATTATGTATTTATTAATAAAAATGGTGATATTATCAATAGACGAAATATGAATCGTACTATTAAAGCAATGGCTAAAAAAGGAAATTTAACAGAACAAAACTTCTCAGCGCATTCTCTTCGTCATACTTACGGTTCTCTCCTATTAAGTAAAGGTGTGGATATTAAAATTATTTCAGAACTCTTAGGACATAAAGAAATCGGAATTACTTATAATATTTATATCGGTATCCTTGAAGGGGATAAGCAAAATGAAGTGGAAAGAGTATTTAATAAATCAAAAAAAAGGAACTCAGATTGATATCTGGGTTCCTAAATTTTCACTTATCCATTTTTCGAGACCATCTTTAGAAATAAAAATGCGTTTTCCAATTTGAATTGTAGGAAAGCCTTTTAATTTTGTTAATTTATAGGCCATATTCTTACCAATTTTTAATTCTTTTTGCATTTCTGTTATTGTTAATAATTCCATTTATTCCCCTTCTAACAACCCTTCTAATCTTCCCAAGGAATCTCTTTTACAATATTTTTCTTATTACCAATGACACCTATATTTCTAAAGTGTTCCTTAGCATTTATGAAATCACCTTTTCCCTCTTTACTGGCCTGTAAGACCTTCTCAAATCCATAATAGGACCAATGCCTTCTTTCAAACCTGTTATGCCATTTGCCGGTTTCACACTTGGAGCATAGTATGGGATAGTTTTCCATTTTATTTAACCAGTAATTACTTGTTGCTGTATTCTCAACAGCGCCACATTTTTCACATAAGAATGTAGGTATACTTAATATTCCCTTCCGGATTATAACACTATTTTTAAGTTTTTTATTG
>CAZPRB010000054.1:11940-13726 GCA_964588645.1 uncultured Acetatifactor sp. | reverse complement strand
CTGCGGGCTAGATAACAGAAAGGAGGCTCACCATGGTTGAAGTGGTAATTGGACTTCCACTAATTCCAAATGCCAAAATGCCAATAATACTAATAAAAATTACTTTTTATATTTCATAAAGATTAATCTTACTTTCTTTACGCATCATTTTTATTATATCATATTTTTTCTTATTTACAAAGAATTTCATAAATTGTGAAGTCCAAATTCAATTGTATGTTTTATTCAATTTTCTATCCCATTCCAGAACGAGTCTACACCAATTTTCTAGAGACCAATTATCATAATTGTCTACATTTTATAGAAAACTAAATTCTTCCCACAGCTCTGACTCACTCATTTCTGTCAACCTCCTTCTCAAACTTCTTTGCTCTGTTGTAAAATGTTCCCCTGTTTATCTCAAGTAACTTTGATGCCGCAACTGCTGTGATTTCTCCATTCTTCCAAGCACTGTAAACCTCTTCCCAGTTATCCAACTCCATTGCTTTACGTCCCTTGTACTTGCCTTCTTTTTTGGCAATTGCAATTCCCTCACGCTGTCTTTCTAATATGTTCATACGCTCAAACTCTGCAATCGCTCCAATTACTGTCAACATCAACTTTCCTGTTGGTGTGCTGGTATCAAGACTTTCTTTCAAACTCACAAGCTTGACATTTTTCTCATTAAGCAAATCTACAATACTTAACAAGTCCTGCACGCTTCTTGAAAGTCTGCTGAAATCCATAACGTAGATTTCATCCCCCTCACGTACAAAATCAAGCATGAGCTGTAACTGCTCTCTCTTGGTGTCTTTACCACTTACCTTTTCTATGTACCATTTTTCAATATTAAATTTTTCTAATGCCTCTGTCTGACGAGCTTCGTTCTGCTCTACTGTGCTGACACGTACATAAGCTACTCTCATAATGATATCCTCCTGCTTATTTTAAATTGATTTCAAATCAACATTGATATAGGCTACACCCCAGCCAAACAATCCTTTTTATTTCAAAACTGTTTAAAATAAAAACATGTGTTTAACACTTTGCACACTTATCAACATGTAAATTTAAAATCACTTATCTTGAAAAATAAGCAGATTCACAAGACCTATCATATTCACCCTGCGTTATCTAAAACCTTTGCTTTGCAAAACACAAACATATATGATTTCATATTTCTATTTATTGGCAATTGGCAATTAATCGAGGACAATATCTTTTTAGCAAGTGCACTGCCAAGTTTTCACTGTACCCGGAATATCTTCTATTCAATTTCCACATATTCCATAATGATTCGTAATGCTTCATCATAGCTTGTGGCTTCGCCTTCCATGATTCTCTTGCTCATTTCCTCTGCCCTATCACATAAACCATTTTCTCCGATTAACTTACATGTCGGTTTATCCATTAAAAATCACCCCTTTCAAAAGATTGGGGTGATTATAACGCCTTTATATGTAATTGTAAACTGGTGAATGTGACGGACTTATTATTTCAAATCCACAATACATTTTTCCATAGTCTAACTTCAAAATTTTTTTACCACAATTTATTCACACACAACATATATTTTTTGATAATGTAGGAAATATATTAATGTAACCTTATTTTTCCCCGAAGCCATATATTATTTTTCCAACTAGTCCATATCAAAAATTACTCCATGTAGCTCCATTTTTATCATGTAAATAAACTCTTCTGTTTTCAAAAAATTTTTCACTATCTATGTAACAATCCCCATGTAACCACTCTTAAATTTTGGCAAATTAGCAATAAAAATGACACCGCCATTTCTGACGGTGCC
>CAZPRB010000054.1:0-11840 GCA_964588645.1 uncultured Acetatifactor sp. | reverse complement strand
CATTTTCTTTTCCTCCAATTTCTTTATTTTTTTCTGACGCAACAACTGCATCAATAAGTTCCTCTGGTATCACATTGATGTAATTCACTCCGTTCCACCAGTACTCTTCTTTTCCATCCGGTCTTATCAATTTACCGGATATCTCTTTTTCATCCATATCTAAGTCCACCTCTCTTTCTATATGTATCACACATTTTTTTGACGTCGATAAAAATTTATCTCTATCAAAATTTTTTAAATACATTAACCTTTTACCTATACGCCAAAAATCACGTCACATTTATCAACAAAATTTTTCACCCAACTGAGCACTTCAAAATGTTTGCTTATGCACAACAAAAAGCCAGCCCTTACAGGCTGACCCTTGCAATTCATGATTATTTTTGGCAATTGGCATTTTAATTATCTTCTGATATCTACGATATTCACAAAATATATAAACACCCAATCTCCAAATACCTTGTCCTCGTCCAATACCAAATGATTGTTTCCTATTCTTTCCACTGTACCTCTCATTATTGTTCCATCTCGTAAAAGTACCTCAATATAATCTCCTATCAATATATTCACCGCAAATGCTCCCCTTTCTCACTTTCTAATGTTTGGCTTTTATCTCTAATTGATAAAGTGGATTTCATTTTGAAGACCCAAAAATGAAATCCACATGTTGTGCCCTTACTTATTTTCTATTTCTCAACCTTGATAAACTGTTCATTGCAATCCATACAAAGCACATTAATATCCTTAGTTGCTCTAAAGCTGTTACCACAGCAGGGACACATATATTTACGTGTTGATCCCTTAGGCTTCCTTGTCGTACTATCATCCCCACCAAGTCCTTTACCAGTTAAACCATTACTTCCACCAGCTACCCAGCCACCATAATATCCGTCCCTATTGATATCTAAGGGTTTTTCAATTCCATTACTATGTATCACCTGTATAAACTCCAAACTAGGCTCTGTCACACTCCAGCCTATATAAGGTGCCTGTGTTATCATAAGCCCTCTTGCTTCTGCTTCTCTTTTGAAATTTTTGTTATGGTAACGTCCACTCTGGCTTGTATCACTTATGCCATTCAAAGCACAATAATAATGAACCATCTCGTGACACAGCGTTGCACATACATTTTCAATTGGTCGGTCTAAATGTTCTGCGCTTATGTTTATCTCATGTAAACGCTCCTCTTCTAAACGCCATTCCTTATTTACAGTATAATGTCCATAGGTACGCTTACTGCTCATAATACAAATCACTATAGGTGGCAGTTCCCCATTAAAATAAACCCTGTTCAACACATCAAATGCATATTCTAACATCTCTTGATAATTCTTAAGCACCTTTCTGCCCTCCTTAAAACTATTGTGGCACCAGCCTTAACTACTCTGTTAAAACTGATGCCCTACTTGAATTTATTAAACCTTATCAAACCTACACTCGTTGTAATATTCACACCCCATGCAACAATGCTTACAACCTTTCTTTCTACTCTTTAATATCCAGTGTAACAATCTCTCCATCATATTGATTACCCTTCCTTTCCTCAATTTCTGAATTTATTCTAACGCTGGAATTTCTGGGTGTCTGTAGTGTTTATGCCGGAAATAAGACCTTGTTTTTATGGTATCTGTCGCAAGTGCACTGCCAAACTTATATTAATCCAGTCCAAACTCTTCCATGTACATAATAAATTTATCCGTTACCTCACTATCCGGGCTGTACAAAGTATCTATGTTATACTCTATTAGATTGCTTATGATGTTTAACAATAAAAATGTGGTTACTTATAATCATCATAGTCAATTCATCTCCTATCCTTGTTGAGGTTGTGTATATTCTTATATATTTTATATGTCCATTTCTTGGTAGTGCACTTACAATTTTCTTATAAATAAAAATATCCCAGGTCATCAACATTTATCTGCTGAAACTCTGGGATATATCGCACATCTTATTCAATTTTCTCTTTATTCACAGACCCTACGCTATTTTGATTTCATCTGTTGCTCTGCAATATATGTAAACATTGTTGCTCAAGATTTCATATTCACTTACTACAGTTTCATTGACTTCTCTAACCATCTTCCTTAATTCTTCGGTGTTCTTAGTTTCAGCCCCTTCATTGATTATTATGCACTCATGTACACTGCTTGGTATAATTGTCAATGTATCTACTTTTAATTTGTCTGCAAATTCCTTCAGTCTGTCTTTCTGTAGCATTGCCACCGCTCCATGTAATTTCTGTCGATTTGAAACTATGTACATATCAATCCAATTTTCAAACATTGATAAATCTATGTAGTCACCCATGCTATCTAACGTAATATCTCCTTTAATGTTATCTAATGCAACATCAATAATATCTCCAGCATCTACTCCCCAAGCCTGTTGTAAATTATCTTTTACAGTAATTGTTGCCTGTCCCTCAATCAGCTCATTACTTTCCAACTTCAGAAACACAACAATTGCTAAGTCCAGAAATCTTCTATGTGGCACATCTTTCAAAAAATCTCTGTTCAGCTCATAATTAATAAGTTTTGCTCTCAAATTTTCTTTAATACTCTCATAGTCCAAAATCTTTCCTAAATCCATGCTTCCATTAGGTTTATTGTCCTCATAAACCTTTTCAATTTCATCTATAATAAATTCCATTCCGACATCTTCACACACTTCATAATATGGCTCCAGATATATTGTCGGGCTGATATTTATTTTATCCTCTAATACAGTTAGTCCATACCATACTATTCCATTATTCTTGTTGATTTTCTGAACGATTGCACTTTTTCCAATTCGTTTTTCAAATTCAACCCTTACCTCTTCCGCAAATTGCTCTTTACTAGAAAATCTCTGTTCACTCATTTTTGAATCCTCCTTAAAAATATTATTTATTTAATTTTTATGGAGGGTAACGCTGAAAACCTCAAAGTACAATGGTGGATTCATACGAACTTTCCACAAAAAAATTAGTGCATTTGCCCTAACTTAAAATTCTCTTATAAACACAAAAAAGACCAACTACCCTCTCGGATAATTGGTCTAACCTTTGTCTTTTAGTAGTCAAGCATTAGTCAAGCTACTTTTCCTATGCCCGGAAACCCTTTAAAATCAAGGTTAATCCTGAACGTAAGGCATCAATGCTACGTGACGTGCTCTCTTGATAGCTACAGTCAACGCTCTCTGATGCTTAGCACAGTTACCGGTAATACGGCGAGGAAGAATCTTACCTCTCTCGGACACGTATCTCTTTAACTTATTGGTATCTTTGTAATCGATAACATTATCTTTACCACAGAATACGCAAACTTTTTTTCTTCTGCGGATTCCGCCTTTTCTTCTCATCGGAGAATCGGATTTCTCTGCTTTATTGTAAGCCATGTCAGTGCCTCCTATCTTAATCAAAAAACTTAGTTAAACGGTAATTCTTCGTCAATTCCATCGGGAATATTCATGAAACCGTCACCTGCGCCTGAAGGGGCGGGTGCATTATTACCGCCTGTGTAACCACCGTTAAAACCACCCTCATTACCGGATGCAGCATTTCTGCTCTCAGCGAATTCGTGCTCCTCTACGACAACCTCTGTCGTATACACTCTCACGCCATCCTTATTGGTATAGCTACCTGTCTGGATGCGACCGGTCACTGCAATCTTAGTTCCCTTATGCAGATATCTCTCTGCAAACTCTGCAGTACGTCCGAAAGCAACACAGCTGATGAAATCAGCAGTCTGTTCCTCTCCTCCGCTATTTCTTGCCTGTCTGCGATCAACTGCAAGCGTATATCTCGCGATTGCCAAAGGGCTCTCTCCCTGTGAATATCTCACCTCAGGATCCCTGGTTAAACGTCCCATAAGAATTACTTTATTCATATTTTATCTCGCTTTCTCTTTATGCCTCGTCCTGTCTAACGCATAAGTATCTGATAACATTGTCCATAATACGGACACGGCTCTCAATCTCTGCGGGAGCTTTGCTATCAGCCTCGAATCTGATGAAGTAGTAGAAAGCTTCTTTCATCTTCTGAATCTCGTAAGCAAGTTTCTTCTTACCCCATTCATCTACTTCTGTGATGGTACCGCCGAATCTCTCGATGTAAGCTTTGCACTTGTCAATCACTGCTGCTCTTTCATCGTCTTCGATTTTAGCGCTAACAACAACGGCTAATTCATACTTGTTCATGCTTTGTTACCTCCTTTTGGTCTCTGGCCCGCGTATCATCACGAGCAAGGAAATTAATATATCACGAATTAGTATGATACCATACAAATCACGTATTTTCAAGCTTTTTCCTGAATTTCCTTAATATTTTTTTCCAACAATCTTCTTGCAATCATAATCTGATGTCCGCAGCCCAGACATTTCAATCTGAAATCCGCTCCCACACGCAATACTTCCCATTCTTTGCTTCCGCAAGGGTGCTGTTTCTTCAGTTTCAAAATATCTCCAACCTGAATTTCCATTTACAACCGTCCTCCTGTCAGGAACTCCTTCACTACTCCAAAAAATTCACGCACCATATTGTTCGGCACCATTGCGGGATAGGACGCCGCGGACTGTCCCTCTATGTGCGCATATCCCTGCTTCTTGGCAAGCATGAGAGCGCGAAACATATGAAAATTATTCGTCACCAATACCACTGTATCCTCTTCTTTATTCAGGAATTCGGCACTATAGATGAGATTCTGTTCGGTACTGGCAGACCTATCCTCCGCAAGTATCCGTTCCTTTGGGATTCCGGCCTCCATCAAATAACTCTGCATCCCTTCCGCTTCGCTGATTACTTCATCATGCCCCTGTCCTCCGGAGACAATCACCACGGTATCCGGGTTTCGATTGAGGTAATCCACCGCCTCCTCCAAGCGCTTCTGCAACATATATCCCGGACCGTTTGGCTTCCACTGTGCCCCCAGTACAATCATGTAATCCGCGCCGGAAGCTGCCCGGGAAGAAAACCTGCTGATAATCATGCCTTCCACAAGGACAAACAAGAGCAAGCCGAGAACACAGCATACTACAAAGCATTTTCTAATCCATTTCGGAATCCGTAACAGCCATTCCTGTCTGCTTAATAATAGCCCAAGCAAACAACAAAAAATTCCTGCCACGCCCCATATCAGGAAAAACAGGGAGCCATAGCCCATAAACAGTGCAATTGCTACACAGTATAAAAGACATAGCACCCCCATGAGAAACAATATTCCTGCTCCCAAGGAGGGCTTCTTTTTCTGTCCCCGTCGTTCCAGATAAATCACTCTTTTACTTTTTTCAAATGGTACTAAATACTCTTTTTCTCGTCTCATAAGTAAATAATACCACATGGAACACAGCACGCTCAATAGCGCAAAGCCCTTATTTTCTTAATTATTTCTTATAATTTGTATCATATTTGTATCTTCCCTCGGAAGAAACAATTTATTTCACATACGGATGACAATGTGATATAACTAATTATAGAAGCGTAATTTGTGCACGATTACATAAATGGTTACATAAAGATAGCAGAAAGGATAGGTAATTTGCGCATGAAAGATTTAACAAACTCTGTAAAGGAATTAAGAGAAATAATAGACAAATATGACAACATTGTCTTTTTTGGCGGTGCAGGTGTATCCACCGAAAGCGGAATTCCTGATTTCAGAAGTGTAGACGGATTATATCATCAGCAATATGATTATCCTCCTGAGACCATTCTCAGCCACAGCTTCTATCGTACCAATCCCAAGGAATTCTATCGCTTTTACCGCAACAAAATGCTTTTCCCCGATGCCAGCCCCAACGCAGCTCACCAAAAGCTGGCCAAATTAGAACAGCAGGGAAAGTTGCGGGCAGTCATCACCCAGAATATCGATGGTCTGCATCAGGCAGCCGGCAGCAAGGTCGTACTGGAGCTTCACGGTTCCGTACTCCGTAACTACTGTGAAAGCTGCGGCGCCTTCCACGATTTGCAATATATTATGGAAGGCAGCGGTGTTCCTGTCTGCAAGAAATGCGGATGTCCCGTCAAACCGGATGTGGTTCTCTATGAAGAGGGGCTTGATGAGAAAACCCTCAATGCCGCCATAAACTATATTCATAATGCAGATGTACTCATCATTGGCGGAACATCACTTGCCGTATACCCTGCTGCGGGCTTGATTGATTATTTCAAAGGGGACAAAATAGTGGTAATCAATAAAACCGCCACTCCCCGTGATAAATTTGCAGATTTACTGATTCAGGCACCTATCGGAGAGGTCTTCCGGCAGCTTTGAGGGATTGAATCTCCCAAACTTCCATTATCGGTGAATATACATTCTTGACAGTTCATCTTCTCCATCACCCTGCACCATACACAGGAATTCCCAGCCATAGCGTTCATAAAATCCGGTATGGTCTGTGAGCAGGTAGACAGGAGAAATGCCCTTGCTGCGCAGTTTTTCGACTGCCATATCAAGCAGTCGCCCGGCGATTCCCTTGCTGCGATAGTCTGCTTCCGTATAGACGGCGCAGATATTCGGCATCAGGTCTTTCCGGTTATGGAAGTCATTTTCAATCACGCCCAAACCGCCGATGATTTTGCTTCCATCCATGCACAGATACCAACCATATTCGGTTTTGCCGCTGAGATAATCTTCCATACATTCCAAATATGCTTCCTGCGGTACGCCCCATTTCTGATGAAACCACCGGGCAGCTTGTTCTTTCATTTCCGGCCGCTGTCTCAGTGTGATATATATAAATTGATTCATTACTTTCCTCCACTAATATGTCAAATTGTTTATAGCTTTTCTTACCATTATCCTTCACATACCGCCCGGATATCATCCTCGCCTAAAGACTGATACGGTATCTGAATGTGGTGTGCATCACCCATAATCTCTGAAAGCCACGCCTCATAATCGCTTTTGCTCACAGTCTCGGTCGTTCCATTGCGGGTAAGGATAAAAACAGTTCCGGCGTTTTCCGTATCAATATCCTCCGGGTATGGGTCTCCTTTATAATCCACGGTGTCGATGGCTTTGCTCCACATATTCACTTCTGCGATTATTTCATAGGTGGCGGTATCTACACAATACTGATACAGGTTGTACGGCCAGTAATCCTCACCCTCCAGACCTGAGCCATGAGACCATTCCTCTTTGACAAGCCCGTTGTCATAATAAGTAACGGCCGGGTAAATATGCTCAAAAGCAATTTGCTGAAGAACAAACTGATAGGCAGCATACATGGCACTTTGATCCGGAATATTTTTCTGCTCTGCTTCCGTTTCAGGCTCTGCCGTCACTTTTGTGAAAGAAACGCTGCCGCAGGCATTATGCCCGGTCACGATAATCTGATAGGTTCCGGTCTCTGAAATGTTCAGGGTAAATAAAGTGTTCGTAAGCCCGTTTCCTTCATAAATTGGCTCTTTTTCATTGATGCCGACAATGACATCCACCGTTCCCGATTCCTGTGCAACGGAAACCATGATTGCATCACCGGCAGCCAATGCCATAAATGCCCCTTCCTGCTGATTCAGCACAGAATAATCCATTTGAAAGCGGTCTGTGTCGGAAATCTTATTTCCATCAAAGGTACTGTCCGAATGACAACCCACCAGTGCAGCGCACAGAATCATAGTCGTCAGCACCAACAATATATGTTTCATCATTATCATCTCCTACAGTTTTTACTGTCTGCTTTTCTTTTCTTAGGGAGTAGATCTGCTCTACTCATCCTTCCGATTTTTGAAGTTCAATGCTGCAATCAGGCAGCCAAATGCGCCGACCCACACCAGTGCTGCAATTATCCACTGCTGTGCGAAGCCAAAGATGCAGCCTGAAAGCAGCATCAGCACACCGGCAACAATCAATAGACGAACTGAAATATTACTATTCATTTTAACTCTCCATCAGCACATATTGCTGAGTTCTCATATGCGCTTTCATTTCCTATCTTCAATGCTCCGTTTCCAGATTTTCGTTCGTTACCTTTATGTAGTTCATAGGATTTCCCCCAATTCGGAATAATTTTTTCCCGTATTGTTTCAAACCGTCCCACACGGCAGACCACATCCGTAAAGCCGGTATGGGTAACACCCAGCAGAGTATCCATCTCTGCGGCGACATTTTTGTACCGACCGGGCGAAAAATGCACGACTATATAATCTGCTTCTTTGATTCTTCCCGCTGCCTGTCGGCAGAAGCTGCGCACCGGTGCAGCCAACGCAAACACCCAAATCGGAGAACAAATTGTCACATAGTCATACTTTTCTAAATCCACCGCTATCGGTTCGATGGACATCTCCCAGCGGTGCATACCGAAGCGGCCGCACCACCAGAAACCCGGTGTGCCCACTGTCCGTTCGGTGGATTGGATTTCATAGACCTCGGCACCTGTCCGGTTCGCCGTTTCGTAAGCGACTTTTTTCACATAGCCCATGCGGGAGAAGTAGACCACCAGCCGGTTCGGATTCGTGCCGATATGGGGATAGTCAGTCGCATTTACCGTGAACGCTTCCTGTTTTCCGAATACCCATGCTGCATACCCGGTGGCGGTCTGCGCAAAGCCGAAGATAAAGTAGGCAGTGGACAGAACATTGGCCGGAAACATATAAAACTGAATGCAGATCCACAGCATCAGTATCACGCCAAACACGCTGCCCAGCACCACGCCGGACTTTTTCTTCGCCAACAGTAACCCGGCCGCCGTCAGGTTGGTCAGCCCGTTGAAAATGAGCAGGGCAATCCCCGAAAATGTATAGTCAACGAATAATAGGTCGGCAAACGGCAGCTTTTTGAAATATGGCAACATGGCATCCATGTGCAAAAGCTTTCCCGTGGGGTCAATCAGCATACACGCCGCCCCCCATACCGCACCATTGCCGACAAACATCGTCCAGAAAATCAGCCATTTCCGGGCTGTATTAAATCTTGATTTTTTCATTTTCTCACACATCTTTTCTCGCTCTCGTAAATCGTATCATCGTTACAGTTCTTGATGTAGTCCCAAAGTCTTTCCTATTTGCTCATATCGCAACTCTCCTCCTGAACGCTCCTGCGCGGTTCGCATCATGAGAGTCCTTCCTGATTTTTGCTGCCATGGCAGATAATATGACCACGTGCAATTCGGTAGGTAAGGCAAAAATACAATGCGTAGATACCTGCAATCATAAGTGCAATCAGCAGAGCCGTTTCCATGGCTTTTTGATTACTCAGCCCATTCAGATTCCAGAATTCATAGACCCTTCCAAAAATCACGCCTACGGGAATCGTCATTAAAAACGGAATCGCAAAGGGCATCAGGAAGAATACACCAATCTGACGCAGCAGGGTGGACTTCTGCATTCTCTCATCCACACCCAACCGATATAATATTGCAAAACGCTTTCGCTCCTCCTCCATAGTAGACAGAGTCTTCACGGAGAGAATAGCCAGAGCCATACACACAAAAACTGCTGAAACATATAACGCACTGATAACAAGTGTTCCTGCATTGGCTTTGCTGTAAAGGCGAATATACTCCTGAACGGAATACCAGCATTCCTCCTCTGCACCATACTCTCCGTACTTCAGCCATGTCAGCTCGTTTATCAATGCCCCGGCATCCGGATGTTGATTTTCTAATGTATAGGTTTCCCCGATATAGGTTGCCGGCATGGTTTCCACCGCTGCATCCGGCACCACAAAATACAGCAACAGCCGTTGTGTAAAATCCGGATATGCTGTGCTGCTGCCGCCCCATGTATAGGTTTCACCATTGAGCATCACCGGCTTGTCCGAAAAATCCACATCGCAGATTCCCTGCACACTGGTGATGACCAGATACTCCCGATCCAATGTCACCGGTGCATAGCCGCAGCCGGTCAGAAGTGCGTTAAACTGGCTCAGCGGCATATACCGATCCGTCCATTTCATGCCTTCGTATCCCAGGATGCTGCTGCACAATGTTGTTTCCCCCGGAGAATAAAGTTGGAACCCCTGCGTTTTCGTAATGGGGCTGTAATCTTCAATAATCTTCCTGCCCTCATTCATAGAGATTTCCGGTTCCTCAGACAGATCAAACAATGTCATCACATCATAGGGACAATCTTTCGCTATCGTCAGATCTGTATATGCTTTCTCACTGAACGCCACATTAGACAGAACGATAGCAAACACCAGCAGGGTAGCCAATGCACCAATCATCATGGCATTCATCGTCATTTTACCGGACAGGCCCCGTAAGACTACCGTATTCGTTCCCCGACTTTTCAGACCCTTGCTTCTCAGCAGCACTCCGGTCAGGGTTTTAGAAAGGGCAAAATGGGTCAGGAAAACCATGAGAAGGTCTATGACAAGCCACAGAAGCAATTCCACACCATCCTGATCATGAAATGCTGCCATCAGTTTTTGATATGTAATAATCATGCAAGCAACAAAGCCTGCCAGCGTTACTGCGGACAGAGCATACCAACGTATCGGGTGTTTTTCGGTTCTCTCCGCTGCCGGCTCCTTCAGCAGTTCGGAAATCGTGACCTTATTCAAATACCGCAGAGATGCCAATGTGGACAGCAGAAACAATCCGACACCAACACCAATGGTCAGCATAATTCCCTTTACAGAATAAGCAGACACAGTAAAGGGAATCTCCAAAAAGGAGGAAAATAAAGCTGCAAACAGCTGAAATACCCCCAGCCCCGTTCCCATGCCGATAATCAGGGCAAGAATAGACAGCACCCCTGTTTCACATGCAAAAAGTGTTTGAATATTTCTACGGGTCATGCCCAGCGTCAGATACATTCCAAACTCCCGTCTGCGCAGCTTCAGCATAAACCCGGTAGCGTAGCTGAGTACCAGTGCTGTTACCAGACAGGATAATACCGTGACCATGGTAAACATAGCGTGAATATCCGTGGATACATCGGAAAACGCTTGAACTCGGTCGCTGTAGCTTAAGTTATTGACAGCGAACAGCAGGGCAATACTCAGCGCCACGGTGACAAAATAAATAAGGTAATTGCGAATCTGCCGCCGCACATTCCGTATCGCCAAATCAACGAACATCCGCCTCACCTCCCAATACCGCCATGGTGTTCAAGATATCATGATACATGGTCTGACGAGTGCGATTCCCACGGCTCAGTTCGTTCCAGATCTTTCCGTCCTTCAGGAACAGGATTCGAGAGGCGTAGGAACCAACCACGGCATCATGCGTCACCATCAAAATAGTTGCACCGAGTTGTTCATTCATGCGGGCAAAGGTCTGCATTAAGTTCCCGGAATTTGCACTGTCCAACGCTCCGGTTGGCTCATCTGCCAAAATCAGTGCAGGCTTTGTGATCAGTGCGCGGGCGCAGGCGGCCCGCTGCCGCTGACCGCCTGATAGTTGTCGCGGAAACTTGAACAGCTGATCTGCAATCTCCAACGAGGCGGCAGTATCCGCCAGACGCTTTTCGGTTTCAGCAGGAGGACATTTCCGCAAATTCAGAGGCAGAACAATATTTTCTGCCACAGTAAGCGTATCCAGCAGATTGTATTCCTGAAAGATAAAGCCCAGACGGTCCCGACGAAAGGCTGCCAAATCATTCTCGGACAACTCGGAAATATCGCGGCCTTCCAGCAGGATACTACCGGTGTCGGGTCGTTCAATCGTTGCAATCACATTCAGCAGCGTGCTCTTTCCGGAACCGGAAGCACCCATCACTGCGATAAATTCGCCCTGCTCCATGGCAAAGCTCACGCCGTTTAGCGCATTTGAAACAGCATCTCCGTTGCCAAAATGCTTCGTTACATTTTTGATTTCCAGTAATGTATTCATTTTT
This sequence comes from uncultured Acetatifactor sp., assembly GCA_964588645.1. GTDB lineage: Bacteria > Bacillota > Clostridia > Lachnospirales > Lachnospiraceae > Acetatifactor. The sequence goes on along the minus strand of CAZPRB010000054.1, from coordinate 79 downwards.
CTCTCCTAAAGTTTATCGTGCACCTATTGCTTTCGGTAATTACTGTAATTGCTCGAAGATCTTTGCGCCTTTCCCCATA
>CAZPRB010000053.1:0-14013 GCA_964588645.1 uncultured Acetatifactor sp. | reverse complement strand
CAATCGCGATTCCTGCAGGTGTAACTGTAGAAGTTGCAGAAAATAACAAAGTGACCGTTAAAGGTCCTAAGGGTACTCTTGAGAGAGTATTACCCGCAGAAATGGATATCAAAGTTGAGGGTGCTGAGGTTGTAGTTAGCAGACCCAACGATTTAAAGAAAATGAAATCTCTTCACGGTTTGACCAGAACCCTGATTAATAACATGGTTGTAGGTGTTACCGCAGGATACGAGAAGAAGCTGGAAGTAAACGGTGTTGGTTACAGAGCTTCCAAGTCAGGCAAGAAGCTGACCCTGAACCTTGGTTTCTCTCATCCCGTAGAGATGGAAGATCCTGAAGGTATTGAGTCTGTTGTTGAAGGACAGAACATCATTATCGTCAAGGGTATTGATAAAGAAAAAGTTGGCCAATTCGCAGCTGAAATCAGAGATAAGAGAAGACCTGAGCCTTACAAGGGTAAGGGTATCAAGTATGCTGATGAGACAATCAGACGTAAAGTTGGTAAGACCGGTAAGAAATAAAAGATAAGGAGAGTATGAAGATGGTTAGTAAAGAATCTAGACAGGCAGTTCGTGTTAAAAAACACATGAAAATCCGTAACCGCTTCAGCGGCACCGCAGAGAGACCCCGTCTTGCAGTGTTCAGAAGCAATAATCATATGTATGCTCAAATTATCGACGATACAGTTGGGAATACTTTAGTAGCTGCTTCCACTCTTGAGAAAGAGATTAAAGCAGAGCTGGAAAAAACCAATAACGTTGATGCAGCAGCATATTTAGGAACTGTAATTGCTAAGAGAGCAATTGAAAAAGGTATCAAGGAAGTTGTTTTTGATAGAGGCGGCTTTATATACCAGGGTAAAATCGCAGCATTAGCTGATGCAGCCAGAGAAGCTGGCTTGAAATTCTAGGAAAGGAAGAGGAAACAACATGAAACATACAATCATAGATGCAAGCCAGTTAGAGTTGAATGATAAGGTTGTTACCATCAAACGTGTTACGAAAACCGTTAAGGGTGGACGTAATATGCGTTTCACCGCTTTGGTTGTAGTTGGTGACGGCAATGGTCATGTAGGCGCCGGACTTGGAAAAGCTGTAGAAATTCCTGAAGCTATCCGCAAGGGAAAGGAAGATGCTGTTAAGCACATCGTGGAAGTTACTCTTGATGAGAACAAATCCATTACACATGATTTTATCGGAAAATACGGTTCTGCAAACGTTCTTTTGAAGAAGGCTCCCGAAGGTACCGGTATCATCGCAGGCGGTCCTGCACGTATCGTGTGTGAGCTTGCAGGTATCAAGAATATCCGTACCAAGTCTTTGGGTTCCAACAACAAGCAGAACGTTGTTCTGGCAACCATCACCGGCTTGAGCCAGTTAAAGGCTCCCGAAGAGGTTGCAAAGAACCGTGGCAAATCTGTTGAGGAGGTATTAGCGTAATGGCAGATAAGAAGTTAAAAATAACTTTGGTAAAGTCCACCATCGGAGCTGTACCAAAGAACAGAGCAACCGTTGAATCTATGGGACTTCGCAAAATCGGTAAGTCCGTAATACTTCCTGATAATGAAGCTACAAGAGGACAGATTCGTCAGGTTAGTCACTTATTAAAAGTTGAAGAAGTTTAATCAGATAAGGAGGTGTTAGGAATGGAATTATCCAATTTAAGACCCGCTGAAGGTTCCAAACACAGTGATAATTTTAGAAGAGGTCGCGGACATGGTTCAGGAAACGGCAAGACCGCAGGTAAAGGACACAAAGGTCAGAAGGCACGTTCCGGAGCACCCAGACCCGGTTTTGAAGGCGGTCAGATGCCTTTATACAGACGTATTCCTAAGAGAGGTTTCACTAACAGAAACACTAAGGATATCGTTGCAATCAACATTAGCGCACTTGAGAGCTTCGAGAACGGTGCAACCGTTGATGTTAACGCATTGGTAGAAGCAGGAATTGTTAAGAATCCCAGAGATGGTGTAAAGATACTCGGAAATGGAGAATTTACCAAAAAACTCGACGTTAAAGTTGATGCTTTCAGTGCATCTGCAAAAGAGAAAATCGAGGCACTTGGTGGAACTGCAGAGGTGATCTAATGTTTACAACCTTAAAGAACGCATTCAAAATAAAAGAGATAAGAGATAAGATTCTATTTACAATGGTAATGTTAGTTGTGATCCGTATCGGGTCACAGCTTCCCGTACCGGGAGTTAACGGAGAATATTTTTCTTATTGGTTCGCTGCTCAGACAGGTGGTGCGTTAAGCTTTTTTGATGCTATTACCGGTGGCTCCTTTGAGAGCATGTCTGTTTTAGCATTAGGTATCAACCCGTACATTACATCTTCCATTATTATGCAGCTTTTAACAATTGCAATCCCGAAGTTGGAGGAGATGCAGCGTGACGGAGAGGACGGTAAGAAGAAAATTGCTTCCATCACACGATATGTGACAGTGGCACTTGCTTTGATACAGTCCACCGCTATGGCTGTTGGCTTCGGCAGACAGGGTTATTTGTTAGAGTACAATGCATTGAGTGTTATTACCGCAGTAGCAACTCTTACAGCAGGTAGTGCATTCTTGATGTGGATTGGTGAGAGAATTACCGAAAAGGGTGTAGGAAACGGTATTTCCATCGTATTGGTGATTAATATCATTTCCAGATTGCCCAGAGATATCAGCAATCTGTTTGACCAGTTTGTATTCGGAAAGGCACCTGCAACTGCAATTCTTGCAGCAGTAGTTATTGTTGCAGTTATCATTGCAATGGTAGTATTGGTAATCATTTTAAATGATGGTGTACGTAAGATTCCCGTACAGTATGCTAAAAAAGTGCAGGGAAGAAAAATGGTAGGCGGACAGACCTCCAGTATTCCTTTGAAGGTGAATACCTCCGGAGTAATTCCCGTCATTTTTGCACAGTCAATCCTGCAATTCCCTATTATCATTTGTTCCTTCATCGGATACAATGGTACAGGTGTGTGGGCTGAAATCCTGAAGGGCTGTAATTCTGCCAACTGGTGCAATCCCAGTCAGTTGATTTACAGTATCGGATTGCTGGTTTATATTGTATTGTTGATTTTCTTTGCATATTTCTATACTTCCATTACCTTCAATCCTTTGATGGTAGCGGACAACATGAAGAAGCAGGGTGGATTTATTCCCGGTATCAGACCCGGCAAACCTACCAGTGATTACCTGAATAAGGTGTTGAACTACATCGTATTTATCGGTGCTGTTGGTTTGACTATCGTTTCGGTGATTCCTTTCTTCTTTAACGGTATTTTTGGCGCAAGTGTATCCTTTGGCGGTACCAGCCTTATCATTATCGTAAGTGTTGTTTTGGAGACTATGAAGCAGATCGAGTCCCAGATGATGGTTCGTAATTACAAGGGCTTCCTGGAAGGCTAAGGATTACGAAGCGGACAACGAAGGCAGTTCGCTGTGAAATCAAAATCATATAGGGCATTTGAGTGATGAAAATCACTTGAATGCCTTATTTTTTCGGGATTAGATATTGCAAAGTGTATTTAAAGACGTTAAAATATAAATGTTAATCTTTAAACAAAAGGAATGCGCCATCGGCGCAGAAAGAGGTCAGATATGAAAATTATTATGTTGGGTGCACCCGGCGCAGGTAAAGGTACACAGGCAAAAATGATTGCTGAAAGATATAGTATTCCCCATGTTTCCACAGGTGATATTTTCCGTGCCAATATTAAGAATGGTACGGAGCTTGGCATGGAGGCTAAGAAATACATGGATCAGGGTCTTCTGGTGCCGGATGAGCTGACAGTTAAGATTCTGTTGGACAGAGTGGCGCAGGAGGATTGTGCTAACGGTTATGTACTGGACGGTTTCCCCAGAACCATTCCTCAGGCAGAGGTTTTAGATAAAGCCTTGACAGAGCTTGGCGATGCAATTGACTATGCGGTGAATGTGGATGTGCCGGATGAGAATATTGTGAGAAGAATGTCCGGAAGACGTGCATGTCTCTCCTGCGGTGCAACCTATCATATTGAGCATATTCCTCCTAAGAAGGAGGGCGTATGTGATACCTGCGGACAGGAGCTGGTGCTTCGCGATGACGATAAGCCGGAGACTGTGTTGAACCGTTTGAAGGTATATCATGACCAGACCCAGCCTTTGATTGATTTCTATACTGCAAAGGGCGTTCTGAAGACAGTAGACGGAACCAGGGATATGAACGACGTATTCCGGGCAATCGTTGAGATTCTTGGTTAGAAAGGAAGTTTCAAATGGCAGTGACAATCAAATCCAGCCGGGAAATTGAACTGATGAGAGAATCCTGTAAGCTGTTGGCAGATGTGTTTCAGAAGCTTGAGGCGGCAATCGCCCCCGGAATGTCAACAATGGAAATCAATATTCTCGGAGATAAATTAATCCGTGAGCATGGATGCATTCCTAATTTTTTACATTATAACGGGTATCCTGCTTCTATCTGTACTTCTGTAAATGACGAGGTGGTACATGGTATTCCCCGTAAAGATTGTATCCTGAAGGTGGGGGATATCATCAGTCTGGATGCCGGCTTGATTTATCAGGGATACCATTCGGATATGGCACGTACCTTCGGCGTGGGTGAAATCAGTGAAGAGGCAAAGCTCTTGATTGAACGTACCAAACAGAGCTTTTTTGACGGAATCAAGATGGCGAAGGACGGCAACCATCTGCATGACATTTCCAATGCGATTGATGCGTCCATTAAGCCCTACGGCTACGGTATTGTAAGAGACCTGGTGGGACACGGAATCGGAACCAGCCTTCACGAGGATCCCCAGATTCCTAATTTTGCACAGAGAAGACGAGGCGTTAAGCTGAGAGCCGGTATGACATTGGCCATTGAACCCATGATTAATATCGGCAGGGCAGACGTTGAGTGGCTGGACGACGACTGGACTGTTGTGACAGAGGATGGCTCACTTTCGGCTCATTATGAGAACACCGTGCTGATTACTGAGGGAGAGCCCGAGATTCTTACTCTTTACTAGGCGTATGCACGATAGGGAAAAGAGGGAAAGTATGATTGGAAAATTTGCTATTTCGAAGGCCGGTCATGATCAAAGCAAAGCCTTTGTGATTGTTGCTGAGGACGGAGATTTCGTGTATTTGTGCGACGGCAGGTGCAGGACGATTGCTAACCCCAAGAAGAAGCGCAGAAAACACATACAGCCGGTGGAGCATACCGTGGACGCAGACCTGCTAGCTAAGCTGCAGAACCGTGAGAGCATAACGGATGAGCAGATAAAATATGCATTGAAGACATTGAAACAATAAAATATATATTATGGAGGAAATGTATGTCTAAAAGTGATGTAATTGAAATCGAAGGAACTGTTGTAGAGAAATTGCCCAATACCATGTTTCGTGTAGAACTGGAGAATGGCCATCGTGTTCTGGCAACCATCAGCGGTAAACTGCGTCAGAATTTTATCCGTATTCTTCCCGGTGATAAAGTAACACTGGAATTATCTCCGTATGACCTTTCCAAGGGACGTATTATCTGGAGAGATAAGTAAGACAAAAGAAAAACACAAAAAAGACGGAATGAACGGATAAATAATTGTGCAAATAATGTGCAAATAATGAAGAAAAGCTCTTGCAAACGGCAAGATGCTATGCTATAATGTAAAACGGTCTTTTTTGAAAGGAGGGTTTAACGTGAAGGTTAGATCATCAGTAAAACCAATTTGCGAAAAGTGCAAAATCATTAAAAGAAAAGGACGCATCAGAGTAATCTGTGAGAATCCGAAACACAAACAGAGACAGGGATAATCACCGCTTGATGGAAGCAATGTCAAGTCAGTGAGTTCTTGTCCGGTCATTATGTGCGGCTGAAGCGGTACATCTCGGATGTATCGATTATCATAATAGATTGTGGATAGAGCTTACGGGAGATTACTTGTTGATACCATGACGAAAGGATTTGCTGAAATTCTGTTTCGTCGGGAAAGATCGGATTGTGTCCGATTGGGTGAAAGCCCCAATCAATTAGTAACTGAATAAGCGTACAAATTAACAGACCAAAGGGTACGCTAAGCGTTATGGAATTTGTGAGCACAGGTTCCGTAGAAGAAACGCATGGCATCGTTGATGCCGGAGAAATGGAGGAAACGTAAATGGCTCGTATCGCAGGTGTTGACTTACCTAGAGAAAAACGAATTGAAATCGGTTTGACCTATGTTTATGGAATCGGAAGACCTACCGCTACCAAGATTTTGGCAGAGGCCGGTGTAAATCCCGATACCAGAGTTAGAGATATCACCGATGATGAAGTGAAGAAAATCACAGAAGCTATTGAAGCACTTGGTGTCATGGTAGAAGGTGACCTCAGAAGAGAGATCGCACTGAACATCAAGAGATTGCAGGAGATTGGATGCTATCGTGGTATCCGTCATCGTAAAGGACTTCCTGTACGTGGTCAGAAGACAAAGACCAATGCAAGAACACGCAAGGGTCCTAAGCGTACTGTTGCAAACAAGAAGAAGTAAAGGTTTTATAAGAAATCACAATCAGTAACTGAGAATAGGGAAACCTGTAGCGGTTCCCGGAATGAGAAAGTAGGTTAGTTTAAAATGGCTAAAAAAGTTGCAAAAAAAGTAACAAAAAAGCGTGTAAAGAAAAACGTTGAACGCGGACAGGCACATATTCAGTCTTCCTTTAACAATACAATTGTTACATTGACAGATGCTGAAGGTAACGCTCTTAGCTGGGCAAGTGCCGGTGGTCTTGGTTTTAGAGGTTCAAAGAAATCTACTCCATATGCTGCACAGATGGCAGCCGAAACAGCTACGAAAGCTGCTTTAGTACATGGACTTAAGACCGTAGACGTGTTCGTAAAAGGCCCCGGTTCAGGACGTGAAGCAGCAATCAGAGCACTCTCTGCTTGTGGTCTGGAGGTTGTAAGTATCCGTGACGTAACTCCCGTTCCTCACAATGGATGCCGTCCTCCTAAACGTCGTAGAGTTTAGTCCGGGATATTAAAAGTAACTATTAAGTTGGAAGAAGGTATTATCATAATACTGTAAACAATAGTAAAAGAAGGGAAAAAATTAAAATGGCAGTAAATCGCGTACCCGTATTAAAAAGATGTAGATCTCTTGGTCTTGAGCCTTTCTATTTAGGCTATGATAAAAAATCCAACAGAACCTCTGCAAGAGCAGGAAAGAAAGTAAGTGAGTATGGTCTTCAGCTGAGAGAGAAGCAGAAAGCTAAATTCATTTACGGTGTGTTGGAGAAGCCTTTCAGAAACTACTATGAGAAGGCTGACAGAATGAAAGGTATGACCGGTGAGAACCTTATGGTTCTTCTGGAGAGAAGACTTGACAGTGTTGTTTTCAGAATGGGATTTGCAAGAACCAGAAGAGAAGCAAGACAGATTGTCGACCACAAGCATGTATTGGTTAATGGTAAGGTTGTTAATATTCCTTCCTATTTAATTAAAGCAGGTGATGTTGTCGAGATTAAAGAGAATGCAAAATCTATGCAGAGATACAAAGATATCATCGAGGTAACCGGTGGTAGATTGGTACCCGAATGGATGGATGTTGATATCGAAAACTTTAAGGGAAGCATCAAGAATCTTCCTACCAGAGAGATGATTGATATTCCTGTAGACGAGATGCTTATCGTCGAGTTGTATTCTAAATAAGCCCTAATCCCAGGCACCATTTATCTGGTGCCTTGGAGTTTCTTATCAATAACATTCGTAAAGGAGGGTATTTGCAGTGTTTGATTTTGAAAGACCTAATATTGAGGTTGCTGAGATTTCAGAAGACAAAAAATATGGCAGATTCGTGGTAGAACCTTTGGAGAGAGGCTATGGCATCACTCTTGGTAACTCCTTAAGAAGAATCATGCTTTCTTCCCTTCCCGGTGCTGCAGTAAGCCAGGTTAAGATTGAAGGCGTATTGCATGAATTCAGTTCCATTCCCGGAGTAAAGGAAGATGTGACTGAAATTATCATGAACATAAAGAGTCTGGCTATCAAGAACAGTAGCGAGACTAATGAAGCTAAGACCGCTTACATTGAATTTGAGGGTGAAGGTGTAGTAAGAGCTTCTGATATTCAGGCAGATCAGGATATTGAAATCCTGAATCCTGACCTTGTAATTGCTACCTTGAGTGGCAAGGACACAAAGCTTTACATGGAGCTGACCATTACAAGAGGTCGCGGATATGTAAGCGCGGACAAGAACAAACACGAGGATTTACCGATTGGCGTGATTGCCATCGACTCTATTTACACACCTGTAGAAAGAGTAAATGTTACAGTTGAGAATACCCGTGTTGGTCAGATTACTGACTTTGACAAGCTTACCTTGGATGTATATACCAACGGAACCTTAGTTCCCGATGAGGCTGTCAGCCTTGCTGCTAAGGTGCTCAGTGAGCACTTAAGCCTCTTCATTGACCTCTCTGAGAATGCAAAGACTGCTGAAGTTATGATTGAGAAGGAAGATGACGAGAAGGAGAAGGTGCTTGAAATGAGCATCGATGAACTGGAGTTGTCCGTTCGTTCCTACAATTGCTTGAAGAGAGCAGGTATCAACACTGTAGAAGAATTGACCAACAGAACCTCCGAAGATATGATGAAGGTTCGTAACCTTGGACGTAAGTCTTTGGAAGAGGTATTGGCTAAATTAAAAGAGCTTGGATTGCAGTTAAATCCCAGTGAAGACTAATTGATGTAGGATATTCCGTGCGCGGTAAAACCAAAGAGTGCGCGCATGGTTCATCTCTAAATGGAACAAATAACGCATTCGGTAAGTAAGTCCAAAGAGCGTGGCCGGATGTACCATGAATGGAGAAAGGAAAATAGAATCATGGCAAAGTACAGAAAACTCGGAAGAACTTCTTCCCAGAGAAAAGCATTATTAAGAAATCAGGTAACAGCACTTCTGAACAACGGTAAGATTGTTACTACCGAAGCTAAGGCAAAGGAAGTAAAGAAAATTGCTGAGGGTCTTATCGCTCTGGCTGTTAAAGAGAAGGATAACTTCGAAATGGTAAAAGTAGAAGCTAAGGTTCCTGTTAAAGACAAAGACGGCAAGAGAGTAAAGGAAGAAGTAGATGGTAAGAAGGTTACCAAATACGAGACCGTGGAGAAGGAAATCAAGAAGGATCTTCCCTCCAGATTACACGCAAGACGTCAGATGCTCAAGGTGTTGTGTCCTGTAGTTGAAGTTCCTACAGAGGCAGCAGGCAAGAAGAGAAATACCAAAGAGGTTGACCTTGTTGCAAAATTGTTCGATGAAATCGCACCTAAGTATGCAGACCGTAAGGGTGGTTACACCAGAATCGTTAAGATTGGTCTTCGTAAAGGTGATGCCGCAATGGAAGTTGTTTTAGAGCTTGTTTAAGCTACAAGTCCAAGCAGAAGGATAAAAAATAGACCCAATTGTGAGTGATTGCACTCACAATTGGGTTATTTTTTGTGCTTCTATCTTATTCCTTCACCTTCTGAAAATGCTGATAATCCTTGCAGGAGTTCCAGTTTCCGCCCCAGATAAAACCGTGCTCGGTAAAGAGCTTATAACACAAATCATTTTCATCAATCTTATACGGGAAATTCGTGCTTCTGTCTACATATGCACTTCCGCTTGCCGGTGAGACATTTTCGCTGCCGTCCTTCTGATAAGTGATGTAGGGGTTGTACAGAGGATTGATGTCGAGTGCCAGACCATAAGCATGCTTGGAAAGGGAGGTGCTTCCCTCTACCACACGGTAGTTAAAACAGGAGGTGTTATTATCTTCCATGGATGCAACATCATCACCATCATATTCATCAATCAAAACAACCTTCTCAATATGATATTCATTCCGGTATAATTCATAGAAGATTTCCACCAAATCCTGTGCAATAGATTCGTTGCAAATGAGTTCACCCTCCGTAGGCTGCCCGTCAAAATTGTAATGCATGATGTGGACATAACGCAAATTCTCAAAGGAGATAACGGCTTCATCCGCCGGGGTACTTTCGGAAGCTTTGCCCTGTACATCAGCAGGGAAGGAAATACCGGTAATGTAGCGCTTCAGGTCCTCGGATAAGGGCTCGTAGTAAAAGGAAGGCATATAATCTACCCGGACATCTATCATGCTTTCTCCGTTTAATATGGCACCGGTCAGTGAGGACTGCACTGTAGCATCGGATTCCGTTAAGGTGTCCGGTTTTTCTGCCTCAGACGTGGTCGGCAGATCCTCAGGCTTTTCCTGAGCGGACTTTTCCGAAGCAGAATTTTCCGAAGCAGAATTTTCCGAAGCAGAATTTTCCGAAGCGGAATTCTTCGAAGCAGGATTCTCCGGAGCGGACTTTTCCGGAATCGGATTTTCCTGCGCATATTCCGTCAGAGTGCGTGAATTGTGCCGAAGCATTGTGGATAACCCGGTTACACAGATAAATAAAGCTGCTAAGATAGATATAGCTTTAATGATTTTATTTCTGTCTATATTCATTTGATTTCCTTTCCTGTCTGCAATAAATGTCTGAAAATAGCATAGCATGACCGCTTTCATTTGTAAATCCTTATGAAGCTTCGTTTCCCTGTTGTAATTCCGTCACAAATTTAGTAAAATAAGTACCGTGTAGTACGGAACAAACATTGCAAGGAAAAGAAAGAGTGCGAGGCAGCATGGGAATCATTAAAACAAAAAATCTTGTATATGAATATATCAGACGCGATGAGGATGGAAATGTGGAGGGAATTACTACTGCGGTGGATCATGTCTCTCTGGATATTAAACAAGGTGATTTTATAGCGATTCTGGGCCATAACGGTTCCGGGAAATCCACATTGGCTAAGCATATGAACGCTATTTTGAATCCTACGGAGGGAACTATCTGGGTCGATGGTATGGATACCAAGGACGAGAAGCATCTTTGGGATATCCGCCAGAGTGCAGGTATGGTATTTCAGAATCCGGATAACCAGATTATAGGTCAGGTGGTAGAGGAGGACGTGGGATTCGGTCCGGAGAATATGGGGGTCCCCACCAAAGAAATATGGGAGCGTGTGGAGGAGAGCCTGCGCGCGGTCGGTATGTACGAATTCCGAAAGCATTCCCCTAATAAATTGTCCGGCGGACAGAAGCAACGTGTTTCCATCGCAGGAGTGCTGGCTATGCATCCCAAGTGTATTGTGCTGGATGAACCTACGGCTATGTTGGATCCCAACGGTCGTAAGGAGGTTATCCGTGCAGTCAGAGGTCTCAATGATGTGGAAGGCGTGACGGTAATATTGATTACACATTATATGGAAGAAATCATTCATGCAGACAAGGTGTTTGTCATGGATCAGGGAAAGGTTGCCATGGAGGGAACGCCCCGGGAGATTTTCTCCCAAGTGGAGAAATTGAAGAGTCTGCGTCTGGATGTGCCCCAGGTTACCTTGCTGGCATACGAGCTGCAGAAGAGAGGAATCAAGCTTCCCGATGGTATTCTGACCACAGAGGAGTTAGTGGAGGCACTTCACTTATAGAGGGAGGACGGACGAAATGTCATTGATATTGGATCATGTAAATTATGTGTACGGTGATGATACCACGCTGGCGGTAAAGGCTTTGAATGATATCTGTCTGACCATACCGGACGGACAGTTCATCGGAATCATCGGACATACAGGCTCGGGAAAATCCACCTTGATGCAGCATCTGAACGGTTTGCTGAAGGCCACGGAGGGCAGTATTTATTTTAATGGAGAAGACATTTACGATGATGACTTCGATAGGAAGAAATTGCGCAGTAAGGTGGGCCTGGTATTTCAATATCCGGAGCATCAGCTTTTTGAGATAGACGTATTCACGGATGTGTGTTTTGGTCCAAAGAATCTGGGCTTGGACCAGAAGGAGGTGGAGCTGCGTGCCTATGACGCGCTGAAAAAGGTTGGATTGCCTGATGAGCTGTTCTACCAGTCTCCCTTTGAATTGTCCGGCGGACAGAAGCGCCGTGTAGCGATTGCGGGAGTGCTGGCCATGAAGCCGGAGGTACTGATTCTGGACGAACCCACCGCAGGCCTGGACCCTAAGGGCAGGGATGAGATTTTGGGACAAATCAAACGCCTGCAGACGGAAAGCGGCATGACCATTCTCCTGGTGTCTCACAGCATGGAGGATGTGGCAGAGTATGTGGACCGCATTATCGTCATGAATAAGGGAAGTGTCATGTATGATGACACGCCGAAAAATGTATTCAGACATTACAGGGAGCTGGAAGAGATTGGTCTTGCTGCTCCGCAGGTGACATATATTATGCATGCTTTGCAGGAAAAGGGCTTACCGGTGGATGCGGATGCTACCACAATAGAGGAAGCCACGGAGCAAATAAGCAGGGCATTAAAGCAATCAAGGTGATAAAAGAAGTCGTGACCGCTTAAGGGGCATGAACTTCGGCAAGGAGCAATATGCTTAGAGATATTACAATCGGACAATATTATCAGACGGAATCTGTATTGCACAGGATGGATCCCAGAGTGAAGCTTGGGGGAACGGTATTATATATCATCTCTCTGTTTTTGTTTAAAAACTTTCCGGGATATCTGGTGGCTGCGTTATTTTTGGCAATCGCAATCAAATTATCTCATGTTCCGTTTCGGTTTATGATAAAAGGAATGAAGACAATTCTGCTGCTGTTATTGATAACAGTGGTATTTAATCTGTTCCTCACACCGGGAACGGCTTTGGTGACGGTATGGAAGCTTACGATTACGGTGGAGGGTCTGCGGACGGCTGTGTCCATGGCAATTCGCCTGACACTGTTAATTATCGGCTCCTCTCTGATGACGCTGACTACTACTCCCAACAACTTGACGGATGGCTTGGAGAAGATGTTACGTCCTTTAAAGGTGATTAAGGTGCCGGTGCATGAGGTGGCAATGATGATGTCCATTGCGCTGCGCTTTATTCCGATATTGCTGGAGGAAACGGATAAAATCATGAAGGCACAGATTGCCAGAGGTGCCGACTTTGAGAGTGGCAATCTGGTGAAAAGAGCGAAAGCGCTGGTGCCCCTTTTGGTGCCGCTGTTTATTTCGGCATTTCGTCGTGCCAATGATCTTGCCATGGCGATGGAGGCAAGATGTTATCGCGGCGGCAACGGGCGTACCAAGATGAAACCGTTATGCTATCATAAGAGAGATTACATTGCATACGTATGCATCGCAGTGTATTTGGTGATGAGTGTTGTGGTGGGACGTATCCCTTTTTAAAGGCGGGAAATAGAGATGGAACAGAAAAAGAAACGTGTGCGTCTGACTGTGGCTTATGACGGAACCAACTATCATGGCTGGCAGATACAAAATAACGGAATCACCATTGAAAGCGAACTGAATAGATGTCTGTCGGCGTTATTGGGTGAGCCTATTTGTGTCATCGGTGCCAGCAGAACGGATTCCGGTGTGCATGCACTGGGAAATATTGCGGTGTTTGACACGGATAACCGCATGCCGGCGGAGAAGATTTCCTACGCGCTGAATCAGCGGCTTCCGGAGGATATCCGTATTCAGCGTTCCGAGGAGGTGGCTGCAGATTGGCATCCGAGACATTGTGACAGCCGCAAGACCTATGAGTATCGCATTTACCGCGGACAATTTCCCATGCCGGTGAAGCGTTTGTATGCTCTCTTCTCTTACCATCAGTTTGATGTGGAGAAGATGCAGGAAGCAGCGTCCTATCTGGAAGGGGAGCATGATTTCAAAAGCTTCTGTCAGACCGGAGCACAAGCGGAATCCACGGTGCGCACCCTATACTCCGTGAAGGTGTTGGAACAGGGGGAGGACCTGGTGATTCAGGTTTGCGGAAACGGCTTCCTATATAATATGGTAAGAATTATTGCGGGTACCCTGATGGAGATTGGACAGGGGAAGCGTGCACCTGAGGAAATCAGGACTATTTTGGAGGCTCGGGACAGGGCGGCGGCAGGACCTACCGCACCGGCACACGGACTGATGCTGGTAAAATATGAGTTCGCAGAAGCCTGAGCACCTATCCGGATTCCTGCGCCGATTTTTC
>CAZPRB010000052.1:0-14134 GCA_964588645.1 uncultured Acetatifactor sp. | reverse complement strand
GTCTTTTTTACTGTCCGGAAATATATTGAACAATGGGCATTTTTCAGATAAAATAGAGTAGATAAGATTTTTCAATCAATCATAGAATCTAATCATAGAATCGAGAGGTCATGTTTTGACATGGATTACGAAAAATTACGTCGAGCAGAATATAATCAGCAATATATAACAGGGATGCGTCCGTTGTTAAACAGGCGTGCGCTGTTCTCCGATACAACAGCGCAGTATGTGACACCCATGGAGCCTACGGCATATGATGTGGTGACGATACGCTTCCGTACTGCGAAGAATAATGTGGACAGAGTGTTCTTCGTACATCAGGGGCAGAAGCAATTAATGCAAAAGACCGTGAGCAACGAAGTTTTTGATTATTACACGTATCAGCTTCAGCTGGAGAATGAAAAGGTGTCTTATTATTTTGAGATACAGGCGGGAAGGCTGACCGGATATTATGATGTCAGGGGACTGGTGCAGGAGATTAATGAGTACTATGATTTTACGATAATCCCAGGCTTTCGGACACCGGATTGGGCAAAGGGAGCCGTCATGTACCAGATTTATGTTGACCGTTTCTGCAACGGAGATTCCACCAATGATGTGCAGACGGGAGAGTATTGTTATATCGGCGAGCAGGTGAATCATGTGGAGGATTGGAACCGATATCCCGCGCAGATGGATGTGCGGGAATTCTACGGCGGAGATTTGCAGGGCGTTCTGGACAAGATGGACTATCTGCAGGACTTGGGCGTGGAAGTAATCTATTTCAATCCCTTATTTGTATCCCCGTCCAATCACAAATACGATATTCAGGATTATGACTATATAGACCCCCATTTCGGCAGAATCGTGGATGAGAGCGGAGAACTGCTGCAGGAAGGACAGAAGGAGAATCGGGAGGCTACAAGGTATATTAACCGAGTGACCAACAGGGCGAATCTGGAAGCAAGCAATGAGCTGTTCATCAAGGTGGTGGAGGAAGCACACAGACGCGGTATGCGTGTCATACTGGATGGTGTGTTTAATCACTGCGGCTCCTTCAACAAGTGGATGGACAGAGAGCGCATTTATGAAAATGTCGAAGGCTACGAAAAAGGGGCTCATGTCAGTGCTGACAGCCCGTACAGAAATTATTTTGATTTTCATGATCAGAATGCGTGGCCCTACAACACATCCTACGACGGCTGGTGGGGTCATGACACATTGCCCAAGCTGAATTATGAGGGCTCTAAGGAGCTGTTTGAGTACGTGCTTCGAATCGCCAAAAAGTGGGTTTCTCCCCCCTTTCATGCGGATGGCTGGAGATTGGACGTGGCTGCAGACTTGGGGCACAGTTCGGAGTTTAATCATTATTTCTGGCAGGAATTCCGTCGCGCGGTGAAGGAGGCCAATCCGGATGCCGTCATTTTAGCAGAGCATTATGGCAGCACCAGAGACTGGCTGCAAGGCAATGAATGGGATTCCGTTATGAACTATGATGCCTTCATGGAGCCCGTGACCTGGTTCCTCACCGGTATGGAGAAGCACAGCGATGATTTCCGCGAAGACCTCCTGGGCAATGCAGACAGCTTTTGGGGTGCGATGCGCCACCATAGCGCAAGCTTTTCCATGCCCGGCTGGCAGGTGGCTATGAATGAATTGTCCAATCATGATCATTCCCGTTTCCTGACCCGTACCAATCATAAGATTGGAAGAACGGAGACACTGGGACCGGAGGCAGCAGAACAGGATGTGAACGAAGCTGTATTCCGTGAGGCGGTGGTGATGCAAATGACATGGATGGGAGCACCCACCATTTATTACGGAGATGAGGCAGGGGTATGCGGATTCACAGACCCTGACAACAGACGGACTTATCCCTGGGGACAGGAGAACCATCAGCTGATTCAGTTCCATAAGGATATCATCCGGCTACGCAAAGAAAATAAAGAGCTGCGTACCGGTTCCATGAAATATTTGGACAGTGATTACAATTATTTGGCGTATGGACGCTTCAACGAAGAGGGAAGCTGCATTATCCTGATTAATAATAACAAGGAACCCATCACGAAGGAGATTTCTGCATGGGAGGTCGAAGCTCCAAACACCGGCAAAGTGCAGGTTTTGTTACAATCCGATGAAAACGGATATCATTTAGATGGCAGGGAATATGAATTAATGGCAGGTAAATTTTCCTTGGAAATGCCTGCGACTTCTGCACTGGTACTGAAATGCAGGAGAGTATTATAAAGTTATCAGGGGAGAAGAGTATCAAAAATCTTTGCTTGCAATTTGTGTGAATATGTGATACAATTTCACATTGTCAGAGTGTAGTCTCTGTATGGATGGATTCCCGAGTGGCCAAAGGGGACAGACTGTAAATCTGCTGCAAATTGCTTCGGTGGTTCGAATCCACCTCCATCCATTTGCACGTTGCATTGTGCACGTGCGCAAGAGTGCATGACAGGCATCTTGAAAGCTTGCTTGCATAGGCGGTAACTGCGTCGGCTGGTGTGGCGGAATAGGCAGACGCAAGGGACTTAAAATCCCTCGGGGGCAACCCCGTGCCGGTTCAAGTCCGGCCACCAGCAGTAAATAGCGAATCAGAGATTCACATGAAAGAATGGGAGAAACGTTGAATTTATAGCGTTTCTCCTGTTTTTGTTTGTGGCGGAAAATGTATGTACTTGTATGTACTCCTAACAGAGAGCCATATTCATTAGATTTGCGGTGTCCTTGGTAGGTGTCACACGCCGTAGATAGTGCAAGGTCATAGCAGTTGTTGTATGTCCCAGAAGCTGTTGCAGTTGTGGGAATTCTCTTTCAAGGTCTTGTCGCATACCGGCGAGTAATCTCTACACCATATCATCCATTCCGGATATAGGTCTGCAATGGATGAGGTTGCTCTACCATATTCCAACTCATATAATACCGCTAATAATCCTTCATAACTTGTAGAGGTATATTGTTGATATTTCTGCCTTCTTTCCTCAAAAAGTACTTTTTTTCTGTAAAGCATATAGGGTAATAGTGCCTAATTCTTCAAAAGTGCAGAGGCGTTAGGGAGTGAACGTGTAATTCTGATAGGCGTAGTAGAGGTAAATGTGTTTTCGGCACTTTGGAGCGTGTCAAGGATTTTTTATAAAATCTTTGTATTATTTTTGGTAAGCCATATTGATATGACGAAAAAGCAAACAGACATTTATTGAAATAGTAATTTTTTGAAAAAATTGCAGTGGGGTCTGTATTGGTTTGGAAGAAAAAATGTGAATACAAATGTATTGGTTGTAGTAGTTGTGGCTGAATATTTTGCAGAAGCACTGGAAGAAGTATTGGTAAAAATGACGAAAGGGAAGCCGGAGAAGGGGGCAGAAAAAACAATTTATAGGCGTTTACATGACTATAAAAAAAGAGGAATAATCTAAGCATTAAACGAACTAGTTGAGAAAAGGGATAGACGTTCGTTGACAGCGTGTTTTTATAGGATTAAAATGTAAGAAAATGAAAAATGGGGGATGTATGGAAAAGGTTTTGGAGATATTATCGAATTTAATAACTGCTGATAATGTAGCTTTATTATCAGTTATTATCACGGTGCTCATTTTTATTTTTACTAGACGTGCAGAAATAAGATATAAGAAGCATGATGATAAGAAAATTCAATATTTAAAGCTCATTGAACTTATGGAAAAGAATTTCTCCGGTGCACATAAAAACAAAAAAGGAGAACTAATTTTAACAGATGATTTGCGAAAACTTTTCTTTGACACAGGAGCTTCATTACTAATGTATGGTTCCAAAAAGGTTTATCGGTTATATGTATTATTTCGAGAATTTACTAGTAATCCGTTGATTAAGCAATGCAAATATTATTAAGAGGATGTAGCATTGCATATTATGTCGGAAATATTAGTTACTATGAGAAAAGAGGTAGGATTGAGTTATTTCAGTAGTGTGTCTAATAATGAGGCCTTAGCTTTTTTTGTGAATGATATTTCTCGTAATCCGGCAGCAAAGAAAACAGCTATTGAAGCAAAATTTCGTATAAGAATGATAAAGTTTGAGCTATGGCTGATAGACCGCACACAGTTTATATGGCTGAAAAGTTTATATATGAGCTTTGTAAAACCCATTTTTGCAATAGTTTCAATATTATTAAAATATTTGTTTATGATTCCTCTAGGAAAAATTATTGTGAAGATTTTTCCAAAGTTTGCTGAAAAAGTAAAAAAGGAGTCGCAAAAATAGGATAAGTATAAATCATTTATGAGATGTTCAAAGAAATTTGTAATTAAAGAGCATAATAATCAACGGAGAAGCTATTATGAATACAGAATATAATTTTTATTGTGATGAAAGCTTGCATTTACCAAATGATGGTAGCAAAATCATGGTTTTAGGCGGAATATGGTGTCCTAAAAACAAATGTAGACAGATTAACGAAAAGATAAGAGAAATTAAAAAACGGCATAATATTACCCATGAAATGAAATGGGTAAAACTATCAGAATCAAAAAAAGAAGCTTATTTTGAGTTAATTAGGTTCTTTTTTGATTGTGATGATCTTCATTTTAGAGTATTAGTTGTTGAAAACAAAGATGCACTGCGACATGAAGATTTTCATCAAACACATGATGAATGGTATTATAAAATGTATTTTCGAATGCTAAAAACTATTTTAGACCCGGTTGATGTATATAATATATACTTAGATATAAAAGATACAAAATCTAAGACTAAGATACTTAAGTTACGCGAGGTATTGCAAAACAGCCATTACGATTTTTCGAATCAAATGATTAAAAACATGCAGGTAATCCGTTCTGATGAAGTTGAAATAATGCAAATAGTAGATGTTCTAATCGGTGCAATGGCGTATGTATCTCGTAATCTATCAAAAGTAAATGCCAAAAATGAAATCATAAGCTATATTAAAGAGCGTAGTGGATATAGCCTTGTGAAAAACACCCTATATAGAGAAAGCAAGTTTAATATATTCCATCTCCAACTTGATGAGGCAGACCAAACATGAATTGTATTTATGCATCCATGCCTTCCAAATTAGTTCCATCACTCTTTGGTGGAAATCTTAATTCATATAAAGAGGCACTTTATACAATATTTAAAAGAGATTTTATAGATAACGACGTTTTTTATCACGGGAAAAAGGTAGATATTATCCATGAAAAGTTGTTTGAAGATAAAGAGCGTTCTTTTTGGCATATAATTTCTGAAGGGGAGGAGGATATACATCGAACTCCAATAACTTGGAGAGCGGAAGTTCTCCCTTGGACAAGACCGCTAATCCAAGAAGATGGCACATGTCCCGAATATAAAGAGTGGAAAAAATATCATGATAAAACCAAAAGAGATAGGTATTACATATGGTGCAGCGCAATAAATTTTTTGGTAATATTGGAAGATAGAGATACTCATTTTAAACTTATTTCTGCATATCCAGTACTTGAGTGTAAAGTGAAGTACTATAATAAAGAGTATGAAAAACATAAATAGAAACAAAAACGCCCACCAAAAATGGTGGGCGAAATTTCAGCTCCTCCTACACTAGGCTAGGTGAGTATCTTAAATATACATTTACGCGTAAAATTTGTCAAGAACTTTTCTCTACATTCTATATCGGTACTTGTAAGACAATTTTTTATAATTTGCTGTTAAAAAAATTTTATTATAACCTACAGTATATTATATGTTTTGTTACTTGTTTTATTCCTCTTTTCAAAAGATTTATGGTCAATATTTTTATTTGATATTCTATAATTATTATAGCATAAATTGAAAGTTTATACGTCTTTATTAAAATAAAAAATTCGCGGGTATTCCTTTTTTGTTGTATTTTATTGTATGAGGATGTATTTTGTACTATAATTATCTATAGTATCAGTCAATATTATGAATGAAAAAGAGGGTATTGCTTATGGAAAAGAAATCGAAGAATAAGGTGGGATTATTTCATTCTCTTGCAAACAAAATCATTACCTTGGTAATCATTACGGCAGTTGTGGCTACTCTGTTGTGTGAGTATGGATTTTCGTCTCTTACCAGGGATTTGGTTTCCAAACGGGCGCAGGATAATATGATTGATTTGGTGCTTGCATACAGTGAGCTGATGGAGCACAATCTCGGGCTTGATTATGATGGCATCCATGATCTTTTGCAGGACGCCAAGGTAAGCTCCATTGAGGGCTCATATACCTATCTGGTAAGCAACGACGGAACCATGCTCTATCATCCTACACAGGATAAGGTGGGACAGCCGGTGGAGAATGAAGTGGTGACGGGGCTGGTGGCAGAGCTTCAGGCCGGTCGGATACCCGAGGACGGCTTCACCCGTTATGAATATCACGGAGCCATGAAATACGCTGCGTACAGTATTTTGAGTGACAAAAGCATTTTGGTGGTTACGGCAGATGAGGATGTAGTTCTTTCCTATGAGGGAGATATCAAACTGCTGATGGTCCTGATTCTTGTGTTTAATATTGTGATTTTCAATATCGTGGCATTTTTAATGAGTTTTCTTCTGCTCACAAAGCCGTTGCGAAAGCTTACGGGAATTATTTCGAGTACGGCCGATTTGGATTTCATCAAAACGGAAGAGATTAAGCATCTCACAAGGCGCAAGGATGAAATTGGTGTTATGGCAAATGAAATCCTTGCTATGCGCAGAAATATGCGAACCATCGTTTATGATTTATGTAATTCCAGAGATACCATGGTGAACAATATGAATGCAGTGTCCGCTGCTTCCGAAGATATCAGCATCATGTGTACCGATAATTCCGCTACGACGGAAGAACTGGCAGCAGGCATGCAGGAGACCACGGCTGCAACCGAGACGATAAACAATGATATCCAGTCCATGCAGGGAGAGTCTGAAGAAATCAGGAAGCTGACCATGCAGGGCGAACAGCTTTCCGACACCATTATGAACCGTGCGGAGGGCTTATATGCATCCACGGTTGAGTCAGGGAAGAATGCCCGCAATATGTATTCCGCAGTCAGGGAGAAAACAGAAAAAGCGATTGAAGATTCCAAAGCGGTGGATAAGATTAATGAATTGACAGAGGCAATCATGGCAATTTCCAGCCAGACCAGCCTATTGGCATTAAATGCCAACATTGAAGCGGCAAGAGCGGGAGAAGCAGGAAGAGGTTTTGCGGTAGTAGCCACGGAAATCGGGTCTCTGGCAAATCAGACTGCAGATGCAGTTCAGAATATCAATGAGATTACAAACGAAGTCCATGAAGTGGTAGCTGCAATGGCGGAGACCTTAAACGAAACAGTCCGGTTCTTGGAAGAGGTGGTAATTAAGGACTACGAGAAGTTCGAGGGGGTCAGTGTACAGTACCGTGAGGATGCGACCACAGTGAAATCCAGTATGGGTGATATCGACAGCTCCATCAGCACTCTTACATCCTCCATTGATAATGTGGTAGATACCTTGACCGGTATTACCAGCACGATAACGGAGGCGACCTTGGGTGTTACGGGAATTGCCGGCAAGACCGCAGATATTGTGGGAAAGACCTCTGATAATACAGCTTTGATTGATGAATGTAAGTCATCTGTGGATACGATTCACAGAATTGTAGATATGTTTAAGGTGGACGAATGAAAAGAATCCTAATACCGGCTACTGATTTATGGTTATATCCCATTGGTCTGGGCGCAGCGGAGGCCGGGAGGCGCTATGATGGTGCGGATACAGACCGGCTTTTTGGTACCTATATGGAGTTTGGCGGCAATGTGATTGATACGGCACATGTTTATTCCAATTGGATTCCGGGTGAGAGGAACCGGTCGGAACGTGCTATCGGTGACTGGCTTGCCAGAACCGGCAAGAGGCATGAAATCGTACTCATGACCAAGGGCGGTCATCACGAGGTGGACAGGACTTCTCCCATATTCAGAAAGCGTAGATTGAGGCGGGAGGATATGACAGAGGATTTGAACGGTTCCTTGGAAAAGCTTCGCACGGACTATATTGATATTTATTTCTATCACAGGGATGACAGAGAGTTGCCTGTAGAATATATGATTGAGACAATGGAGCAGTTTGTAAGAGAGGGCAAGATTCGCTACTATGCCTGCTCCAATTGGGATGCGGACCGCATGCATGCAGCCTATGAATACTGTATGAAAAAAGGGTATCGGGGATTTGTGGCAGACCAAAGTCTGTTTAATATCGGCATGAAGCACATGAAGGAGCCGGGAGACACCTCCCTTCGCTGTATGGATGGAGATGCCTACCAGTTCCATGTAGAACATTCTGAAGTGCCGGCGATGCCTTTCTCCGGCAATTGCAACGGTTTTTTTCAGCGCTATCTGACAGGAGCAACGGAGAATGTGGTTAACAGCGATTATTTCACGGAGAACAATCTGAAGGTTGCGCAGAGAATACAGGCTTTGACTAAGAAGTATGACTGCACCGTCACGCAGGCGGTGACAGGCTTCTTTTATCATCAGCCCTTCTGTTGTATTCCCTTGTACGGAACCGCCTCGCCGGCTCATGTCAGGGATATCTGCGGTACCTTGGACATACCGTTTACAACAGACGACTATAAAGACATATGGAATAGCTAATAAAAATAAAGGGGCAGCTTGCCCCTTTATTTTTTCACGGTTTTTCTTCGGTTCTGTTTTGCCTGATACAGAAGCTCATCGGACTTTTGGATGACTTTGCTCAGCTCCACATCCGGAGCGCAGACAAATTCATATATTCCAACGGAAAATTCAATATAATAAGGCAGAGCTTTATTGTTGTTGAAGTCGTTCAGAGTTTCTTTCAGGTGTAAAGTGATTTCTTCTTTGTAATGCGGTTCATCGGAGAGGATCATGGATACAAACTCATCACCGCCGATTCGGGCAATGATGGAGTTTTCGGGAAGGCTCTTCCGTATTAGGTTAGCTGCACTTTGTATGGCATAATCACCTGCCGTATGTCCGAAGCAGTCGTTGATTTCCTTTAAGTGATCCACATCACAGAAAATGATGTATGCTTTCTTGCCCTCATTTTGCGTCATGCACGAAATGGCATGTTCCATAAAGCCTCTTCGGTTCAGAAGCTGGCTCAACTCATCATAGTCCGAAATGAAGCTCAGGACGCGGTTTTGCTCCTGAATGACATTCAAGGAATGACGGAGCTCTACGGCAGCATCCTGTTCCGTCCAGTTCATTTCCAGATAGCGCAGAAGAGAGCCTATCTGCATGCCGCAGGTATACAGGAAGGAGATATCGTCCGGTGCTACTTCGCACAGCATAACGCCGTATTGTCGGTCCTCCGAAAACAGCACATAAGAGGTCAGAGTCACGGAGTGATCCTCCGGAATATTGGTGGAGAAGCCGTTCTGCTCTGTGATACGGGGTCTTTTATTATTGGGATAGCACAGCATGGCGTGCTGGTTGTAATAGGCTGTCAAATAAAGGCTTCTGGGAAACAGAACAGAGGAGTTAGCCCGGTGCATTACAGGCTCCTGGAACAGATAAATATAACAGCTTCTTACATTCATGCTCTGGAAACGCTGCATAATGGGGATAAACACATCGCGCAGGTCTTCTCTGGTACCACTGTGATGCAAATCTCTGGTCAGAGAAGGAACAAACCAAGACTTGCGATTTAATTGTTTGATTTCCTGTTCGGTTCTCTGTTTCTCATAAGAGAAAAACGCCTGTTTTGCATCCTCTATGATGAAGGCCAATTCTCTTTTTGTATCCAAATCGTCTACGTTGTTCAGCATTAAGCGGATGAGTCTGACCATATACTCTGACAATCTGGAATGGGACAGATAGGGATATTGAACCAATTCCATCAGAATGCCGGATAAATAATCAGGCTGGAACACCTCGCTCTGTTTCATCATAGAGCGGTAGAGATAGAGAAAATATTCCTTGATGAGAGCTGCGTATTTGTCACGTTCCTCCGCAAAGGGAATCTGTCCCAACAGTCTGTCTGCAATTTGTCCGGCCTTGGACACAATGACGGACTCCATTTCCTCCGGCGGAATATGCGTGTCATAGGCATACAGATTTTGTTTGCATCCGCAGGAGGAGCGTATCTGCAGGGTTAATGGAATTCTTTCGGAGGACACGTCCTTCCCCTCGCACAGTGCAATGGCTTTGTGGATTGCCGCATAGCTGAGAGCATAGCAATTCTGTGCTACGCTGGTAAGAGGAGGTGTCAATTCCGTAGCCATCTCCACATCATCGAAGCCGGTGATGGCAATATCCTTTCCCACTGTAAGATTCCGTTTCTGACAAACACGATAGCAGGACTTTGCCATATTGTCATTTGCACAGGCAATAGCCTCCAGACCGGGGTTTTGGTCCAGGAGAAAGCGCACCTGCTCATCCACATTTTCTGTGTAATCGCCGTATGCAATCATAGAGTCTGTCACCGGATATCCACAGGCATTCATTACATCCCGGTATGCCCTTAATCGTTCGTTGGCATCGGTGTTGACATTGGGACCGCTGAGAAAAGCGATTTTCCGGTATCCGTGATCGATAGCAAGATGCTCTATGCATTTCTTCATGCCGGAATAGTTATCTGCAACGATATAGGGAATATCATCCTCTTCGCTGACATTTTGGACAATGACATAGGGAATCTGAACATATTGATCCAGAAATTCCCTGGTGGATTCCAAGGCGAGATAGCTGGTGATAGAGCCTATGAAAACAATCAGGGCATCTGCCTGTACAAAATGTACATACTCAAATACGGATTTAAACTGGTGGTGATAATCGCCCTCGGAATTATATTGTAAAATGTCCTTGCAGTACTGAGGGATAGTGGGACCCTTCAGATAAAAAACATCCACATTTTCCTTCTCCGCGCAGGCATATAGGTAGCGGAGTGTATTTTCTGAAAAATCTGACTGTGTATCTCCGGAAAGAGCTGCAATGGTATATCTTTTTTTGTTTCTGTTTTTCATGAGAAGCCTTCTCCTTTGTACCTGAAATGAATTTTATTCAGCGATAATATCCTTCATCACCTCGTAGGTTCCCTTTGCTTCGATGGCTTCCAGATAGGAGACAACGGCATTCTCAAAATCGGGAATCAATGATAAATCCTCTCCCCAGAAATCCGTGTTGCTGCAGGCTGCATGTGCGTATTCGGCAATGGAAGCATCCTTATGTGCAGCATAGAATTCCAATACGGAACGGTCGTCCTTGACGGTGTATTCGTTGGTGCCTCTGGAGGCAACCAAACCATCCTCCTCCAGACGAAGTCCCCGGTAAAACTTCAGATAGAAAGCGAAGGATGCTGTGATGCATGCGGGAAGGGAGCCGGTCTTGGCAATATATCCCTTTAAGGAAGGCATCACACGGGCTTTCCATTTGGAGGTTGAATTCAGGGATATGGCCATCAGCGCATGGTCTATAAAGGGATTTTTGAAGCGCTCCGTCACGGAAGCTGCGAAATCCCTGCAGTTCTCCTCGGAAAGAGAAAGGGTAGGTATGATTTCCTCGTAAATGGTTTTGTTCATAAATTTCTGAATGACATCATCATTCATACAGTCTCTGACAATATCCTGTCCTGCCAGATAGGCGCCCAGCACCATGGAAGTATGTGCACCATTTAAAATGCGTACCTTTCGCTGCTTATAAGGCTTGTGGTCATCGGTGATTAGTACAGGCAACCCTGCCTGTGCAAACGGAAGCTCCTCCTTCAGGGATTCGGGACCTTCAATCACCCAGAAACCAAATACTTCTCCGGTATCAATCAGATTATCCTCATAACCGTTTTCTTCATTAATGCCGGCAGCTTCGCTTCGCGGATAACCTGTCACGATTCGGTCTACCAATGTGGAACAAAAGATATTTTCCTCTGTAATCCAATTGCAGAATGCATCGCCAAGCTTCCATTGCTCTGCATACTTTAAAACACATTTTTCAAGCTCCTTGCCGTTATCATCAATCAACTCGCAAGCAAGAATGACAAATCCCTTTCCCGGTTCCTTGCCAAAGGTCTGAAAACGACGGTACAGAAACTGAGTAAGCTTTGCCGGATAACTTTCCGGGGGTGTGTCAGTGAACTGACATCTGGCATCGTACACAATTCCTGCCTCTGTGGTATTGCAGGCGATATATCGAAGCTCCGGATTGTCTGCACAAGCCATCACAGCTTCGTAGTCGCTGTACACGTTAAGACAACGGCTGACACAGGAGATGATGCGTTTCGTATTTACCTTTTGATTGTTTTCGAAGCCGCGCAGATACAGGGTATACAGTCCCTCCTGTTCGTTGATGACATCTGCCAGATTAAAGCTTCCCTGGTTAGCGATGGGCTGCACGAGAACTACCTTGCTGTCGAAGCCTGCTTTTTCGTTCATCATATCGATAAAGTAGTCTACAAAAGCACGGAGAAAATTGCCTTCGCCGAATTGCAGTACACGTTCGGGAGCCTCCTTTAACAGATAGCCGTCATAATTTAAGTCCTTTAAGGTCTGATAGTTTAATTTGTTCATGTTCGTCTTCGCCTTTCTCATAAGGTCACGCCCTGCTTAAAAATTGCCATGTCATGGAAGCCGGCTGCTTCGGATTTCACCTTCTCGCCGGATGCCACGGAGAGTACATATTCAAATAATTGTTCGCTTAAGGTGGGAAGGTCTGTTCCCTCCACCAATGCTCCGCAGTTGAAATCAATCCAGTTGCTCTTCCTGTGGTACAGAGCGGAGTTGCTGGAGATTTTCATGGTGGGAACGGGAGATGCAAAAGGAGTCCCCCTGCCGGTGGTGAACAGTACCATATGTGCACCGGATGCTGCCAGTGCAGTGGAAGCCACCAAATCATTGCCGGGAGCACTCAACAGATTCAGTCCTTTTTCTTTAACCGTTTCTCCATAGGACAGCACGCCGCGCACGGCAGCACTGCCGGACTTCTGGGTGCAGCCCAAGGATTTATCCTCCAGGGTGGAGATGCCGCCCTTTTTGTTTCCCGGAGAGGGATTCTCGTAAATGGCCTGGTTATGGCTGGTGAAGTAGTTTTTAAAATCATTAATCAACTGCACCGTCTGTTCGAACAGTGCTTCATTTTCACAGCGATTCATCAGAAGGGTCTCTGCACCGAACATCTCGGGAACCTCCGTGAGAATGGTGGTACCGCCTTTTGAAATCAGCAGGTCGGAGAAAGCCCCTACCGTGGGATTAGCGGTGATGCCGGACAGCCCGTCGGAGCCGCCGCACTTCATGCCGATGACCAGTTCGCTGCAGCTGATGGGCTCCCGTTTCCTGTCGCAGGTGTATTCCGCCAGCTCCTCAAGCAGGGAAAGCGCATCGGCTATCTCGTCCCCGGATTCCTGACAGACCAGGAATTTCACCCGGTTTTCATCGTAGGCACCGATGTATTTTTTCAATTCCTCTATATTGCTGTTTTCGCAGCCTAAGCCCAGCACCAGCACACCTCCGGCATTGGGATGCTTGACAAGGTCTGCCAGAATCTGCCTTGTGTGTTCCTGGTCATCTCCCATCTGGGAACAGCCGTAAGGGTGTGGAAATGCCGCAATAGCATCAATACTGCCGCGAAGCATGCTCTGTGCCTGTCGCTCAATGGCGGTTGCAATGTTGTTGACACAGCCCACCGTGGGAATAATCCATATTTCGTTGCGGATTCCCACTTTTCCGTCTGCATGGCGATACCCTTGAAAATATCGTTCCTTTGTGGGGGGAAGAGTGGTATCCTGCTTGTCATAGGTGTAGGTAAGCAGGTCGCCCAGACCCGTCTTGAGATTATGAACATGTATCCAGGAACCCTTTTTGACAGGCTCTTTGGTCACGCCGATGGGATAACCGTATTTGATAACGGGCTCATTTTCTGCCAAATTCTGTAATGCAAATTTATGTCCCTGCGGAATATCCTCCGTCAGAATCAGCTCCTGCCCATCCGGAGAAACCGTCTCTCCTGCAGCAAGAGGCGTCAGTGCGACAGCCACTGTATCTGCGGGATGAAGCTTGATATATTTCAGCATAAGGATGTCCTCCTCAATTATATCGTAGGTTCTTATATCTAATGTAAACCACACTGGGGAAATCGTCAACAAATTTGACGATAATTGAATGTAATAAAAATAGTTTTTATTGTCAAACGATGTAATTCACGATACAATAGACAGTATGAGAGAAAGTATTTCATTATTCAT
>CAZPRB010000051.1:0-14489 GCA_964588645.1 uncultured Acetatifactor sp. | reverse complement strand
TCCTCAATTGTGCGGATTGATTCGTGTTACCTTATTGAAAGCTCCTAAAACTTTTGTTTTATTTGCTTTACTTGTAATATATATCGGAGCAGTTTCGGAAAACTTAACCCCTTTTACTAATTAATTTTTATTTTTTACTTTATCACTGTTTGCTGTCCATGAATTGCGAGGAAGCGTAGCCGGACTGACTCATATTCTTGTAGTAGTCGTATGCAGCCTTAGAGCTTTGGCGTCCCTGACGGATGCCGCGCCGCTCCTTGGCAAAGAACTGCTCCACCAACGCTTTGTTGCGCTTTTCCTGTGCCTGAACGGACACGCCCAGCTCCGTCACCAGCTTAATCTTTTGCTGTATGTCAGCAATCTGAGAGGCGTAGCGTTCTTTGTTGTCCTTCAGCTGCTCTGCCAGCTTGGCATACAGGATTTCAAAGCCCTCGTCCAGCTTGTTCAGTTTTTCAATCAAAATGCCCTTCTGCTCCACAGCCCTGTCGAAATCCTCCAGCTTCGCTTTGCCGTCCTGAAAGCTGGCCTCCTGCACTTCATTGTATTTCTGAATTTCCTTAAGCACTTGGATTTTCTTATCAAGGCTCTCAGCCAAAATACTCAATTGATTCTCCATTAGGCAGTTCCTTTCTCTCTGTTGATACGCATCACTTCCTTCCACGTATCCCGCATGGCTCGCAGATGAGTGTTGACCTCCTCCAGAATCTCCGCATCCTTCTTGATATTGGCCTCCGATAATCTCTGTGCCAGATATACATAGACTCTCTCAAAATCCTGCGCCACCGTATAGCGCATATCCAGAGTCTGTCTGAAATGCTCGATAATCTTCTGTGCTTTCACGATATGGATATGCGCCTTCTCAATGTCCTTTTGTTCAATGGCCAGTATGGCAATATTGCAGAACTTGATGGCTCCCTCATAAAGCATTAACGTAAGCTCAGCCGGGGACGCAGTCAGCACCTTGCTGTTCTTATATTGTGCATAAGCATTGGGTAATGCCATAATATCAACCTCCTAACAAGCTGGTCACTGCATTTGCATTGGACTGCATCTTTGCCATGGCGCTCTCCATCGCAGCAAATTTTGCGTACCATTTGTCTTCATAATCTGCTAACTTCTGCTCTAAATCTGCAATCTTAGTGGTGTAATCCGTGTAGTCCGTCTTCATCTTCTTATCATCATAGAAGCTGCCAAAGCTGCGGTATCCGTTCACCGAGCTGGACAGACTGTCCATCTTGGAATAGAGATTCCTTGCCAACTGAGAGAAGAAGGAAATCACGGTATCGGTATCACTTGCAATCAAACCCTTAAGCACATCAGGATTGCCGGAGGTACTTGCATCGTCTTCATCGCCGTCAATGTGGTAAGCATTTTTCTCATTGTCCGCAGCATTAAAGTATCCCAGGGTATTGATGCCGAAGTTGGTCAGATACATTGTCTTACCGTTCACCTGGATACCGGAGGACATCACACTCTTCAGCGCGGAACTGATACTGTTCAGGTTGCTGTCGTGACGCAGCAAAGCATCCTTAATCTTGGTCTCGTATTTCTCGACTTCGCTCTCGGACACAGTCTCCTTTTCCTCATCAGTCATGGGTTCAAAGCCCTTTGCCGAGTCGGCATTGTACAGCTTGTCCATCTCATTAATCAGGGTATTGTACTCCTTCAGGAAGTTCCTGATCATGTCATAGATACCATCCACGTCATCCTGAGTGGAGAGGGTTATCTCTTCCCCTTCCTTGGTCGCAGCAAGCGCGGTGATTGTCAAGCCGTTTATCTCGAAAACATTTGTATTGTTTTTGAATTCTGCACCGTTTAAATAGATAAGTGCATCCTGACCGCTGATCTTGGTAGCTCCGGAGTCATTCAGCATGGTGGTATCCTGCAATACCTTTTGCGCATACGTTGCCTTCTGATAATAGCTGTCCGCCACCTGGCTCTTCAGCTTCTCCGTCGCTTCCGCGCTGTAGGAGGTATTGCCCTCGTCGTCCACCGTGGCAGTCACATTCACATACTGTTCCGTATCGGTAATCTGTGTATGAATGTCATTCAATTTGTTCTGCTGTGTCTTCAGGGTGTCGGCATCAGCCTCCAGTGCTGCCAGCTCTTTTTCGGCAGCCTCAACTGCCTCTGTATCCTCAGGGTCCATGGCTGCGATTTCACTCTTCTTATCAGCGATGGCATCCTCTATTCTCTGCAGAGTGGTGGCATAATCAACTGACTCTCCCTCGAAATCCGCATATTTGGCGCCCATATCATCAATAGCGCTCTGTGCAGCCTCCTGTGAGCTCATCAAGGCTTTATATTGTGCTAAATAGGTGTTCGTTTTGGCAGCTACGGTTGCATCAATCATGGACTGCATATTGGCAATGGTAGCGTCCTTATCGCCGTCCACCACGAAGCCTGCGTATTTTTCATACTCTGCCTTAGTCGCCGTATCGCTGTTCAATCCGACCCGAAGGCCCAGTGCCTTCAACGCATCGGAGCCGTTTGCATCGGAAGCGGTGAAGCTGAAATCGTATTTCTCTCCGGATTCCTTAGCGCTGATGAAGATGCGCTGATACTTCGCATCGAAGCTGGCATTTAAGCCCGCCTCCTTCACCTTGTTCAGGAAATCGGAAATCGAGGTGTTTTCATTGATTTCAATATCCGTAGTCTTACCTGCGCTGTTCAGGCTGACGGTTGTGGCTTCCGTAATTCCCAAGTCGCTCATCTTAGACAAAGCGCTGTACCGGGTGCCGTCCTCCCCCGACAACTGTGCACCTGTCAAATACGCAGTTTTCGCAAGTCTGTTAATCTTTAAGGTCTGCACGCCGTTCACCGCATTCTCACCAGTGATAACGCTGGCTGCGGATGTGTTGGATACGCTGGTGGTCTTCTTGCCGAAGGAAGCTTCAAAGCGCATATTGCTGATAAATTTCGCCTGAAGATTCTTGATTTTAGTGTTCAGATTCTTCCAGGCCTCCTGCTTCCATTCCAGCTTGGTCTGCGCCTTTACCTGGGTATCTACCTTGGTACGTCTTGCAGCTACCAGCTCCTGAATGATGCTCTCTGTATCCATACCGGACATCATACCGGTGACTCTCATTGCCATAGAGATTCCTCCTATCTCTTCTCATCTACCAGAATACCTGCCAGCTCCCATACCTTGGCAATCATATCCAGGGTTTTCTCAGGGGGAAGCTCTTTGATTGTCTCCCGGGTAGACTTGTCTACTATCTTGATGGTTACTCTGTTGGTTCCTTCGTGAATACCGAAGACCGCCTCTGAATTCACTGCCATCTTCTTATTCATCTGCTCTACAGCCTTCTTAATCTGCTCATTCACAGCCTGCTGGTCACCGTTCTGCTGGTCACTGTACTGTGTCTTGCCCTGAGCATTTTCAACAACAGCTGTGGTAGCGTCGATTTTCTCCGCTGCCTGCACATTTGCCGCAGTATATTCTGCCGGTCTCTCCGCCGGTGTTATCTGCTTCTGTGTTACCGCATTCTGAGCCTGTATGCTCATTACGCTTCCTAATGGTTCCATTGCCATTTTAAAGTCACCTCCGTGTGAAAAAACGGTGCCCAAGGCACCACAATCCGTTACAAAATCGTGTTTCTAGTGTTTTTATCGGTGCGTTTTGGGAAAAAATTAATAGGGAAGTGCAAATTTTTGCACCTCCCTTGGAATTCCTTTATTGTTCCGTGTCCTTCTCCCGCTTCTAGCCCAGAAGCTTCTTCAATGCCTCCATGCCGTCCGCACTGACGGACTCCTTGTTGGCCTCCTGAATCTGCAGATATACCTCCTTGCGGTACACCGGCACCTCCTTGGGCGCAGTGATGCCTAGTTTAACCTGGTCACCCTTCACCTCAAGGATGGTAATTTCCACATTGTTGTTGACAATGATTGCTTCGTTTTTCTTTCTGGATAATGCCAGCATACTACTCACCCGCCTTTCTTGCCTGCAGGATATCATAGATGGGGAATTTCACCGGATATTGCCCGCCATCGATGATAATCTGACATGCCTTGTGCTCGTCCACATTGATTACAAGAGGGCCCTGAAGATTCACGCTCATCTTAGTCAGGTCCGAGGGGACTGTCACCGTCACAATCACCAGAATATTGTCGGGAGTAAGGTTGCCTGCACTTGCAAGCAGCTCATCATTCACCTCGGGATCATAATCAGGCGCTACAAGAAGGGGATCCATTACCGGCATGGCAAATGTGGGTTCCTCAAGGGACTGCAGGAAGCGGATACCCACCCCGGTTCCCTTCTCCTCATCATGAAGCAGGGTAAAATGCTTCAAATCCGGGAAACCGATGATTCCGTTCTCAAAGGTAATAATTTTGTCATCTGAAATTTCAATCTCGCCGAAAATTCTTGTATCAATCTTCATAGGACTCCTATCCGCGCCTTGTGCGCTATTGTTTTTTTGTTGTCAGTACCGAAATCATTTCTGCCGCAGTTTACCGGCACTCTTATTTTATATGAAGTTCAGCAGTGTGGTCTGCATCACCTTACCTGTTGCCATCAATGCCGCCTCGTAGGTCAGTTCTGCGCTGGAAAGCTGAATTGCTACCTCCGTGATATCCGCATCCTCGTTCTCACTCTTCAGGGTCTCAAAGGTGGTCTTCTGATTCTGCATACGCATCTTAATCAAATCCAGCTTACTGCCTCTGGTACCGCAGTTTGTGATACACAGGTTGGTGTCATCCAGATATCCCTGGAAGGCTGTGATGCCCTGCTCGAAAAGCTTCTGGCATTTATCCTTCGCCAATGTATACGCCTTTTCCGCCGCAACCAGCTGTTGGTTCAGAAGCTCCGCGTCCGCTCCGGTAGCTGTCTCCAGACGCTTCTCGATGCCGGTCTTCACCTTTTCAATATCAATCACATTCTGCAGGGATGCCACAAGGTCATCCACTTCTCTGCCGATTCCGTGCTTGAAGCATTCATCCGCCGTAGAATTCACCCGAATGGTCTGGTTGAAGCCCACGTCATACTCAATCTTCTGACCGTTGGTCCCGCCCTGTAAATAGGTATCATTATAGGTGACTCCCTCTGATTCACAGGCAAAATAATGCTCCGGGCGAAGGTCTCCTTTCGCCCATTCGCTCTTCTGATACTCCACTTGAATCTCGCTCTCATCTGCCACGGTAGCCGGATCATCCTTCACCGCCATCAGTTGGTCGTACCGGTTCTTACCGAGGAGGAGTTCTCCCGTCTCAGCCACATAAATGATAGCATCGTCATTGTTCGCCGCAGCCGTATAAGGGTCTTCGTAGGTATGCATCCGGGTAATCTCTCCGCCTGCAGCGGACCACTGATTGGCAAAGGTAATATTGCCGGTTGCCGGGTCTGTCTGCTTTCCAAAGCGGATTGTTACGTCTCCGCCTTCCTTGCAATCATTGTATGCCAGTCGGATACGGTATACATCCACCGATTCGATTTTGGTCTCATCCAGAGCGCTCATTCCCGCTCCGTTGTAGTTATTCTCCGTCCAGTCCAAAAGGGCGTCCGTATTCACCTTTGTCAGACTGCCGAGCGCACTGTTGTCCAGCTGCTCCGTAATGGTATATTCCTGCTTCCTTTCCTCCGGGAATCTCAAGGAGGTATCCGTGCGGTATCCGGTAAACACATATCTGCCGGCGTAATCGGCATCACCGGTGCTGTACACCTCATCCCCCAGAGCCTTCAGCTGTTCCAGAATGATTTCACGGTCAGAGGCGGTCAAATCGCCATTGGCGCCCTTGGTGCACTGGGAAATCATGTTGGTCACAATCTGCGTCATATTCTTCAGTGCATCCTCTGTCACACTCAGCCAGCTCTCCGCATCGGGAATGTTCTTGCTGTAATACTGGGTAATCTCCGTCACATTGCTTCGAAGGCGCAGCGCTCTGATGGTTACAACAGGGTCATCCGAGGGCCGGTTCACCTTTTTCTGGGTGGACATCTGCGTACTCAGCTTGTCCTGATATATCTTGTTGGTATTAATATTCGACAGGTTATTTCTCTGCATGATTTTGTTGGTAATTCTCATATTTTTTACCTCGTATTTCTTAGAAAGAAGGGTGTCCTATGCCTCCGGAACCATTCCGCCTCAGACTCCGGTCTCCAGTATCAGCTTGTCATAAATCTCCGTCAGGGTCTGAATCATCTTGGATGCCAGATTATATCCGTTCTGGTACTTCACAAGGTTCACAGCCTCCTCATCCTCATCCACGCCCGATATGGAAATTCTCTGTGTATCAATGACACCTGCGATATTGGTATAATTTCGCTGGAAGGTATTGGCACTGGAAGCATTCAATGCCACATCCGACAATACGCACTGCAGAAACTCAGAGGCGGAAGCACCGCGGAAGCTCATCTTGGTCTTGTCATATGCCATGGTGCCCAGAGCCTCCAGCAAATCATTCTGTTCCACGCCGTCCCCCTGCTCAAACTTGGTGGCTAACAGGGTGGGATCCATCTCCATGGCAGCCAGCACCGCGAAATTCTTTGCCGTCATGCGATAATAGCTGTCATCCGAGACATTGACGGTCACATCCCCACCGATATCATATCTCGTACCCGCCGGGAAATCGAACTGTTCCTCGCTTGTGGCTTCGTTTGCCGTAAACAGCAATACGCCTTTATTGTTCTCATCATCATAGCCGCTTGTCAGGATATCGTTGAACTTCTGGGAGAAGGTTCTCAGCCATTCATTCATCTGATTCATATAATACGGAATTCCCTGATAGGCAATTCCGGTACCGATGGACGCCATTTTGTTCACCCGGTCATTGGTCAGCCGGGACGCATTCTTGTCGCTCCCGGAAAGGGTGAAGGTGTAGGTATATGTAGCTTTTCCTGCCGCATCATATTTGCACTCATAGGTCCAGGAATCATAGTAAAACTCCTGATTGCCCAGATTGATGATACCTCCCTGGTCGGAAAGATTACATTTATTCAAATCCTGCAGATAAGCATAATCTGCCTGAATGGTGACGGTATCGTACTTGCTGTCAGGAGTCATACCTGTCGCGATAATCTTGCCCTCAAAATTCTCGCCGTTATTACCGTCCCGCATCTGAACCAGACCCCGCAGTGCGCCACCCATTGCCACATTATAGAGGTTGAACCGCTGTCCGTCCTCCCAGTATATGTCGAAGAGACCGTCAATATCCGTCTGGTTCACCTTCTCATAATTTGTTCTGGCAACACATTCCATACCTCTGTAGCTGCTGTCATCCACCAGAATCTGACCGCCTGCAATCTTCAGGATAAAACGGCTGGCTCCCGTCTCCCGGTCCGGATTGTTCGTATCGGTAACAGGAAGCTCCTGCACATCCACATCCACTATCTCGGACAGCTCGTCCAGCAAAAGCTCTCTTCTGTCACGAAGCTCATTTGCCTTCACGCCGGTCAGCTCGATGGTATTAATCTGCTTGTTCAGAGTGGCGATTTCTCCTGCGAGGGAGTTAATCTCATCCACCTTCAGCTTAATCTCCTGATTCACGTCCTTCTGCAGAGCTTCAATATTGCCTGCCAGTCCGTTGAAGTATTCTGCCAGCGCTCCTGCAGAGCCCAGAAACTGGGACTTGGCCGTGGCGCTGCTCGGGTCCTTCAGAAGCTCTCCCAGACTGGTCACCATCATTTGGTCAAAAATCGTCTTGAAGCCTGCGTTGGTTCCGTTATCCTCAAAGTAGGTCTCAACCTGCTTCATATAATACTGCTTCATATTATACTCGCCTACCTTGGCGTTGTTGTCCCAATATTTGGTATTGTAGAACTGGTCTCTGACACGTTCGATAGCCAGAGTCTCTACACCGGCACCGGCACAGCCATACTGCTGGAACATGCGCAGTGCGCTGGCTGCCTGCTGGGACACCTGCTGCCTGCTGTACCCTTCCGTCTGCACATTGGCAATATTGTTGGAGGTGGTGTTCAGTGCTGCATTGCTTGCCAGCAAGCCCGTATATGCGATATTCAATCCGAAAAACTGTGATGACATTGCATTTCCTCCTCTTACTATCTACCCAGTGTGCTGATGATATGCTCCAGCATCTCGCTGATGACATTAATATATCTGCTGGAAGCATTGAACGCGTTCTGGAACTTAATCATGTTGGAGAGCTCCTCGTCAGAGGATACATCCAGCACCTGCGCCCTTGCATTTTGGGCGGATTCCACTGTGTTCCTCTGGTTCTCGCCGATGCTGCGGTACACATATCCGGAATTGGCAACCTGGGATACCAGGTCCGAATAATAATCCACAAAGGTGGTCTTTTTGAGGACATTGGGATTCAGACTGTAAATTTCCTCCGTAAACGCCGCCTTCAAAGCCTCCGCCGTGGCGTTGTCCTCGGTGCCGTCCTCCTTCCGGAAGGAAAGCTTGGAGGGACTCTGCCGTAAGCCCTCGTCTATCTGAAGGTTCTTAACGGAATACAGGCTGTCAGCCTGTGCCATGTCCTCCTCTGCGTACACCCAGTACTCCGTACCGTTGATATCCTGTACCCTGGTGTATTCATCCGTTGTAATCTTATCAAAAAGCTGAAGGGGTGTGCCATCCTCGTTGCGCATATAGTTGAACGCGCCCGGCTCTATTTTACAATATCTTACATTCTCCAGAACACTTCCGTCCGCCAAAGTGATATCTCCGGTCTGCACGCCTGCCGCATCAGCCAAAATACTGTTTATCTTGGTTGTGACATGATGAATCAGCTGGTCAAACTCAGCCTGAACATTCATAATCACGGACTGACTGACGTCGTCATAATTGCTGCTCTGCACATCACGGTAATCCGCTCTGTGGTCTCCGCGCGCCAAAAGCATTCCCTTCAGACCACCGATATCAGTGTTCATGTCTGCCGATATTTCTCTGGTCAGGTCAAATACCTCCGCGCCGTCAATATTATATTTCTTCTCACCGTTGTCCAATACGTGATAGGTCGCATTCTGCGGCCAGAACGGTGTGTAGAAGCCCGTGCTCTCATCCACCTGCAATTCAATGCTGTAGCAGGTGCTGCCCTTCACGAAGTCCACACCCTCTATCTTTACCTCCACATTGCCGTACCTATCCTCCGAATAGGACATTTCCGTCAACTCTGCCAGCTCGTCCAGAATCTGATTGCGAGCGTCGCGCAGGTCGTTTGCCTTTTCGATTCCGCCGCTTTCAATCGCACGAATCCGGTCATTTAATTCCAGAAG
Organism: uncultured Acetatifactor sp.; assembly: GCA_964588645.1. Classification (GTDB taxonomy): domain Bacteria; phylum Bacillota; class Clostridia; order Lachnospirales; family Lachnospiraceae; genus Acetatifactor. The sequence continues at coordinate 5,314 of CAZPRB010000051.1, read as the reverse complement.
CTGCTCACCGTATGCATTAATCTTGTCGACCTGCTGCTTCACCTGAACATTCAGATTGTCCTGATAATTGCAAAAGCCGTCATAAACCGCACCGGCACGCTCTATAAATTCAGAGGCACGCTGCACCAGCAGTCCCTGTGTCACTGAGCTGCAGGGGTCCTTTGACAGCTCCTGCACCGCCGTCCACAAATCAGAAATTGCTGTCTGGAACGCTTCTCCGTTCAATTCTCCCAATTGGCTTTCCACTTCCTCAAGCACATCCGAGGACACTTCGTAAAACATACTGCGTCCGGATTCCCGGCGGAATGTTTTGTCCAAAAAATAATCTCTTACCTGTTTCACTCGGGAATAGGTGACGCCCAGTCCGTACTGCTTATCCGAAATCGATCTGGGGTTCTTGGATATGGTGACATACGCTCTGTCCGACTGCTGTACCTGTTGTCTGGTATAGCCGGTGGTATCCACGTTAGAAAGATTATGCGCTGTGGTATTCAGCGCATTTTGACTTGTCTGTAATCCGGATGTTCCTATATATAAACTACCCATTAACGGCATGATATTTCACCTCTACATTTCACAAAGACGATACCTACTGCTTTGCATCAAAACCGCTGGTCACGCCCATCATGTCTCCTGCATTATAAGCGCTGCGGTTGTAATTAGCAGTCTCAGGCGCTGTTTTCGCGGCCTGGAGCAGATTCATCTCGAATTCCACCATCTCCAAGGCATTCTGAAGCAGCTCCTTATTCTGTTCGTTGACTCTCTGTAAGTCCTTCACTGCGGCCTGTAATCTGTCGTGGCTGTCCGTCAAAGCCTTCTGCTCTGCCGGTCTTCCCGCCAGCATCTCAATCAGGTTCGCAAGCTTCAGCGTCGCAACATCCTTGTTCAACACATTAGCGATATCTGCAGTAATCTCCATACGTTGCTTATCCAACCGGGTGACCCTGCCTACCAGCTCCTGTTCTTCATCCGTGATTTTCTGTAAATTTTCTAAATTATTGCTTACAATAATCGGTGTTTTTCTCCGAGATAGTGCAAGTAGCCCCTCATATTCACTGCATTCCTTATCCAGTACCTCTATCAGGTTCTCCATTAAGCTTGCCACTTACCCTACCTCGTTTCTTCGTATTTCTGTAACAATTTCTCCGCAAAGCTTTGATTGCTCACCTCGTAAGTGCCGTTCTGAAGCCTTGCCTTAATAGGAGCCGTCAATTCTTCCCGAATATCAGGACTTCCTGCCACTGCCGCTTTCGCTGTCTGAATATCCTTGCCAAAGCTGCTGATCTGCACATTATCAGATTTCATGGTGCTGCCGGTCTTGCGGGTCTTATTCACCTGCTGTGACTGATACACCTGCTGTACCTGTGTATAAGCTGCTATACGCATATCGGACTCCTCCTTCCTTTTTAGGTTTCATAATGTTTATCGGTTTCTTTGGAGAATACTTTAGCCCGCGCAAAAAAATAATCCAAATAACTGTGTTGCATACAGCATGAGAAATATCACGAGCGAGCAGATCCCGCAGGCCACCAAAAGTGTTTTGTCTGATAATATCAGAGTCGTGGGGTCTGCCTCCGCGTGCCCTGTAAACACTAAAAACAAATACCTTATCACGATAAATACAACAATCGGCACTGTATATACCAGATTTGATTTCTGTGAAATTGACCAAAGTGAATAAAACACCATAGCCAAACCGGCACACATAAATACCACTCCGTTCAGGAAATTCATCTCGTACATTTCCAGAACGCCCCGGGTCTCTCCGTCCGCGTAGCAATGCAACTCTCCCCGCCGTTTCCCGAATGCCATGAACAGGGATAACGCTACCACTGTCAAAAACATCCATCCCGAAACGCCAATTCTGACTATGGTACCTCCTACCAGCACCCGCAATACAAAGCCTGCCGCAATACAAAAACAATCAATCAGCACCTTAGTCTTCAGCCACTTGGAATACAAAACATTGATCACAACATACGCAAGAATCAGTAAAAAAGATTCCGGATTCACCGAAAGAGCCAATCCAAGACCCACTATTGTCAAAAAGAGCAGCAGAATCCGGGCACGAAAAAAGGAAATTTGTCCCGAAGCAATCGGACGGTTCTTCTTCACCTCATGTTTTCTGTCATTATCAACATCATTGATATCATTCAGCACATAAACAGCCGAAGATATCAGGCAAAAAGCAAGGGTCAGCAGCACAGCCTCCATAAGCTTATTTTCTTCGAATAATTCCAGTGAAAAAATAATCGGGCAAAAAACAAACAGGTTTTTCAACCAACTCTTAATTCTCATTTCCTTTAAATAGATACCAATCGATAACTGTTTTTTCATTCCCATCTCCTATATCACGCCCATTTACGGCACCATCTGATAGAGCCTGATCTCACAACCGGCCGACGCTCCGCGCAGATATCTGTAGACACTTCTGGCCGCATACCACATGTTCTGCAGCTCCAAAAAGTGATTGCTTGGATTTTCCACAGTAAACAGGTAGACCAACTCATACTCCTCATCCAGCTGTCTGTAAAAGTTTGCAATCCATCCATACACCTCCGGGTCAGAAGCAAGATAGAGATCACGTTGTGCAGATGATGTCATTACGAAGAGCGGAGGATTCCCGTATTTGTAGCGCGATGCATCTCCGGCTTCAAAATTGCTGAATGCTCCATAGTACCCGCCCGGGTCCAGAGGCGTATTACAGTCATATACGGTATTGCCGGAATTTATATTCATTTCGGCAAACACCTCCTGTAGAAAAATACGGCTGTCCGGCGCCAGAAAACGACCGGAAACTGCCATAGCTCCTGCCATAAGGCTGCCGGTCGGCAACAAAAATAACAGGAAAACGGCAATCAAAGACGCAAGTTTTTTGTCCTGTAAAGCTACCCGCAAATCCTCAAGCAGACTGCTTGCTCCTATGACTCCGAACAGAAGACCCGCCGCATAAATCGGCAGTGTATAGCGCTCCCAATGGACACTCAGCATGGAAATAGGGAAAATATAGGCTAAGAAAGCCAACAAAAGCAGCGTCTGCTTCTTTTTTTCCCGAAAGGCTCTCACGATTCCATAGATGCTGCACGCTGTCAGTATCAGTCCCAAACGCACTGCTGCGGTCTGTGCATAAAAGAACAGGGTCTGTCCAAAATTCAAGCCATCCCCGCCCAAATGATATTGCATGTTCTGTCCTGTCATCGCTTCCAGAACCGTGCTGAGATCAATCAGCAATACCGGGGAGACTGCCATGATTCCAAGCAAAAAAAATAAAATAGCCAGACATCCATCTCTCACAATCATTGAGAGCTTCTTTCCCCGTGTTACACATACTGTTACCGCAATAATCGCACAGCCATAGGCTCCGGGATACTTTTCACAGATGGCCAGCGCGGTAAAAAAGGCCATCCAGAACAGCCCTCCCACCGTTGGCTTTCTCAGATAGCAAAGAGCCATCCACAGCACACCCATCAGGAAAAACAAAAGCGGAATATCCGGTGTAATATAATGTGAATGCTCAAGGAAGGACGGGAACACCGTAAAGAGCAACGCCGCAAACAAAGCCTGATTTCTGCCCCAGAAACGGGCAATCAAATACGCCAGCGCCACAACTCCCACGGAAAATGCTGCCGTCAGAACCCGGGATGCCGTGGTAAATAAGGCAAAATGCTGATTATAATTCAGCGCAAAATCCTCCAGTCCCTGCGGTGCAAAATACAAATCCTGTATTCCGGTATATAAAAGGGTATTCAATTTAATGGTAACGTGATTGGGTCTGTAATATTCCTTCACCTCAAAGCTGCGATTCAATGCACATTGATAGGACTGCCCATAAATGATTCCCTCATCCGGATGCAGATTGCCATAGGGCATCCCCCAGTCAATTCCTACAAGGCGCAATATCACAGCCGCCATAAAGATAAGTACCAATATTCCCTTGTGCCAATGTTCAATTTTTTCCTTAATTGCTGTCAATATCATTTTCTTCTACCATGCGCGCCTCGGCGCTTTCCCCTTCCCGTGAGAATGATTCCATATTTCCAAAAATTCCTATCAAAGCAAGCGGCAGCATCAAATAAAAGGGCCACGAATAACGAAAGGACGACATCGGCGAAAGGAGCATGATGCCGTATTGTGCAATCAAAGGGAAAAACAAAGGCAATACTTTTGTAAAAAACCCTTTTCTCCATGCCAATATCAAAGCTACCAGCAGAAGCCAAGGTGAAAATCCGGACACAAAGAATAATCTCAAAACCGGAGTCTCCCTCCAAACATTGGACAAGCAGACACTTTCATAATATTTTTCCAGTGCAGGAAGCTTCACGATGCTCTTACGTTCCAGAGGCACTGCAAACGTTTCCGCAGGATAGTTTTCATACATGACATACGAGAAATCATAATACCCCGGATACCAGTATCCCAGAGTATTAGACAGAAAAGCCGCCATATATTCCTTCGGAAACTGCATTCCAATCTGCAAATAAAATTTCCAGAATGCAACCGGATCGTTGTTATAATGTTCCGAATAAAAACAACTTTTGGCAGGGTCTGCAAAAAAAGCGTCATATGCGCGCCCGGGGTATGGGTCTCTCCATTCCAAATTATCAATATAGTACGACATCAGATCCATCTGTTCGTCTGTCAATTTTTCCGCATCACTAACCGTCACACGCTGCAGCTGCTGTATCGGAATGCACAACGCTTCCCTCACCTCTCCCGGTCTAATTCCAAATGCAGCAAAAACAGGACCTGTGTAAAGCTTAAAAGCAAAGACAGGTAATACAATCACCACGATTAAAGCAAGAAAAGTCCTCGCCTGTTTGAGCCGTGTGAGTCGAGCAATTAACAATCCGGCAAAGCAGAACACATAAATATAAATACCATTATTTCTGAGTGCACACATCAGAAAACTGACAATCGGAAAAATCAACAGATTTTGCTTCCGCTCTATATATTCTGACGGATTTGTAGCAATTTCCGTAAAATGACAGGCAAACAATACCAGAAACGCCGCATGCAAGGTGTCCTTTACCATGGTCACAGATAAGCATGCGTTCATAAACCAGATTGCCGAGAGAAACGCGGTGAGCATGACAAGCAGAGCCGGAACATTCTTTTTCTTTAGCAGCAGAACCAGACGGGCAAGCGCATAGCTTAACACCAGCATCTGCAAAAGCGACAACAGACCAATTCCATACTCATAACCCGAAAATAATGTATCTCCCAATTTCATAAAGCATCTAATCAACCACGTATGCAGCACCGGATGATGATTGGTCGTAATCTCGCCCATAGCACTGTTTACCTGCGATATCAT
>CAZPRB010000050.1:0-14516 GCA_964588645.1 uncultured Acetatifactor sp. | reverse complement strand
TTCCCCGATACGCTGTTCCCGGATACGCTTGTTCCCTCCTCTGCGCTGACTGTCAGGCCGGTCAGGTTCACAGTTTCAACCACCAGTGCAATACACATTGTCACTGTCACTGCCTTATGGAGCTTCTTGAATAATCTCTTCATCCCTCTACCTCTTTTTGCTTTTTATCATTTTATTTGTGCAAGCTATTCTGTTATCATTTGCTGTTTCTAATACATAAGACTCTTCCCGGTTTCAAAAAGGTTCAGCTTTCGGAATTTTTTTTGAAAAAAAGTTTTGCATTTCTTTTTCCATGTATGCCGTCTCTTCCAATTCCAGGTCTCCCGCTGTCTCCCGCAGGTGTCTCAGATGCCATCCGCAATAGCATTTCCGCTCCCGGTCAAGCTGCCTGATTCTCGCCCGGTATCTTTGACACGCCATCAGGTAAACCGTGCATGCGCCTGCCAGAAGCATGGCTGTCACCACTCCGACGGCGACACCGAAATATTGATTCTCCACCTGTGGGAACAGTCCCAAAGGAACCTGCTCATCCTGTATCTGAATCAGAGTGTATCCCTTGCTTAAGACAACAGCGGCAATACCACCAATCCTTCCAAACATGATATTTCTCCTCTCGATACGCCCGCCCGTTCTCCGGCAGGCTCACCATTTATCTTTCACTACTGATAAAGACAATCCTTTCTGTCAAAAAGGTTCAAAAAAATTTGACTTTTTCTTTCTTTTTTTTCATAGGTAATCTATAATGTTACTTAGTAATACTTTATTAAGGAGGAACTCCTATGCAAGAGAAGAAATTTGCGAAATCGTTCCGTTTAGCCAAAATTATCCAATTATCCGTCACGCTGTTGATTGATATTCTGGTCATTCTCATATTAATATGTAATCCCGGGATAGGCAGTCAGCTGTATTCCGACAAAGTAATTTTGACATTGAGCGCTATCATATGGGTTCTGATTCTGTTCAGTCTTCTGTGCATCCTGTACGACTTCCGCAAGCTCAGATCCTTTGCTGAGGAGAGTCATGCCTTAAATAAAGCAGCTTATCTGGATAATCTGACCGGAATCCCCAACAGGTCCGGTCTGGATAAGGCGTTCCAGACATATAATTCACCGGAAGCCATGAAGGAGGTAGGCTGTTTCATCGGAACCATTTCCAACATCCGTCAGATTAATGAAACGCAGGGACACTCTGCCGGAGACCGGATGATTCTGGATTTTTGTAATTTCTTTGAGGAGATTGGAGACCGGTTCGGCTTTGTGGGGCGCAACGGCGGCAACGAATATGTCATGGTAATGGATCACTGCATGCAGACGGATATGCAGCGTTTTATAGATGAGATAACGGGACGCATCGCAGAATATAATACCCGGTACGCGGAAGCTCCCATTGATTTGCAATATGCTTACCTTTTAAATAAAGATGTAAATGCACAAAGCTTTGCACAATTACTCACTGCAACGTACAATAGGCTGCATTCTTAAGGCAGTAATAATCTCATGGGGAGCTGTGAATGAAAGAACTGAATATTTCTTACATAGCCGGTCTCGTGCTCCGCGCAAAGGAAAGTGATTCCGATGCTTTCGCGGAGCTGTATGCTATGACCTACAACAAGGTATACAATTACGCCAGGCATTATCTCCGTGATGATTATCTCGCGCAGGATGCCCTGCAGGAGGTCTTTATACTGGCACTGAAAAACTTAAGCAAATTAAATGACCCTACTCTCTTCATCGCCTGGCTGAATCGTATTTCCTTTCATGTGTGCTACGATATGAGCAACAAGTTAAAGCTTGTGTCATCTCAGGTCAGTGACCCCGAGATGATGGAAATACTGCAGGATGAGCATACCGACTCCAATCCGGAAGCCAGCTTTCAGGAGAAGGAGGAGGCGAGCCGTCTGAATCAGGCGCTGGACAGTCTTCCCTTCAATGAGAAGCAGGTTCTTATCATGCGCTATTTTAATGAAATGAAATTAGAGGATATCGCTGCAGCGATGGACATCAGCCGGAGCAGTGTGAAGCGCTATATTGCATCCGGTCAGGAAAAGCTTCGAATCATAATGAAAGGATAAGGAGGCGAGTCACATGTCTTTTTTCAGGAAAAAAACATATCAGATAGATATCCAAAAGGCAGACTCCGCTCTGCAGAATATTTTTGCGGCATGTAATCAGTCTCCCAACACCATTCCCTTTGACAAGCTGGTGCTGCGTCAGAAAGCGAATACACAAATCTACAACCGTTTGCTGATTGCCACTGCAGTCATACTGTTATTCACTTTTCTGGCTCCCTTTTATATCGTTCCGCTCTCCCATGTGACGGAGAAGCTGTTCACCCCGGAGCCCGCGGTGCTCTTGAACGATTATCTGGAGGATGACATTCTGTATCTTCAGCTTGCCGGAGACAACATTCTCTATGAGGAAGCCTATTTAGAAACCCATGACGGGCAGAGAATAGCTGCCGTTTACCATGACAAAGCGAAGCAGTTAATCGGCTTTCCCTTCTCGGAGGAGGGCGAGTCCAATATTTATATTCCGATTAAAAACAGCGAACCTCTGCATTTTCTCTTAACCCCACAATAAATGCAGCCGGTTCCATCCACGGAGAGTTATGAAGAAACACATATTCTACAGGCATACAATTTCATATTTGTTGCTGACAGTCCTCTTAGCGGGATGCGGGCAACAGATTCCGGATGTACCCGGCAATTCCGTTCTGCCGCAGAAGGGGCAATCTGCCGAAGGCGACCCCGTAACTCCTCCGTCAGCTCCCGAGCAAAGTGGTAGTATCACGCTTGTCGATGAAACGGAAAAGATTCCGGGAGATGCCTCTGTGACAGCCCCGCCACCCACAAGCTTGCGTGATAACACACCGGTCTGCCTGGTGCCGCAGGCGGACGGCATTGCCGAGACACACAATGACGTGGCGTGCATTGATTATTCCAATGCCTCCTGCGGATATGTGATGGCCAGATATACCGGAGACTGTCCCAAGGTAAAGCTTCGTATCACAGGACCGGACAGTATCGTCTATACCTATGATTTGCACGGAAGCGAATACGAAACCTTTCCGTTTTCCTCCGGAGACGGTAGCTATGATGTGGCAATCTATGAAAATATATCCGGTACCAGCTATTCCACCTGCCTGTTTAAGCAGGTGCAGGTGACGCTTGAGGACGAATTCGTCCCCTTCCTTTATCCGAACCAGTATGTCAATTTCAATACAGACAGTCTGACGGTAGCCAAGGGAAAGGAGCTGGCTGCCTCAGCCGAGAACGATTTGGAGGTAGTCGGAAATATCTACAACTACATGATTTCCGAGATTACCTACGACTACGATAAAGCCTCCGACCCTCCCACCGGTTATACCACGGACGTGGATGAAATCCTGAACTCCGGCACCGGCATCTGTCTGGATTATGCAGCCGTCATGGCATCCATGCTGCGCAGCCAGCGTATTCCCACACGTCTGGAGGTTGGCTACGCGCAGGATGCGTATCACGCCTGGATCAGCATCTACACAGAGGAGACCGGCTGGCTGAACGGCATTATTGAATTTAACGGCAGCACCTGGACACTGGTGGACCCCACCTTCGGTGCCAATACGGACGATAAGACCCTAAAGAAATTTATCGGTGACGGAAGCAATTATGTATTGCAGAAAATGTACTAACAGAAAGGGAATGAATATATGAAAGAACAGAAAAAACTATCCAATGAGGAAATTGCATCCTTCTGCAATCAGACCGCACTTTTGTTTCAGGCAGGCATCACTCCTGTGGAAAGCATGAATATCCTGTTGAGTGATATCAAATCGGAGAAGGGAAAGGAACTGATTCAATCCATATTGACGGTGTGCCGGCAGGGAGAGCCGTTTCACAAAGCTCTTGCTGCTACGGAGGTCTTCCCGGATTACGTATTGCACACCATCTCCCTGGGAGAGGAATCCGGCAATCTGGATGTATGTATGCTGTCCCTTGCCGCCTACTATGAAAAAGAGGAAAATATCTCAGAGAACATAAAGAGCGCCATTGCCTATCCCTTCCTCATGATTATCATGATGCTCATAGTCATCTTTGTATTAATCAGTAAGGTTATGCCCATCTTCAACCAGGTCTTTGTTGAGTTGGGAAGCGAAATGACCGGCTTTGCCGCATCACTGCTTCGCTTGGGTGAGAATCTCAACCGCTACTCCCTGGTTTTAGTTGCGGTGCTTTGTCTTCTGTTTCTCCTCTATCTCATCACCACCAAAACCTATGTGGGCAAGCAGCTCATCACCCGTTTTCTGAATGTATTTCCGCTGACCAGAGGCTTCTATGAGAGTGTTGCCTGTCAACGTTTTGCAAGCGGCATGGCTCTTTGCTTAAGCAGCGGCATGGACACCTATACCAGCCTTGACATGGTTTCCCAGCTGGTGGGAACACAGAAAATGCGCGAGAAAATAGCCGCCTGCAAGAATGCCATCCATACCGGCTCCAACCTTGCGGAGGCATTATCCGGCTCTACCATCTTCAACCATTTGTATTCCCAGATGGTTGCTGTAGGCTTCAAGAGCGGCAACGTGGACGTAGTTCTGTCACAAATTGCTGACAGCTACGAAAAGACCACAGACAAAAAAATACAGTCGATCATTTCCTTTTTGGAGCCGACACTGGTTATTATCCTCTCCATCATCGTAGGAATGATTCTGTTGTCTGTCATTCTCCCGCTGATGGGCATTATGTCAAGCATCGGATAACTATTGATACAGAAAGGCAATACACATGAACAGATTTGAACAGACCAACAAGCCGTTCCTGCGGTCAATTACATATCTTTATCCCCTGACCGGCTTTGCCATACTCTTTATTTTGTTTCTCTGGGGAGTGCGTTCTGTCAGCAGCACCTCGCTGACCAAGCAGCAGGAAAGTCTGGAAACCGCATTAAACCGAAGCATTTCACAGTGTTATGCCGTAGAAGGAACCTATCCGCCCTCCCTGGAATATCTGGTCACTCATTACGGACTGACATATGATTCTGACGTGTTTCTGGTGGATTACGAGTATTACGGCAGCAACCTGCTTCCGGAGATTACCGTGCTGCGCAAGCAGAATTGATTTGGAACCTTGCATGAATATTGATAACAAGAAAAGGATGATTTCCTTATGAATATAATCTCAACAAATCAGGAAAAGCATTTCATTATAGATATCTTATTTGTACTGGCCCTTTTTGGTGTATTTACGGTATCTGCTCTGATGCTGGTGACCATTGGCTCAGAGGTTTACCGTCGTACAGTGGACGATATGGGAAACAACTACGATACCAGAACCTGTGTCTCCTATATCACCGAGAAAATCAGGCAAAATGATACTGTAATCTCAGGGGACTCCTCCCTCAACGAAGAGCATATCCGCATTGCAGCCCTAGCCGGCGAACCCGCACTGATGCTTACACAGGACATCAACGGAGAAGCCTACTGCACCTATCTCTACCTTTATGACGGATACCTGAGAGAATTGCTAACGAAATCCGGAAGCTATCTGGGAGAGGATACCCTTTCCGCCGGACAGAAAATCATAGAATTATCAGCCTTCCATGCAGAATGGATATCGGAGAATCTGCTCACCGTCCAATTGACAACCCCGGGCGGTGAAGTTCACAAGCTTTACGTTTCTCCCCGCTGCACGATAGTTGATAATTCAGGAAAGGAGCTTTGATATGAAGCACTCCAAATCCGCCTTAGTTCTCATGGAATTAATTATTGTAATTTTATTCTTCTCACTGGCAAGCACCGTGTGCATACAGCTCTTTGTCCGGTCTCATCTGCTCAGCAGACAGACTGTGAATGAGAATCATGCTGTCATCCATGCGCAAAATCTTGCGGAATGCTTTCTTGCCACAGAAGGTGACGTCGCAGAGATGAAGGCATTGCTGGAATGCCCCGTGGCAGATATGCCGGATGACACCATCATATTGCTGTTTGACGGGAATTGGGAAGCGTGTGACGAGAAGGAGGCATGCTATTTTGCAAGGCTTGTGACATCCACAGATACGGAGAAGCTCATCTCCGGAGAAATCACCGTAGCCTCCTACCCCAATGCTTCCGATGAGCCCATATACACATTGACCGTAACGCATCACATTCCCCAAAGGAGGGCTTGTCTTGACTGAACATCGTAACCACACCAAAAAGAAAATTACATTGAGCTTAAATATCGGTTCCTCCTCTATTCTGTTGATATTTGTCCTGCTGTGCCTGATTTCCTTTGCCACACTTTCCATTATCAGTGCCAAGGCAGACAGCAAATTGAGCCGCAAGGTATTGGAGCGTACCGATGCTTACTATCATGCCTGCAACGAAGCGGAGAAGGCCTTGGCCGGTGTCGACAGCACTCTGGCGGAGGTCTATGCGGACAGCAGGAACGCCGAAGAGTATTGGGACACCGTAGGGCATAGTAAATCCTATACCATTTCCATCTCTGATTTACAGACCCTTCAGGTGAATATTGAGATTCTGTATCCGGAGACGGACGAGGATACCTTTTATTCTGTCACAAGCTGGCAGGTACTCAACACGGGAGAACTCATAGAATAAAAAAACATAGAAAAAAGGCTTGGGAACACATCGATTCCCAAGCCTTTTTCTTGTATTTTTTATTCAAGTCTTTTCATGCAAGCATACAAAGCTTATTCTTCAGAGCTTTCTGCTACTACAGCCTCTTCCATAACAGCCTCTTCTGCCACTACTTCTTCTACAGCTTCCTCTGCTTCCGGAGCTGTGTTTTCCTCCAGTACCACATCCTCATCGAGAACTGCTTCCTCAGAGAAAATCTCATTTGCGGTATCAGTGCTGAGTCTTGTGGAACGATATCTCTTCATACCGGTACCTGCAGGAATCAGCTTACCAATGATTACATTTTCCTTCAGACCAATGAGCGGGTCAACCTTACCCTTGATTGCAGCTTCCGTCAGAACCTTAGTGGTCTCCTGGAAGGATGCTGCCGACAGGAAGGAATTGGTAGCCAGAGCGGCCTTGGTGATACCAAGGATAATCTGCTTACCCTCTGCAGGCTCCTTACCCTCTGCAGTCAGCTGCTCGTTCATATCTTCATAATCAAGAACATCTACCAAGGTACCGGGCAGGAATTCGGTATCTCCGTTATTCTCAATACGCACCTTCTTAAGCATCTGACGTACCAGCACCTCAATATGCTTATCAGCGATATCTACACCCTGCAGACGATATACACGCTGAACCTCTCGGAGCATGTAATCCTGAACTGCACGGACGCCCTTAATCTTCAACAGGTCGTGGGGATTTACACTACCCTCTGTCAGCTCATCGCCGGCCTCAAGCATCTGTCCGTCCATAACCTTGATGCGGGAACCGTAAGGAATCAAATATGCTTTTGACTCACCGGTCTCATCATTGGTGATAACCACCTCACGCTTCTTCTTGGTATCACGGATTTCTGCCTTGCCACCGAATTCTGCAATAATTGCAAGACCCTTCGGTTTTCTTGCCTCGAACAACTCCTCTACACGGGGAAGACCCTGGGTGATATCATCACCCGCAACACCACCGGTATGGAAGGTTCTCATGGTCAGCTGGGTACCGGGCTCACCGATAGACTGTGCAGCGATGATACCTACTGCCTCACCTACCTGAACAGCTTCACCGGTCGCCATGTTAGCACCGTAGCACTTTGCACAGATGCCGTTTCTGGAACGACAGCTCAATACGGTACGAATCTTAACCTCCTCAATAGGCTCCCCCTTCTCATTTACGCCTACGCTAAGAATTTTAGCTGCACGGCTGGGGGTAATCATATGATTATGCTTCACGATTCTGTTACCGTCTTTATCGAAGATATCCTCGCAGGCAAATCTTCCTGTAATTCTGTCCTTAAGTCCTTCAATGGTCTCCTTGCCGTCCATGAATGCCTTAACTACCATTCCGGGAATCTCATCTCTGCCTTCACAGCAATCTACCTCACGGATAATCAGCTCCTGAGATACATCAACCATTCGACGTGTCAGATAACCGGAGTCAGCTGTACGAAGAGCCGTATCAGACAGACCCTTACGGGCACCATGCGCGGACATGAAGTACTCCAATACATCCAGACCTTCACGGAAGTTAGACTTGATAGGCAGCTCGATGGTTCTACCGGTTGTATCAGCCATCAAACCACGCATACCTGCCAGCTGTTTAATCTGCTGGTTGGAACCACGCGCACCGGAGTCTGCCATCATGAAGATATTGTTGTACTTATCCAATCCGGAAAGCAGCACATCCGTCAATTCCTTATCCGTCTCATTCCAGGTCTCAACTACCGCACGGTATCTTTCCTCTTCCGTAATCAAACCTCTGCGGTAATTGCTTGAAATCTTATCTACGGTTGCCTGAGCATCAGCCAGCATCTGAGGCTTTCTCTCAGGAACGGTCATATCAGAAATGGATACGGTCATAGCTGCTCTTGTGGAGTACTTATAACCGATTGCCTTAACATCATCCAATACCTCTGCAGTCTTGGAAGCGCCGTGGGTATTGATAACCTTCTCCAGAATCTGCTTTAAGCCCTTCTTGCCTACGTGGAAGTCTACCTCCAGCTTCAGGAAGTTCTCGGGCACACTTCTGTCCACAAAGCCCAAATCCTGAGGAAGAATCTCATTGAAGATGAAGCGTCCCAGAGTGGACTCTACATTACCTACTACCGTCTCACCCTCCGCATTCACCTTTGTGATACGTACCGTAATTCTGGTATGCAGGGTGATGACCTGATTCTCATATGCCAAAATAGCTTCGTTGACATTCTTGAAGAATTTACCTTCGCCCAAAGCACCGGGTCTCTCCTGGGTCAAATAGTAAATACCAAGTACCATATCCTGGGAAGGAACCGCTACCGGGCCACCATCAGAGGGCTTCAACAGGTTGTTGGGAGACAAAAGCAGGAATCGGCATTCTGCCTGTGCCTCTACGGACAAGGGGAGATGAACAGCCATCTGGTCACCATCGAAGTCCGCATTGAATGCGGTACATACAAGGGGATGAAGCTTGATTGCTTTACCCTCTACCAGGATGGGTTCAAATGCCTGAATACCCAGTCTGTGCAGAGTAGGTGCACGGTTCAACATAACAGGATGCTCCTTGATAACCTCCTCAAGCACATCCCACACCTGTGCATCCAGTCTCTCTACCAATTTCTTGGCATTCTTTATATTCTGGCTGATTCCCTTGGCAACAAGCTCCTTCATAACAAAGGGCTTGAACAGCTCAATAGCCATCTCCTTGGGAAGACCGCACTGATAAATCTTCAGCTCTGGACCTACAACGATAACGGAACGTCCGGAATAGTCTACACGCTTACCTAACAGGTTCTGACGGAAACGTCCGGATTTACCCTTCAACATATCGGAAAGGGATTTCAGTGCTCTGTTGCCGGGTCCTGTGACAGGACGGCCGCGTCTGCCGTTATCAATCAAAGCATCCACTGCCTCCTGCAGCATTCTCTTCTCATTGCGCACAATGATATCGGGAGCGCCCAGCTCCAGCAGCTTCTTCAAACGGTTGTTTCTATTGATAATTCTTCTGTACAAATCATTCAAGTCAGAGGTAGCGAAACGTCCGCCATCCAACTGAACCATAGGACGCAAATCGGGGGGAATGACAGGAATCGCATCCATAATCATCCACTCAGGCAGGTTGCCTGAACCACGGAAGGCTTCCACCACTTCCAGTCTCTTGATAATACGGGCACGCTTCTGTCCGGAGGACTCCTTCAAGCCGGTCTTTAACTCTACAGCCTCTGCCTCTAAATCAATGGCCTGCAGCAGCTCCTTGATTGCCTCAGCACCCATTCCTACACGGAACTTATTGCCCCATGTCTCTCTTGCATCCTGGTACTCTCTCTCAGACAATACCTGCTTGTATTCCAGATTGGACTCCCCTGCATCCAATACAATATAGGATGCAAAGTAGAGTACCTTCTCCAGCACTCTGGGGGACAAATCAAGGATCAGTCCCATACGGCTGGGGATACCCTTGAAGTACCAGATGTGGGATACGGGAGCCGCAAGCTCGATGTGACCCATACGTTCACGGCGCACGCTTGCCTTGGTGACCTCTACACCACATCTGTCGCAGACTACGCCCTTATATCTGATTTTCTTGTATTTACCACAATGACATTCCCAGTCCTTGCTGGGTCCGAAGATTTTCTCACAGAACAGACCGTCTCTCTCGGGCTTCAAGGTTCTGTAGTTGATTGTCTCCGGTTTCAATACCTCTCCATGGGACCAGTCACGAATCTTCTCCGGTGAAGCTAATCCAATTTTGATGGCATCAAATGTCATAGGCTGATAGGTTGTTTCATTCTTTGTTTCTGACATTAATGGCACTCCCTTTCTTTTCCTTTAGAATTCGTCTTCGCCGTCGAAGCTATCATCCTCGAAATCTTCTTCGAAATCATCTTCCGCACTTACCAATTCGCCGCTTTCCTCGTCGAATTCCTGTGCCTGATAGCCCATCGCGCCCAGAGAATCATTGTCGTAATCGTCATATTTACGATCACCTTCCATCTCATAACGGTAATCGGTGTCACCGTAATCAATCGTCTCCATAATCTCGACCTCTGTCTGATCCTCACGGAGAACTCTCACATCCAGACCCAGAGCCTGAAGCTCCTTCAACAATACCTTGAAGGATTCCGGAATACCGGGCTCAGGGATATTATCTCCCTTGATGATTGCTTCATAGGTCTTTACACGTCCCACAACATCATCGGACTTGACAGTCAGGATTTCCTGAAGGGTATAGGATGCACCATATGCCTCCAAAGCCCAAACCTCCATCTCACCGAAACGCTGTCCGCCGAACTGGGCTTTACCACCCAAAGGCTGCTGCGTTACTAAGGAGTACGGTCCTGTAGAACGGGCATGAATCTTATCATCTACCAGGTGATGCAGCTTCAAATAATGCATGTGACCGATGGTTACGGGGCTGTCGAAATACTCACCTGTTCTACCGTCACGGAGACGTACCTTACCATCACGGGAAATCGGAACACCCTTCCACAGCTTTCTGTGCTCTCTGTTGTCGGACAGATACTGCATAACCTCAGGTAACAATTCCTCTTTATGCTTCTTCTCGAACTCTTCCCATTCCAGATTTACATAATCATTTGCCAAATCCAGAGTGTCCATAATATCATTCTCGTTTGCGCCGTCGAATACCGGTGTTGCCACATTAAAGCCAAGTGCCTTAGCAGCCAGGGAAAGGTGAATCTCCAATACCTGTCCAATGTTCATACGGGAAGGTACACCCAAAGGATTCAATACGATATCCAGAGGACGTCCGTTGGGCAAATAGGGCATATCCTCTACAGGCAATACGCGGGAAACAACACCCTTGTTACCGTGACGGCCGGCCATCTTATCACCTACGGAAATTTTTCTCTTCTGAGCAATATAAATACGAACTGCCTGGTTTACACCGGGGGATAATTCATCACTGTTTTCACGGGTAAATACCTTGGCATCCACTACGATACCATACTCACCGTGAGGAACCTTTAAGGAAGTATCTCTTACTTCTCTTGCCTTCTCACCAAAGATTGCGCGAAGCAATCTCTCTTCTGCGGTAAGCTCTGTCTCTCCCTTAGGAGTTACCTTACCAACCAAAATATCACCGGCACGAACCTCTGCACCGATACGGATGATACCTCTGTCATCCAAATCTCTCAGGGCATCATCACCTACACCGGGAACATCACGGGTGATTTCCTCAGGTCCCAGCTTGGTGTCACGTGCTTCTGCTTCATATTCTTCAATATGAACGGAGGTATATACATCCTCCTGTACCAATCTTTCACTTAACAGTACCGCATCCTCGTAGTTATAGCCTTCCCAGGTCATGAAACCAATCAGGGGGTTCTTACCCAGTGCCAGCTCACCCATAGCGGTGGAAGGACCGTCAGCAATCACCTGCCCCTGAGCCACATGGTCGCCCTTGAATACAATGGGCTTCTGATTGTAGCAGTTGGACTGGTTACTTCTCGAGAATTTTGTGAGATGAATCTCCTCCTTCTCACCATCATCATAGGTCATTCTAATCAGATTAGAGGATACATAAGTCACGGTACCTGCCTTTTTCGCCACCACACAGACACCGGAATCCACAGCAGCCTTCGGCTCCATACCGGTACCTACTGCTGGTGCTTCCGTGGTAAGCAGGGGAACTGCCTGACGCTGCATGTTGGAACCCATCAGCGCACGGTTTGCGTCATCGTTCTGCAGGAAGGGAATCAACGCGGTTGCCACGGAGAATACCATTCTGGGGGATACGTCCATGTAATCGAACATAGCCTTGGGATATTCCTGAGTCTCCTCGCGGTAACGTCCGGATACTGTATTACGGACAAAGTGTCCCTCTGCATCCAGGGCTTCACTCGCCTGTGCTACATGGTAATTATCCTCCTCATCGGCGGTCATATAGACAACCTCCTCCGTTACACGGGGGTTCTGAGGGTCTGTCTTGTCAATTTTACGGTAGGGTGCCTCCACGAAACCGTACTCATTAATCCTTGCATAGCTTGCAAGCGAGTTAATCAGACCGATGTTAGGACCTTCGGGAGTCTCGATAGGACACATTCTTCCGTAATGGGAGTAATGTACATCTCGAACCTCGAATCCGGCACGGTCTCTTGACAGACCGCCGGGACCCAATGCGGACAAACGTCTCTTATGGGTAAGCTCACCCAGAGGGTTATTCTGATCCATGAACTGTGACAGCTGGGAGGAGCCGAAAAACTCCTTAACGGCTGCCGTCA
This sequence comes from uncultured Acetatifactor sp., assembly GCA_964588645.1. Lineage (GTDB taxonomy): Bacteria > Bacillota > Clostridia > Lachnospirales > Lachnospiraceae > Acetatifactor. Next base: position 1,708 of record CAZPRB010000050.1, on the reverse strand, counting down.
CGGGCTTAATATTAATCAATGCCTGAGGAGAGACATCCTCAGAATCATGTGTGGTCATACGCTCACGTACCACTCTCTCCATTCTGGACAGACCAATACGATACTGGTTCTGCAGCAATTCACCTACCGCACGGATACGTCTGTTGCCCAAATGGTCGATGTCGTCATCATTGCCAAGTCCATACTCCAAATGCATATTGTAGTTGATGGAAGCAATAATGTCCTCCTTGGTAATGTGCTTGGGAACCAATTCATATGCATTCTTCTTAATTGCCTCTGCAAGACCTTCTGCATCATCGCTGAACTCTTCCAGAATCTGTGCAAGAACAGGATAATAAACCAACTCACTGATACCGAAATCCTTGGGATTACAATCTACATAGTTGGTGATATTTACCATCATATTGGAAAGAACCTTAACATTTCTCTCCTCTGTCCGGATGTACACGAAAGGAACAGCTGCATTCTGGATGGTATCAGCCAGCTCAGCAGTCACCTTGTCGCCTGCAGCTGCCAGGATTTCTCCTGTGGAAGGATCCACTACATCAGCTGCCAGAATCTGATGTCTGATTCTGTTTCTCAAAGCCAACTTCTTATTAAATTTATATCTTCCGACTTTTGCCAAATCATATCTGCGGGGGTCAAAGAACATGGCATTGATAAGGCTCTCTGCACTTTCAACACTCAAGGGCTCTCCGGGACGAATCTTTTTGTATAACTCTAACAGACCCTCCTGATAATTCTCAGCAGTGTCCTTTGTAAAGCTTGCTTCAATCTTCGGCTCGTCACCGAACACTTCGCGAATCTCCTCGTTGGTACCGATACCAAGTGCACGAATCAACACAGTGATAGGTACCTTACGTGTTCTGTCCACACGCACATAGAAGACGTCATTAGAGTCTGTCTCATACTCCAACCATGCACCACGGTTAGGAATTACGGTACAGGAGAAGAGTCTCTTACCAATCTTATCATGACTGATTGCATAGTAAATGCCCGGTGAACGTACCAGCTGGCTGACGATGACACGCTCAGCGCCGTTAATCACAAAGGTACCGGTCTCCGTCATAAGAGGCAGGTCGCCCATGAAAATCTCATGCTCACTGATTTCCTCTTTTTCCTTATTGTAAAGGCGAACCTTCACCTTTAAGGGAGCCGCATAAGTAGCATCTCTTTCTTTACACTCTTCAATAGAATATTTTACATCGTCCTTGCACAGTTCAAAGTCTACAAATTCAAGACTTAAAGCGCCACTGTAATCAGCGATGGGAGAGATATCGTCGAAGACTTCCTTTAAGCCTTCATCCAAAAACCACTGATAGGAATCCTTCTGGACTTCAATCAGGTTGGGCATCTCTAAAACCTCTTTCTGTCTCGCATAACTCATACGCATAACCTTGCTGCCGGCAATAGGACGTATTCTGTTTTTTTCCATTGACATTTCACCCCGTTCTTATAGATTTAAAGCCGCAAAAAAGCATAGCACTGCACAATAGTGCACTATCCATATTACTACAAAAAATTGTGTGGGTCAAGGAATTTTTTCAAATGTTTGAACAATTTTTTTCAAATGTTGAAATAATCCGAGCGACTGCCACTCTGAAAATTTTGCAAGCAAAATTTCGTTCGACTGCCACTCTGAAAATTTTGCTTGCAAAATTTCGTTCGACTGCCACTCTGAAAATTTTGCAAGCAAAATTTCCAGAGG
>CAZPRB010000049.1:0-14719 GCA_964588645.1 uncultured Acetatifactor sp. | reverse complement strand
GTAAGGCACAGCACTTTGACTGCTGCATTCGCTGGTTCGAATCCAGCTAGCCCTGTTTTTTTTATCTGTAAATATGGGATATTAGCTCAGTTGGTAGAGCACTTGACTTTTAATCAAGTTGTCCGGGGTTCGAATCCCCGATGTCTCACTAAAGTAAAGAGTGTCAGATTCGAACCCCGTGGGTTCAGAATCCCCGATGTCTCATTAAAGGAAGCTGTTTTCGGAAATCTTGTCCGGAGACAGTTTTTTATTTACAAATACTACACTTAGTGATAATATAATAGAGCGTTAAAGGTTACCTGTATGGAATCTATTAACGGATGCATAGAAATTGCATTTGCAATGTCGATTGGAGAAGACCGGAAAGGCTTCTACCGGAAGGAGGAAAAGCAATGCGCAATAACAAAACATTTCAGCTGGTGTTAACCAGCCTCTTCTCAGCCATCATTATCATCATGGCATTTACCCCGTTAGGTTACATCCCTTTGGTTGTCATTAATGCAACCATTATCCACATCCCGGTTATCCTGGGTGCTCTGTTCTGCGGACCCAAAAATGGTGCAGTTCTGGGATTTATTTTTGGGATTACCAGCTTTATCAAGAATACGATTATGCCCACCTCGCTGTCGGCGTTTGTGTTTTCACCGGTGCTGGCAGGAAGTATGCTGGGACCATCCGGAATTTTGAAAAGTTTTTTCATCTGCTTTGTGCCGAGAATTTTAGTGGGTGTGGTTCCCTTTTTTGTGTATGTGGCGGTGAAGAAAGCTGTCTCATCTGAAAAGAAGGTCTTGTGGTCTTCGGTGCTGAATGGTCTCATTGGCTTGTTCCTGTTTGTAGGACTTTATGCCTTCATGGGGAAGGTGTTCGAGAACACAGGTGTCCTGCAGGCAATCCTGAGCGTACTTGCGGCAGCGGCAGTGGCCGTGCTTTTAGAGTGGCTTACGCTGAAGAAGGACGGAAAGATTATGGCATTTTCCTATGCAGGAGTGACGGGCGCCATGGTCAACACACTTTTGGTAATGGGAAGCATTTATGTATTGTACAAGGATGCATATGCGGAGGCTTTAGGTATTGAGCCGGCAGCTGTGCTTGCAACCATCGGAGGCGTTATCAGCTTCAACGGTGTTGTGGAGGCCATCGTTGCAGCGGTTCTGGTTGCCGGAATCGGTGTGGTGTTAAATAGGATTCAGCCCATTCAAACAACGAAATAAAGAGATGGGAAACAGGGAGGAAGCTCACGTTATGTTAAAAGGAAAAAATGTGGTACTGGGAGTTACGGGAAGCATCGCTGCTTACAAGATTGCCGGCCTGGCGAGTGCACTGGTAAAGCTGCATGCGGATGTGACGGTCATTATGACACGGAACGCCACCAATTTCATTCATCCCATTACCTTTGAAACATTGACCGGTAATAAATGTCTGGTGGATACGTTCGACCGTAACTTTCAGTATAGCGTAGAGCATGTGTCCCTTGCCAAAAAGGCGGATATTTTTCTCGTGGCACCTGCCTCGGCTAATGTCATCGGTAAGCTGGCGAACGGTATCGCAGATGATATGCTGACTACCACTATGCTGGCATGTAAGTGCCCGAAGCTGGTATCTCCTGCCATGAACACGAATATGTATGAGAATCAGATTGTACAGGATAATCTGAAAAAACTGGAAAGCTATGGCTTTGAGGTGATCGACCCGGCGGAGGGATATCTGGCATGCGGTGATACGGGTGCCGGCAAAATGCCGGAGCCTGAGGTATTGCTCTCCTATATTCTGCGAACTATTGGTCATGAAAAGGATATGGTGGGCAAAAGGGTTTTGGTCACGGCCGGCCCTACACAGGAGCGATTGGATCCGGTGCGTTTCATCACCAATCATTCCACCGGGAAGATGGGCTATGCCATTGCAGAGAATTGCATGCGCCGAGGCGCTGATGTAACTTTGGTGAGCGGACCTGTTTCCATTGCACCTCCCCTGTTTGTGAAGGTGATTCCTGTGGTTTCGGCGGCAGATATGGCGGAGACCGTGAAGTCCTGTAGTGAGACACAGGATATCATTATCAAGACGGCAGCTGTTGCAGATTACAGACCGGCACATCCCGCGGAGGAGAAGATTAAGAAAAAGGCCTCGGATTCCTGCCTGGAGCTGGAGCGCACGGAGGATATTCTGGCATATTTGGGTGCCCACAAGCAGAAGCATCAGTTTATCTGCGGTTTCTCCATGGAGACAGAGAATATGCTGGAGAATTCCAGAGCGAAGCTGATTAAGAAGAATGTGGATATGATAGTGGCCAATAATCTGAGAGTGTCAGGTGCAGGCTTTGGAACGGATACCAATGTGGTTACCCTGATTACCGGGGATGATTGTAAGGAGCTTGAGCTGATGAGCAAGGCGGATGTGGCGGAAGCTATCGTGACGGAGATACTTTGCCGGACAGCAGGGTAGCGCTTGACAAAGGTAAAATAATAAGGTTATAATGGTTAGCGTGGTCGTCAGCCGGAGGGCACGGACGACCGCCTTCTGCGGGTGTGGCGGAATTGGCAGACGCGCCAGATTTAGGTTCTGGTGGGAGACCGTGCAGGTTCAAGTCCTGTCACCCGCATTTGATATTCAGAATAACATTTCTGGAGTAATGCAATATCGCTCAAAACAGTGTTGCGCGGGAGATATAATCAGTGGTATAATGTACGCAGGTTTCTTACCGGAAGAAGCCTGTGTTTTCTTATATATAATGGATTAAGAGGAGAATACTATGGCGAAAATCAAGGGAAATATCGTAATAGGACAGTCAGGAGGTCCTACAGCGGTCATCAATGCATCGGTGGCAGGTATCTATAAAGCGGCGAAGGATATGGGAGTTGCCAATGTATACGGCATGGTGCACGGAATACAGGGCTTTCTGGAGAGAGACTTGATTTCGCTTGAAGAGTATTTGGATAACGGCATTAATATAGAAATATTGAAACGCACGCCGTCCGCTTTTTTGGGCACCTGCAGGTACAAGCTCCCGGTAGCGGAGGGCAATGAAACGGTATATGAGCAGATATTTGCAGTGATGGAGGATTACGGAATCGAGGCCTTTTTCTATATCGGCGGCAATGACTCCATGGATACGGTAAAGATGCTGTCGGATTACGCGGCGGCACACGGCAGAAAAGAGCGCTTTATCGGAATCCCCAAAACAGTGGACAATGATTTGCCTGTTACAGACCACTGTCCGGGCTATGGCTCGGCTGCAAAGTATATTGCAACCTCTCTGAAGGAGGTAATCCGAGATGTGGAATCCACCGGCTTGTCAAAGCCCACTGTTCTTTTGGTGGAGATTATGGGGCGTCATGCTGGCTGGCTGGCAGCAGCGGCGGCACTTGCCAAGGGTGAGGATTGCGGTGGAGCGGATGCTATCTATTTGCCGGAGCGGGTGTTTGATATTGACGCATGCATAGAGCATATTAAAGAGGTTGGTGCCAAGAAGAACACGATTGTAATCGCAATATCAGAGGGTGTGAAGCTGGCTGACGGCAGATTCGTATGTGAGCTGGGCGGAGGCGCTGACACCGTGGATGTGTTCGGACATAAGCAGTTGAGTGGCTGTGCGCTGACTCTTGCCGGAATCGTGGCTGCGAGAACGGGCTATAAGACCAGGGCGATAGAATTTTCTACCCTGCAGCGTGCAGCCAATCATATTGCTTCCCTGACGGATATTGATGAAGCGATGCAGGCGGGCGCTCACGGTGTGATGGCGGCAGCGGAGGGAAAGACCGGAGTGATGGTGGTGATGCAGCGGGTTTCCGAACAGCCGTATTTCTGCAGAATGGATACCTATGATATTCATAATATTGCAAACGGGGAGAAGACTGTGCCTCTTGAATGGATTACAGAGGACGGAAGAGGACTGAAGGAGGAGATGCTTCATTATATGAGACCCCTTATCATGGGAGAGGTATTGCCGATTTATGTGGATGGTCTCCCTGCTCATTTGGTGAGACAATAGTAGTATTTGTATCGGAATGATAATGTGTTGAGGAGGTGATGATGTGGAAGATTCTATGCGCAGGAGTTATCACCTGTTTTGGGTTATATATGCACTATCCTTTTTATTCATGTTTTTTGTCATGAATCCGGCAGTGCAGAGACGGGATATCAAGCAGGGTTATGAAATCATAACCGATTACAATATTTCTGAATACGGAGATATCACAGCACCTCTTCAGACCAGAACGGCTTACAGCTTTGTGCTGGATGGAGTGGAAGGCCCATATTGTCATCTGATTGCCTATACGGAACATCAGGAAATCAGAGTGTTTGTTGATGATAACTGCGTGTACCGTATGAAGGTTCAGACCAATAATCTGTTTGGGAAATCTCCCGGAAATGTGTGGATAAATGTACCGTTTCTGGAGGAGGATAATGGGAAGACGGTGACGATTGAGCTTTCTCCCGTGTATCAGGCGGCGGTGAATGACGCGACACCGGTTTTCTACTTCGGAACAGAAGGAGATATTATGCACAGTGCACTTTTGAGAGGACTTCCCAATTTTGTGCTGAGCTTGTTCGCTGTTGCAATCGGTATTGCTTTTCTGTTTTTTGTGCGGTGTAATTTCAGAAATTCGCATGTGGAAAGGAATCTGAGGATGATGGGCTATTTCATCATCCATATGGGTCTGCTGAAGCTGGCAGATTCCAAAATCATGCCCCTGCTGTTCCCGGATGCTCCGGCAATTGCGGTGGCTTTTCCGGTGGTATTGATGTTTGTATGGATTCCGGTGCCTCTGATACTCAAAAGTATTTACAGCACCTGTGATCATTGGGTTTGGTATCTGCCTTGCGGAATCGGGTTTTCCACAATGTTTCTGACACTTTTGCTGCAGTATATGGATGTTGCGGATATGTATGAAATGCTCCCGATTATCAGGATTAATATTGTTGTGATTATTCTTCTTGTGATAGGAATGACGGTCTACGAGGTCAGAACCGTAGGCTGGAGTAAGAATCTGGTGGAGGCAGTGTGTGCGCTGGGCATCTGCTTTGTAGGTCAGATTGCAGAGGCAACCTGTGAGATATTGTTCCGTGAACGCTTCATTCCGGGCTTGAGTATTGTGTGCATGACGCTTTATGCGTGCTTTGTGGCCGTCAAATTACTGCGGGAGGTCAAACGGTTTATGAAAGTCGGAATCCGTGCGAAGCAGTATGAGAAAATGGCTTTTCATGACCAACTGACAGGTCTTTATAACCGTACAGCTTTTGCAGAGCACACCGGTGCACTGGAATTTTTGCCGGAACAGTGTATTGTGATTGTAATGGATTTGAACAATTTGAAATCCTGTAATGATAGGCTTGGACACTCGAAGGGCGATATTTATATAAAGGAAAGTGCCCGTATTATTCAGGAGTGCTTTGGCGACGTCGGAAGGTGTTACCGGATGGGCGGTGACGAATTCTATGTTCTTGTAGAAAACGGAAGTCCCAGTCTCTGCAGGGAGAGACTGAAGACTATGAAGGAGCTCGTTGAGAATTGCGATAAGGTCGGAGAGGGCTTCCGCATGGGAATTGCCTGCGGCTTCAAGATGTACGACAGACATATGGACTACGATATTAATGAAACCGCGAGACGTGCGGATAAAGTGATGTATCAGGAAAAGTTTGCCATGAAGGAATTATGATATTCCTTGCGGTAGGTTACATCCTCATCAAACCATTCAGGCGGGACAAAAGCTTCGGCAGCATCCTTGCTGCCGAATTCTACTTCTGCCAGAATCAACGGAGCAAAGGGAGCGTCAAACACGTCCAACTCAATCGTCAGGGAATAATCCTCGGGTGGCGTGGGAAAGCCTTCCTTGAACCCGGGATTCCTTAACGGAATCAAATAGCGCTTTTTGGAGATGATATTGCCGTCGGCTTTTTCGCGCAGATGATAATAGGAGTCTTTGTTCAGATACAGATTATATTCCTCCCGTGCCATCATACCCTTTCCTTTATAGGTCAGATAATAGGTATCGTCCTCCTTGCGCACGCGAACTACGGGGTCTGTATTTAAATATGCCTGCTCAATATGATGGCAGGGATAGGAGCCCAGATGCTCGGGCAATGCTTTGATTAAAAATTTACGTTCTATTTCCATTTTGGAAGATCCTTTCGATAAATTCATGATGAAATTAATGATTGACTGTGCCGGACAATATCTGTCAAGCCTCAGACGAATCCATTATATCATACCATTTTTCCCAAAACAAACAATTATCAGTAAATAATTGAAATATCAGCGCGGAATGTGTATACTGAAATAAGGTCATACGGAAAACAGAGTATGGGTAATATATAAGAAAAATTGTAAGGAAAGGTTGGATTAGGCATGAAAAAGATTGCAATTTTCTTCGCAGAAGGATATGAAGAGATAGAAGCACTGGCGGTTGTAGATATTTGCCGCAGATGTGGTCTGACCATTGATATGGTATCCGTTACGGAAGAGAAAATGGTGAAGGGCTCCCACGGTATTGCGGTGGAAATGGATAAGACATATGCACAGGTGGATTTCGCATCCTACGATATGCTGGTTCTCCCCGGTGGCGGAGAGGGAACCGGACGCCTTGAGGCTTGCGAGCCGCTGATGGAGCAGATAGATGCCTTCTATCAGGCAAAGAAATATATTGCCGCAATCTGCGCTGCACCAAGTATTTTTGGTCACAGAGGCATTCTGAAGGGCAGAAGAGCATGCAGCTATCCTTCCTTTGAAAGTCATTTGGAGGGAGCAGAGGTGACACAGGGGCCTGTAGAGGTATCAGAACATGTAATTACCTCCCGGGGCATGGGAACCGCTGTTGATTTCGGACTGGCCATAGCAGGCGTGCTTTGCGGCGCCGAGGTTGCAGAAGAAATGGCAAGGAAAATCGTGTACAGATAAATCAAGTATCGGATAAGTGAGAGGCAAAACGATGGAAAAGAATGCAAAGATATATGTGGCCGGTCACAGAGGAATGGTGGGAAGCGCCATTTGCCGTGCACTGGAGAAGAATGGCTATACCAATATCATTACCAGAACCCACAAGGAGCTCAATCTGTGCCGGCAGGAGGCTGTAGAGCAGTTTTTTGCGGATGAAAAGCCGGAGTACGTGTTTCTTGCAGCGGCTAAGGTAGGCGGAATCATGGCAAATTCCGAAGCACTGGCAGACTTTATGTATGAAAATATGATTATGGAGATGAATGTGATTCATTCGGCATGGCAGAACGGCTGCAAGAAACTATTATTCTTAGGCAGCAGCTGCATTTATCCCCGAATGGCTCCCCAGCCGATGAAGGAAAGCTGCCTGCTCACCTCGGCGCTTGAGGAGACCAACGAGGCATATGCTCTCGCAAAAATTTCGGGTCTGAAGTATTGTGAGTATCTGAACAGACAGTACGGAACAGACTACATAAGTGTGATGCCTACGAATCTGTACGGTCCCAATGATAATTATCACCCCACCCACAGCCATGTGCTTCCGGCGCTGATTCGCCGCTTTCATGAGGCGAAGGTAGCCAATGCCCCTGAGGTGGTCTGCTGGGGTACCGGTACTGTGCTGAGAGAGTTTATGTATGTGGATGATTTGGCAGATGCTTGTGTTTTTCTGATGAATACCTACAGCGGCAACGAAACGGTGAATCTGGGTACGGGCAAGGAATTGACAATCAAAGAGCTGACTGAGCTGGTCGCAAGAGTAATAGGCTACACGGGGGAAGTGAAATGGGATCCTACGAAGCCGGACGGAACGCCCAGAAAGCTGCTGGATGTGAGCAAGCTGGAAAGCCTTGGGTATCATTATACCACAGAGCTGGAGGACGGAATCAGACTGGCTTATGAGGATTTTCTGAACAATCCCATGAGAGCGGAGAGATAAAACCAATCATATTGCCGCACCCGGATGTATAATATAGAAAGTAATAGGAAAAGCAACAGGTGGGTGATACTGTATGAGCCAAAAATTAGAAGACCTTCTGAATCTGGCACTTCTGACCTCTGAAGCGGTCAGAAGGCAGACAGATACCTTGAATGTGGGATTTGATGAAGAGACCCGGAGCTGGGAGCTGATTGTGAAATACCACGGAAGTCTTGATGTACTGGAGACACTGGATATCCGAATCGAGTATCTGATAGCGGGCTATGCCATTTTGACCGTCCCGGAGAATCTGGTGGAGCGGGTGGCAGAGCTCCCGGAAATTGAATATGTGGAAAAGCCTAAAAGGTATTATTACTCCGTCAGTGATCCCACTGACGGATTTTGTTTTCCGCTGGTGACCATGAGGGAACCGTATCTGCGGGGGAGAGGAACTCTGATTGCGGTGCTGGACAGCGGTATCGCTTATCAGAGAAGCGACTTCCGGAGGAGGAACGGAGATACCAGAATCCGATTTCTGTGGGACCAGACCCTTGTGCCGGATGAGAATATGCCTGAACTTATGCCGCCGGAGGGCTATGCCGAGGGTGTGGAATTTACGGAGATGCAGATTAATCGTGCCCTGCAGGCTTCTGCGGAGCAGGAACGCTTTGCTCTGGTACCCAGTGTGGATGTATCGGGACATGGCACGGCGGTGGCGGGGATTGCAGCCGGATATCCCGAGGACGGATCCTATATGGGTGCGGCACCGGAGGCAGATTTGCTCATTGTGAAGCTGGGACTGCCTGGGGATATGGATTTCCCCAGGACTACGGAGATTATGCGAGGAGTGACCTACGCTTTGCAGAAGGCGGCAGAATTACAGATGCCTTTGGCGATTAATCTCAGCTTCGGCAACAGCTATGGCTCCCATGACGGCAGCTCTCTGTTGGAACGTTTCCTGGATAATGCGGCGGAAATCGGCAGGACGGTCATCTGCGTGGGAAGCGGCAATGAGGGACGCTCCGGCGGGCATTTTGCCGGCAATGTGGAGCAAACCCGCTCTGTGGAGCTGGCTGTGGCTGAGTATGAGACTGCCCTGAATCTGCAGATATGGAAAAATTACAATGACGTCTACGATATCCGCCTGCGTTCACCGGGGGGTGAGGAGGCTGAGGTGACGGCACCGGTGGGAGGCGGAAAATATACCCTTCAACTGGAGCAGACGCAGATTCTGGTATACCTGGGAGAACCCACACCCTATTCCGTGGCGCAGGAAATCTATCTGGATATGATACCTGTAAGGCGTGAGAATAGTCCTTATATTAACAGTGGGGTGTGGACGGTTCTGATAGACCCTGTCAGGGTGGTGACGGGGCAGTATTATCTGTATCTGCCGGCAGGTGCCGGACGTAACAGCAGAACGGTCTTTTACCGTCCCACACCTGAGGTCAGCCTTACCATTCCGGCCACGGCGGCTAAGGTGATTACCGTCGGAGCATATGATGATATCTACGATTCCTATGCGGATTTCTCCGGGAGAGGGTATGCGGACGCACAGCGGACAGTGGGTGTGGTGACGGCGGGGCTTGTGAAGCCTGACCTGGTAGCGCCGGGAGTGGATATTCTGGCACCGGATGTGTACGGAGGCTATAGCACCTTCACGGGAACTTCCTTTGCCACGCCCATTGTGACAGGCAGTGCAGCGCTTTTGATGGAGTGGGGAATTGTGCGGGGAAATGATCCGTACCTGTATGGTGAGAAGGTGAAGGCCTATCTGCGCGCCGGAGCCCGGCCGCTTCGCGGAGAGACGGAATATCCCAATGACAGGGTGGGCTTCGGCAAGCTTTGCGTGGCGGATAGTATACCGATAGGCGGATAATCACAGAAATAAGAAATTTATGCGTCTGTGTGACTTCCGTGTGACTATTGCTTTTTATAATGAACTCAGTATCAAGCAAAGTATGAGTACGTGTCAAAAAGGAGATTAGAAGAGTGAAGAAGAAAATAATCTTGATGAGCGTTGCTGCAGTACTGGCAATGACTGCTATTGTCGGAGGAACTTTGGCAGGTTTTAATACAGAGTCTGAGCAGGGAAAGACGGATATATCCACGAAGGCTTTAGGCATTGAATTGAATGGCGGAAGCTTTGTTCTGAGTGAGGAGAGCCTTGTATCCAATGCCTGCATGCCCGGCAGCGAAGTGGAAATGCCTTATTATGTGACGAACAATGTTGCAGACGGTTATGAGCTTTATACAAGAGTTACCATATATAAGTATTGGGAAGATTTTCAGAATACCGCCCTTGAAGCTGACAAGATTTCCCTGTATGCCAAGGATGCAGCAGGAAATGCGGTCAAACTTGAAGTAGACGGGACAACAGGAGAGGCAGCAAAGGTAGGCGACTGGTTCGTACAGTACGCAGATGAGGAACAGATTGTTCTCTATTATGCCCGTCCTCTTGCGTCAGGGGAACAGACGACGAATGTATTGGATTATCTTGTGATTGATGAAAAGGTGGGTAATGCCTACACGAATCAGAAGGTGAAGCTGGATATTGAAGTGGATGCTGTACAGAAAATTGCTGCAGAGTCTTCCATTCCCTCCGAATGGGGTGTGTATCCCAGCTTTGATGAGAACGGTAACATAGTAGCTATTGCAGAATAGGAGAGGAACAAGCATGAAAAAGAAGTTTATGATATTGGCTGTGGCGGTTGCTCTTATGACGGGAAATTCCCTTACGGTCTGCGCAGCAGGAGATGCAACTGTTACATTCACTAAGAATGAGAAAATTGAGTATGGCGGAGTAAGCTATTACAAGGATGGGACACCGAAGCTTGGCAGTGCCTTCGAGGGAATGGCTCCCGGAGAGACCAGAGAGCAGGTCATCACCATCCAGAATAACAATGATAAAACCGTAGATTTCTATATGAATGCAAGTGCACTGCAGGCTTTGGAGGATTCTGCGAAGCAGGCAAAGGGTGCAGGATATGAGATTAAGCTCACTGTCGGCGATACCGTGCTGTATGATTCCAATGTGGGCGGATATGCAAGTGCAGGCACGGAGGGAAGCACCGAAGGTATCAGAGAGATGAATGAGGGTGCTCTGGAGGGCTATATGTTGATTGATACTCTGTCCAAGAAACAGGCGGAGAAAATCAAGCTTTCCGTGTTCATGGACGGTGAGGCGATGGACAATAACAGTCAGGCGGTTGATTATTCCAATGCACTTGGTCAGTTCGGCTTCTCCTTCCGCGTGGCGTATGATGAACCGGATGCACCTACGGTTATCTATAAGGAGGTAACCAGAAAAGGTGAGACCAATTATGTGAAACAGATTGTAGAGATTATAGAAGAGAGAGTTCCGTTGGCAGCGGTGGCAACCGCGGATCCCGCAATGATTGGCGGTGGTATCGCAGTGATGCTGTCCGGTATTCTGTTAGTGGTTGTTGCAGCAAAGAGAAATAAAAAAGGAGAGAAGTAGTCATGAGAAAAAACAGCTTAATGAAGAAAATCGTAAGCGGAATAATGGCTTTTGCAGTATCGGCTGTTCTGATGCCTGCTATCAATGCACAGGCTGCTTCTGAATATACAGTGACCTTCAGACCCGGTAACGTGGGACATTTCGGAATTGCAGCTGCAGATAATTCCATGAAAACGGTTAAGGATATGGCACAGGAGGTGGCTGATATCTACTATACCTCCTATGAGACTACTGTTACGGAGAACGGTGCCATCAAGGTGAAGGTTCCTGCCGGAACGGTCATGCCGGCTGCACCGGGTTATGTAATTCCCAATGATGGCTACTGTGTGAGAAGCTGGGGACCTTCCCAGGGCGAAACAGTTAGCAAAAACGTAGATTATGTTGTGGATTACGGTCGTCTGATTGATGGTGTGGAGTATACCGTGAAATATGTAGATGAGGAATCCGGAGAATCACTGGCACCCTTTGTGACTGCCTATGCCAATATTGGCGATAAGATTAATGTGGTTGCACCTGCTACCATCGTTACCAGCAACGCAGGTGAGTATGTATTGACATCTGTTGCGAACGGAAAGCTTACTTTGGTGGCTGATGCCGCTTCTAATGTAATTACCTTTACTTATGCATATCATTATAACCCCGGTACCGTAACGGAGGAAGTGGTAGTGAATCTGCCCGGAGATACCGTGGTCACGACGGAGACTGTTACCACCTATGTTGATAACGGAACTACCGTAGCACCCGGTGCGACGGTACTTCCCGGAGCGGGTGCTGATGCCGGTGACCGGAATGCCGACGTACAGGGCGAGGAGAACCCCGATGCTCAGGGGACTGCGGAAGGTGATCAGGGCGTTGTAGAAATCGAGGATGATGATACCCCTTTGGCGGATGCTTCCGGTGAGACAGAGGAGGCTTCTGTTTCTATCGAGGACGAGGAAGCACCTCTGAGTCCCATGGAAAGAGAATACAATGGGAACGTTGCGATTATCGTAGCGAGTGTGTTTGGCGTGGCTGCAGTTGCATTGGCAGCGGTATGGCTTCACAGCAGAAAAAAGAATGATTAATTAATGGTTATTTAGTGTTTGACTTTATGTTATCACTTGTATTATACTAAAGTGATGTATGATATAGGATTAAAAAGGGTGAAACGATAACATGAAAGTACATTCATTGGGGAAATTCCGGTTGCTTGATCAAGGCAAGATGCTGGATGAAGATGTGATGCGTTCTGACATGCTGACAAAGCTGTTGGTATATATTCTGCTTCACAGGGATTATCCGATTACCATTCAGGAACTGTCGGAAGCACTGTGGGATGAAGATGAATCTGATAATCCCGCAGGGGCACTGAAGAATCTGATGTATCGGTTGCGCACACTCCTTAAGAAAAATCTTGGGGAGGATGAGTATATTCTGACAAGCCGCGGTGTCTACTACTGGAATTCCGAAAAAAAGATTGAATTTGATGCAGAGGAATTTGAACAATTCTGTGAATCCGCCAAAAAGGTGACGGATACCTGCGATAAAATCAAGTATTACGAAAAGGCAATCGAGCTGTACAAGGGTGATTTTATGCCGAAGATCACCGATAAGCATTGGGTGGTGACCCTGTCTGCATATTATCATTCTATGTTTCTGTCAGCGGTGAAGACATTGGCAGAGCTGTACATGTCGCAGGAACGCTTTGAGGAAGCGGAGCAGCTTTGTGCGGAAGGCTTAAAGTATGATGCAGTGGATGAATGGCTGCACAGCTACAGAATTACCGCGTTGATTCGCCAAAACAAGCAGCAGCTTGCCATGGAGTGCTATGATCAGGCTGTGAAGGCACTCTACAATGCGTTGGGTGTACGCAAATCCCCCCGATTGGAGGCAGTTCATCAGGAGCTGCTGAAGATGACTAAGGGGACGGAAGCTGAAGAGATTGAAAATGTGCATAAGGATATGACGGAGGAGGATCCGGAGGGGGCTTATATCTGCGGATATCCTGTTTTCCGTGAGATCTACCGTCTCGAAGCCAGGAAGATAAGCCGGTTGGGCGAAGCGGAATACATTATGCTTCTGACACTCCGGTTGAAGGAGAATAGTGGGAATAGTAATCCGCAGATGGAGCAATATGTCATCGGTCAGGCGATGAATCAGATGGAGGACGTATTAAAAGAAGCTCTTCGCATCGGAGATGTGGCAGCGCGCTACAGCGATTCCCAATTTGTGGTTCTGTTGCCTACATGCACCTTCGAGAGTTGCCCGGCGATTGCGGAACGTATTCTGAAGCGCTTTCAGGAGCAGGCCAAGAGCAAGCGTATTATTACAAAAATAGATTTTGAGGAAGTGACGACGGCGACATCTTCCTTGATTAGATAGAGAGGTCGTATATGAATCAGGGCAGGAGGTTTTATTCCGTAAATATGTTCCGTATCTGTATGGATGCCTGTGGAGATTACATAAGCGGAAGCGCCTATTCCCCGATGTGTAAGGATGAAATTTCTTTTTCGGGAATCGGAGAGCTTCTGTTGAAAATGGATAAGCTGTTTGACAGTATCGGATATCCGCAGGCATTTCAGAACAAGAGAAGCTTTGAGAATGGCAGCGGTACCGACAATGCATACAGGGGAATCCCGAAGCCGGTTCGCGTGGCGGAGGAGATTCTTGAGGAGCGCGGAAGAGTGTGCACCTATGATGTGGAGGTGACATCCCGCCGCAATACCAGCTGGCAGGGTGTTATCTACGATACGGATGGCACGGAAAAAGCCAGATTTGACGGCGAAGTGAAGCTTTTGGAAAAGCTGGCAGAGCTTGTGAAGCAGCAGGAAAAGAATATGGTAACAGAAATGGTGTGATGAAATGATGTTTCATCACATTTTTTTTGTAAATTCACATTGATGTGACCGACGTGTGACTTTACGTTGCTATATTACTACTAGAGAATGAAAAGTATGAATAGGTTCATAGTGTCGATAGAGTGATACAAATTCAAGGAGGAGCCAAATGAAGCTTGGATTAATGAAGAGAATGATAGCAACCGGATTGTGTGCAGCAATGTTATTCACAGACATCCTTCCTGCGAAGGCAATGGAAAGCGTGAGCAGCGGAAATGCATTGGAAGAATCCGTATCCGGGAATGATGCAGTTGTAACATTGGAGCCTGTTACTGTAGATGGCGTGACGATTACAGTGAGCGGACCTGCATCTGCTTTTGCGGAGGGAACAACCGTGTCTGCGGTGGCAGTGAGCCCGGCAGAGGTAGTCATTGCAGCAGCTGAGGAAAACGAGCAGGCAACTGTTAAGAAATACAAAGCCTTTGATATTAATCTGATTTGCGAAGGTCAGGTGGTTCAGCCCTTGAATGGTCAGGAAATCAAGGTAAACTTCGAAGGAGATATGCTGATTCCTGATG
>CAZPRB010000048.1:0-15756 GCA_964588645.1 uncultured Acetatifactor sp. | reverse complement strand
CCTATGACCCTCTGCTTGTAAGGCAGATGCTCTCCCAGCTGAGCTAAGATTCCATTTGTCGGTGGCGTTTCCACGCAACCGACTTTGTTAGTATACAATGACGCTATCCTTTTGTCAACAGCTTTTTTCTTTTTTTTCCAAAAGGTCCGGCACGCTCTTACATTCTCTCAGGTGCACTGAAGCCCAGCAAATCGATACAGGTCTCCAACACATCTCTTGTGAGCACAAGCAGTGCAATCCAACCGGCCTTCTTTGTCTCATCTTTCTCTCCCAGAATCGGAGTCTCATGGTAGAAACGGTTAAACTGATTGGCAAGGTCATAGATATATGCACAAATCTTGTTAGGCGCACTCTCTTCGTATGCCGCTTCCATCGTGGCATTGAACCGGGTCAGTTCCATAACAAGTGCTTTCTCAGCGTCATTGCTCACCTTCTGAAGCTTCGCAGCATCCACATCACCACCCTGCTCCTTGTACTTTGTAAGGATGGACTTGATACGAACGATGGTATATAACACATAGGGACCGGTATCTCCCTCAAAGGAGGTGAAACGATCTACGTCAAATACATAATCCTTCGCAGGCTGATTGGACAAATCACCATATTTGATAGCTGCAAGTCCCACGATTTTGGCAGTCTTGGAAGCCTCTTCCTCATCCACCTGATATCCCTTGGTCTCACTGTTTTCTTTGATTTTGCGAAGCATCTCCTCATTAATCTCGCCAATGAGATTCTCCAGTCTGGGCACACCACCCTGACGGGTTTTATACGGCTTGCCGTCCTTACCGTTCATAGTACCAAAGCCGATGTGCAGAAGCTCGGTCTCCGGCTTTACCAGACCCGTTTTCTTGGCACAGCGGAACACCTGCTCAAAATAGAGCTCCTGACGCTTATCCGTCAAATAAACAATCTTATCAGGTGCATATTCTGCCATTCTCATCCTGATGGTTGCCAAATCCGTTGTATTGTACAGATATGCCCCGTCGGATTTTAAAATCATGCAGGGGGGAATCTCTTTGGTATCAGTCTCTTCCTTCACATCTACCACCAATGCTCCGTCGCTGATGTAAGCATAGCCCTGCTCCTTCATATCCTTAACCATATCCGGAATCCAATCATGGGCATCGGACTCACCCTTCCAGAGATCGAATTCTACATTCAGATTGTTGTAATTTCTCTTTAAATCTGCTACAGAGACACGTATAATATGATTCCAAAGCGCACGGTGACCTCTTACACCGTTCTGAAGCTTATAGGTTGCCTCCATCGCCTTTTCTTTGTATTCAGAGTCTTCCTTAGATTTCCCGCTGGCTGTGGGATAGATTTCCTCCAGCTCTGCAATGGTTACAGGGGACTCCTCCGGATACTCTCCGGTATAACTCTCATCAAAATACGGAAGCTGAGGATAACGCAGCTCCAGCTCATGGATAATCAATCCCATAGGCTGACCCCAATCGCCCAGGTGAATATCTCCGATGACTTCATGTCCTGCAAAGCGGGCAATTCTCTTCACACTCTCACCGATGACAGCAGAACGCAAATGTCCTACATGCAATGCCTTGGCAACATTGGGTCCACCATAGTCCACAATGATTTTCTTAGCCTTTTGGGGCATTTCCAGACCAAATTTTGCATCGGTCTTCATGCCCTCTATATAGGAAAGCAGGAATTCCTCCGTCACCTTCAAATTCAGGAAACCGGGAGCCACTGCTGCTGCCTCCTTGAATACTTTGCTGTCTGCCAGCTTCTCAGCCACCTCATTCGCAATCATAATAGGAGCCTTTTTGTATTGCTTTGCACCTGCCATGGCACCGTTACACTGATACTCACACAGGTCAGGACGGTTGGATGCAGTCACTTTACCCAGCGCACCGTCATATCCCGCAGCTTCAAACGCCTTCTGCATCTCTTCCGTTAACATATCTAAAATCTTCTTCATAACCTTACTCCGTTTCCAAATGTTATTCTCCGGCATTTCCGGCAGATACGCTCTGCTCTTTTCTGCACATTATATCGTACTTTTGCAGTCCCCGCAAGTAGATTGGTCATTCTCACAGCTTCCGCTCTCACGCTCTGCCTTTGAATAGGCACAGCCGCAATAATCCTGTCTGTACAAATCATATTTCGCAGACAGTTCCACAGAACGTTTATATCCATTCTTTTTCTTAAAATCAGACGGCAACCATGGTATCCCGTATTCTTCACTGAGCGCCTGTCCGATTTCATTCAGTTTCGTTGCATTTTTTAACGGACTGATGGTTAGGGTCGTGGCAAAGTAATCATAGCCCTCCTTGCGTGCTCTAACCGCAGTCTCCCGAAGCCGCAGCTCAAAGCATCTAAAACAGCGTTCACCGCCCTCAGCGCAATTTTCGTATCCCTTTGCTATCTCATAGAATTTGGATGGTTCATAATCCCCCTCCACAATAGAAATAGGATATCCTTTCTTCTCATTATTATAAGAAGCAATCAGGCGTTTCTGCTCCTGCACCCGCTTCCGATACTCCTCTTCCGCCGAGATATTTGGATTATAATAGAAAACCGTTATCTCAAAATACTGACACAGATATTCCAGGCAATAACTGCTGCAGGGTGCACAGCAGCTATGTAAAAACAGTCTCGGAGCCTGCGCTCCGAGACCGGCTAATACCTTTTCCAGTTCCTTCTGATAATTCATTTGATTCATTTTCCGACCTCATTTTCCTCTGTCTCTTCCTTCCAGCGGAAAGCGGAGATAATAAAAGGCAGACAGATAATTCCGGTTGCTACATCTGCAAAGGGCTGGGATATCTGGATACCCGTCAAGCCCCACAGATTTGTAGTAATTATCAGAGTTGGAATAAACATCAGACCGGAACGCAGCAAGGATAGCAGGGAAGACAAGCCTGCCATTCCGGTACTCTGGTATAGCATATTAATGGGTACGGAAAGCGGAAGACACATGGCGCCGATGCACGCACAGCGCAATGCAAAAGTGCCGATTTCTGCCACTGCCTCACTCTTCTGAAAGAGATAAACTATTTGTTCCGCAAAGACGAAGCCGGGAACGGCAGCCGCGCATATCATACAGAAGCCAATCGTCATCGTCACCAAAAGTGCTTTCTTGACTCTCTTAATCTTCTTTGCCTGATAGTTGAAGGCTGCAACAGGCTGGAAGCCCTGACCGATACCCAGTCCCACACACATCACAAATGCTGAGAATCTGTTGACCACACTCATAGCTGCAATGGCAGCATCTCCGTAGGGTCTGGTCAGATTGTTCAACAGACCGTTGGAAAAGGAGCTGAGTCCCTGTCTGATGAGTGCCGGGAAACCCACTCGGCCAATCGTCAGATAAATATGCGCTTTTCTGCTGACATAGCGAAGACTGATGGTTCCCTGTGCTTTCTTTCTGTAAAAATGCAGCAGAATACAGAAGCTGATAAATTGGGATACCGCCGTGGCAATTCCCGCTCCCAGTACCCCCATCGGAAATACCATAACCAACAGATAATCTCCGAAGATATTAAGCACTCCGCCGATTCCCAGACCTATCATAGCATAAAAGGCCTTACCCTCATAACGCAAATTGTTATTCAACACGAAGGAACAGACCACAATAGGACACATAATTAAAACACAGGCGCCATACTGTCTGGCATAAGGAAGGATGGTCTCCGTGCTTCCCAGGAGCCGCATAAAGGGATCCAGAAACAGAAATCCGAATATCATCAATACACTGCCTGCTAATGCACCTGTATAGAAGGCTGTGGATACATATTCGGAAGCCTCCTCCGTATTCTTATCTGCCAATGCCCTGGATACCATGGAGCCGGAGCCCTGCCCCAGCATAAATGAAATCGCCTGAATAATAGCCTGCAGCGTGAAAAGAATGCCTGTAGCCGCCTGCTGGCTTTCTCCCAAGGTTCCTACAAAATACGTATCTACCATGTTGTAAACACTGGTTATCAGCATGGATATCGTAGTAGGTATCCCCAAAGATATCACCAGCTTTGTCAGGGGAGTCTCCGTCATTTTTTTATAGTATTTTTCCGCTTCTGTCACTTCTATCAAACCCTTTATTCTTTATTTGGTCAAATCCTTTGCTCCTACAGCCTTCATCACTGCCAGAACTCCTATCACAATTGCCATGCCCACAGGCAGACAAATCCACGCGCTCTTGCAGAAGCCGGCAAAAATATACACGACAAAGGAGATTACCGCAACCAGTATCGCATACGGCAGCTGGGTGGATACATGCTTCACATGCTCGCACTCTGCCCCCGCCGAAGCCATAATGGTGGTATCGGAAATCGGAGAACAATGGTCACCGCACACAGCCCCCGCCATGCAGGCTGAGATAGAGATAACCATCAACTGATGGTCTACACCATTGAACACCGCAACAACAATCGGAATCAGGATACCGAAGGTTCCCCAGCTGGTTCCTGTTGCAAAGGAAAGGAAGCAGCCTACCAGGAAGATAATCGCAGGCAGGAAAGCCATCAGTCCTTCTGCGCAGCCCTTCATCGCAGTCTCCACAAAGACCGCTGCACCGAGACTGTCCGTCATAGCCTTCAAGGTCCATGCCAGCGTGAGAATCAGAATTGCCGGTACCATGGCCTTAAATCCATCGGGAAGGCAATCCATGCACTCCTTTAAATTCATCACTCGACGCAGCATATAAAAAGCAACGGTTATCAACAGCGCGATAAAGCTTCCCAGCATCAGCCCAACGGATGCATCACTACCGGAAAAGGCATCCACAAAGCCTACACCGTCAAAGAAGCCACCCGTATAAATCATGCCGATAACACAGCACACAATCAGAGAGATAATCGGAACCACAAGGTCGATCACCTTGCCCTTCCCCTCTTTGTCCTCTGTCTCCTTCGCCTTATCCTGCAGAGTCAGCATTGCATCCTCCGCCTTTTTCATCGGTCCGAATTCCACCCTAAGGAGAATGGACATCACCATAAAGAAGATGGTGAACAATGCATAGAAATTAAAGGGAATCGCCTGTATAAACAATGACAGACTGTTCTCACCCTCTACAAAGCCTGAAACTGCTGCCGCCCAGGAAGAAATCGGTGCAATAATACACACAGGAGCCGCCGTAGCGTCAATCAGATAGGAAAGCTTTTCATGAGATACCTTATGCTTATCCGTCACCGGCTTCATTACGCTTCCCACAGTCAGGCAGTTGAAATAATCATCAATGAAAATCAGACATCCCAGCAGCACCGTGGCAAGCTGTGCGCCTGTTTTAGTCTTTATCTTCTCTCCGGCATATTTACCGAAGGCTGCCGAGCCGCCTGCCTTGTTCATCAGGCTTACCAGTCCTCCCAGGATGACCAGAAATATCAAAATACCCACATTCCAGCTGTCGGAGAGTACGCCCACCATGCCATCCACAAAGATGTGGTTCATTGCCAACTCCGGATTGAAGTTTGCATAGAAAAAGCCTCCGATTACAACTCCTATAAACAAGGAGCTATACACTTCCTTGGTCACCAGCGCCAGAGCAATCGCAACTACCGGCGGAACCAGCGACCAAAAGGTTGCGTACATATTCGATACATACTCCGTGCCCTCGGATGCCGCATATACAGTAAGCGGCAGTAACAATACACACACGGCAGCAAGCATTACACCAATTTTTCTTTTGTTTTTTGACATTTCCCGACCCTCTCATTCTTTCGCATTTTAACTGAAGTCTTATTTAAAGTACGCTACACCACTCTCGAATATCTTCATGTCCTGCTCACCGTAGATATTCACGGCAACTGCCACATCACGTCTCTCGGAGTGAGCCATCTTACCGAAGCATCTGCCGTCGGGAGAAGTGATACCCTCGATAGCACAGTAAGAACCGTTGATATTGTACTCTTCATCCATGGATACATTGCCATCCCGGTCAGCATACTGAGTAGCTACCTGTCCGTTTGCAAACAGCTTATCCAGCCACTCCTTGGGTGCTACGAAACGTCCCTCACCATGGGATGCAGGGTTACAGTAGGTTGCTCCAAGCTCCGCACCCTGCAGCCAGGGAGACTTATTGGAAACCACCTTAGTGTATACCATCTTGGAGATATGGCGATTGATGGTGTTGAAGGTCAGAGTAGGTGAATCCTCCTTCTGTCCCACTACCTCACCGTAGGGTACCAGTCCCAGCTTAATCAACGCCTGGAAGCCATTACAGATACCCAGTGCAAGACCGTCTCTCTCATTTAACAGCTTCATAACCGCTTCCTTCATCTTCTCATTCCGGAAGGCGGTTGCAAAGAACTTAGCACTGCCATCAGGTTCATCACCTGCGGAGAAGCCGCCGGGGAACATGATAATCTGCGCCTGTCCGATTGCCTTTTCAAACTCTGCCACGGAGCTGCGGATATCTTCAGCCGTCAAATTCTTAAATACCTTTGTGATAACATTTGCACCCGCACGCTCAAATGCCTTTGTGCTGTCATACTCACAGTTGGTACCGGGAAATACAGGAATAAATACTGTAGGCTTAGCAATTTTATTCTTACATACATAAATACTGTCTGCCTTGTAAACATCACTTGCAACAGGCTCTGTGCCCTTCACCGCCTTGGTGGGGAATACCTTCTCCAGCTTGGAGGTCCATGCGGAAAGTGCTTCCTCCATGGTAATCTTCACATCACCGTATACAAATACAGGTTCCTCGGTCACGGTACCGATTACGGTATATCCGATTTCCTTTGCATCCAGCTCTGCCAGCTTATCGGCAGGAAGCTCTGCCACAATATCACCGAGACCATTTGCAAACAGGTCATCCGTGGTTACTTCATTGTCAATCCTTACACCCAGCTTATTACCGAATGCCATCTTGGATACAGCAGCTGCCACGCCCTTGGAATCCAACGCATATGCGGACACAATGGTCTTAGCCGCCGTCAATTCATGGATTGCCGTATAGAGCTCCGCCACTGCCTCGTACATCGGGATATCAAAATCATCCTTTTCGATTTCAAAGCGAACCAGCTTGTTGCCTGCCTGCTTGAGCTCCGGAGTAACGACCTCCCCATACTTCGCAATATCCACTGCAAAGGATACCAATGTGGGAGGTACATCAATATCGTTAAAAGTACCGGACATACTGTCCTTACCGCCGATGGAAGGAAGTCCGAAACCAATCTGTGCGTCATATGCACCTAAGAGTGCCGCAAAGGGCTGACTCCAACGACCGGGGTCGTTTGTCATTCTGCGGAAATACTCCTGGAAGGTAAAACGAATCTTGCTGAAATCACCGCCGTTTGCAACGATTTTCGCCATGGACTCTACCACTGCATAGACAGCTCCGTGGTAGGGACTCCAGGATGACAGGTAGGGGTCAAAGCCATAGCTCATCATGGTGACGGTGTCAGTCTTACCCTTCAGTACGGGAAGCTTAGCAATCATAGCCTGGGTCTCTGTGAGCTGATGCTTACCGCCATAGGGCATCAGTACACTTCCGGCACCGATGGAGGAGTCAAACATCTCAACCAGACCCTTCTGGGAGCAGACATTCAAATCATTCAACAGTGCAAGCCATGCACCCTTAACGTCACCCTCTTCCAGCTTCTCGCCTACAGCTTCCACAGCCCATTTCTCAAAATAATTCTCATCCTCCTTCGGGATGTCAACCTTAACGGTTGTCTCCTGATGCGCACCGTTGGTATCAAGGAAGGCACGCTTCAGATTCACAATCTTATTTCCTCTCCAGTTGAGCACCAGTCTGGGCTCCTCTGTTACGGTAGCCACGGGAATTGCCTCCAGATTCTCCTCTGCTGCATAGCCAAGGAAGGTATCCACATCCTTGGGGTCTACCACCACAGCCATACGCTCCTGGGACTCGGAGATTGCAAGCTCCGTACCATCCAAACCCGCATATTTCTTGGGTACCTTATCCAAATCAACAGTCAGACCGTCTGCCAGCTCACCGATGGCAACTGACACACCGCCTGCACCGAAATCGTTACATTTCTTAATCAGACGGCTGACCTCCTCACGGCGGAACAGTCTCTGAATCTTACGCTCCGTGGGGGCATTCCCCTTCTGTACCTCAGCGCCGCAGGTCTCAATAGACGCCTCTGTATGCACCTTGGAGGAACCGGTAGCACCGCCGCAGCCGTCTCGTCCGGTACGTCCGCCCAGCAGGATGATGATATCTCCGGGATCGGAGTTCTCACGGATTACGTTTCGTCTGGGAGCTGCACCCATAACGGCACCGATTTCCATTCGCTTAGCCACATAATCCGGATGATAAATTTCCTTTACCAGTCCGGTAGCCAGACCAATCTGGTTACCATAGGAGGAATAACCGTCTGCCGCACCGCGAACCAGCTTCTTCTGGGATAATTTACCCTTTAAGGTATCAGCAACGGGCACGGTGGGATCTGCCGCACCGGTCACACGCATTGCCTGATATACATAACCACGACCGGAAAGAGGATCTCGGATAGCACCGCCCAGACAGGTGGCCGCACCACCGAAGGGTTCAATCTCCGTAGGGTGGTTGTGTGTCTCGTTCTTGAAGAACACCAGCCACTCTTCCGTCTCAACATGGTCACCGTAATCCATCTCAACGGGAACCACTACGGAGCAGGCATTGATTTCATCAGATACCTCCATATCCTCAAGCTTCCCGTCCTTCTTTAATTTACGCATTGCCATCAGCGCCAGATCCATCAGGCAGACAAATTTATCCTCTCTGCCTTTAAAAATCTCTTCTCTGGTGTCCAGATAGCTCTGATAGGTGGTCTCCAGGGGAGAACGATAATATCCGTCACCGAATTCCACCTCTGTAAGCTCGGTGGAAAAGGTTGTATGACGACAGTGGTCGGACCAATAGGTGTCCAGCACACGGATTTCTGTCATGGAAGGGTCTCTCTTCTCGTCGTCACGGAAATAATTCTGAATATGTAAGAAATCCTTGAAGGTCATGGCAAGTCCCAGGGAATCGTACAGGGTACGAAGCTCACTCTCAGGCATATCCTTGAAGCCGTCAAAAACAGCCACATCTGCAGGCTCCTCAAATACGGTAACCAAGGTCTCGGGCTTCACCATATCCGTCTCACGGGAATCCACGGGATTGATGCAGTAGGATTTGATTTTGACGAACTCCTCCTCCGTGATATCGCCCTCCATCAGATAGGTCACTGCTGTCTTGATGATGGGCTCCTCATTCTCATTCAAAAACTGCACACACTGTACAGCGGAATCCGCTCTCTGATCAAACTGACCCGGAAGGTATTCTACAGAGAATACTTTACCGTCTGCGGGCACCTCGATGGTTTCCTCATATAAATCATCTACAGGAGGCTCTGAAAAAACGGTCTTGCATGCCTTTGCAAACACTTCATCCGAAATATTCTCCACATCATAACGGATAAATACACGAACCTTCCTGACATTAATGCCCAAATAATTTTTCAGTTCCTCATGCAGTTCTTTTGCCTTTACTGCGAATGGTTCCTTCTTTTCTACATAGATACGTCTTACGTTTCCCATGTTTTTCCTCCGAAATATTTTTTCTGCTTCTACAGGGCCATGTATTTCCCCAAAGCCCACCTTATTTAACAATATACAACACAACGTCTTTTCTCACAATAGCATAAAACAACAAATTTGGGTAGATTTTGGATATTTTTTTGCACTCATTGTCCGTACATACAGAATGCTCCAGGGATTATTTCCCTGAAGCATCCAAGCTTCCGCTATTCTTCCACTCCCAGACCTCTCAAGATATAGAGAAGTTCCCTATCCACAGCATCTGCTGTGATACCGATTGTCTGTGCGGATATCTTCAGTCCCTCCAGCACAAACATGATGTTCCTGGCAGTACCCTTACAATCCTCACAATAAAATTCGCCGTTCTCCACTCCGGCCTCGATGAGCTTCTCTATAATTTTCACAGCCGAGTCGAACTGTTTCTTCAGCACATTGTCCTTTTTGGGAAGCTCATTTTCAAAATAAAACTCGTAAATTGCCTGTGTCAGCGTATTTTTTTTGCGGAGCAGTTCCTTCTTTTGCTCCTTCAGGAACAAAATCAAAATATCTGCAGCCGTGGCATCCTCAGTGATGCTGTCAGAAAACACATCATCCGCCTCCTGGCTCTCTAATTTCAGCACCTCCAAAAAAATCTGGCTGGTGCTCTCAAAATATAGATAGAGACCGCCGCGACTGATTTCACACGCCTCGACGATATCCTTCATGGTAACCTTCTTGAAGCCCTTCTCCATGAAAACCTTTCTTGCCGTCTCCAATATGTATTTCTTCTTCTGTATCGATTTCTCGCCCATTACTCTCCTCCGTGCCTTACAGTTCTTCTATGTCCAAAGGCTTGTCCCAGTATTCGATAATACTCTTCATCTGATCCAGCACCAGATAAAAGATGCCTTCCTCAACAGCCTCGTTCCATACCTTGCCCTTGGTCATACCGCTCAGCACATATTTGGACAGAATACCGCACAGAACCTCCCACTCGCGGATACCCGCCTTCTTGATAATCCTGCGCTCATCCTCATGGTTTCGGATGTTATTGCGTACAAAAACATATCTGTAGTTGCGGTCCATCAGGGATGTCTTGGACGCTTCCTTCACGAAATTCATGAGGGTTCCGTCGTAAACAGGAAAGCCAATAGAATGATCCGTAACATTACTTCCCGTATAATTGGTGCTTACGGACTTCCCTGAATTCTTTTCCAGCCAAGGAAGATACCGCAAAAGCGGTGTCACCACCTGCTTATAATCTTCAATTAGCTTCTGTCTGTACTCCATATCCTGCATGAAAAACGGCACCTCCCGACAAAACTGACACGTATGTATTTTTATTTTATCACATTTTCGCCAAAAGTACAGTAGAAAATTATATAGACTTTGTAGTATACTATAGACAGTGAACCTTTTAGAAGGTATGTGGGGTACTTATATGACGGGAATTACATTAGAAAAAGGAACAACTGTATACGAATACGGACAGCCCATGACAGCGTTGCACCTGATTACATCAGGCAAAATATCCGCCTCCTACTCCGGCGGAAGCTATCAGCTGGGAAAGGGTGATGTGGTCGGCATCTGCGAGATATGCTCCGAGGTGCATCTTATGTCTTATAAGGTGACGGAGGATGCCACTATCATTACCTATCCCTTCTCCAGCATGGATGCCTTGAATCTTCTGTTGGAAAAGCACCCGGATGTGTCCAGATTATTTATTCTTTCGGCCTGCTATCAGATTAATACCATGCTGGAGCGCTGCTCTACATCCGAAGTGAACTGTGTCAATTTCCACCAATGTCTGCAGGATGATTATAAGAAATACATTCTGCTCTGCACGCGCTACCGTATCCCGCCGCGCAGCCTGAGCAATTGGAACGAGCTGACTGCTTATTTGGGCGAGGAGGCTCCCGATTTATGGCTGGCAGATTATTATTTGGGATTCGCCCGCATCTTCTCCGGAGATGCCTACAAATCCTTCGTTCAAAGCTCCTCGGTTTCCTCCGGCTTTCTGCGCAAATGCAGTCTGGATTTCAGAAGAGCCTATGTGGTACTGGATGAGCAGCATCGCTACCTCCAACAGATTACCGGCTACTATTTCCATTCCTCGGGCAATGATTTATTTGATTTCTATACCTCGTTATACTACAAACTGGGAGCAAGCTGTGCCGATTCCGACACCCTGTTCGCTGACATCAGCCGCATCATCACGCAATTTGGTCCTATCTGTGATGTGGAAAGTTCCATGCTGGAGCAACGTCTCTCCACCTTTAGGAGCTTTGTGGCCAGAATACAGGTTCCCCGGGAATCCTCCGGCGAAGAAGCTGACAATTCCTCCATTATGGCTGAATTGACCGGCTCCCTCAATACTATTTTGGAATTTGCAGGGGAGGATTTGGAGTTGTCCGCTTCCTTCAGACAAAATGTACATACCTACAAGCTGCTCAGCAGCAGAACTTCCTCCGACGAGGAGGCCACCCGTCTGCGCGCTACACTGACCTCTGAGTTTTATTCCCTGTACTCCGTCATCTTCGAACGTGCCCTGCAGGCAATCGCCATTCCCGCACCGGTAAGGATGTTCCTTTATTTTGGTTATGCAGATGAGGAACTGGCAGGTATCGACAATGCCATTTATCTGTACAATTTGCTTGACACCATGGAGGACCACAGCTCACAGGGCATATACACCTTCTATGATTGGCTGCTGGCAATTTTCCGGGGCAAAAAGGAACCCAGCCGCAACGAATTCGACCAAGACTATAACGACTATATTCACAAGCAGAAGTTGAACGGAAATATCACGGATGCCGATCTGAAGGCTCTGGAAAACGACAACATGGCAAAGGTGAACTACGAGCTGCGGAACATGTTCCCCGCCGTCAACAAGATAACCTACGGACGTGTATCTGTCTTTTGTCCGCTTTTTAGTTCCGACAATGTGCTAAAGAGCTTAAAGGACTCTTATGTAACGGTATCCACAGTGGCAAAGGCTATCGAACAAGTCAAACGAATTGATTACACTCTGTTCTACAGAGAAAGCTTCGATATGGAAAATATCAACGTTCTGGGTAAGGAACTGATTCATCAGGAGTATTTGCCGGACGTGATTCTTATGCCAAATGTGGGAATCCGCGGTATCATGTGGCAGGAAATAGAAGGAAAACGGCGGAACAGCTCCGGAAGAATGTTTTTCTCCATCTTCCATCTGGACGATATAGAGCTGACCTCCATTCGTCTGGCAGGCGAATTCCGCTGGGAACTGTGCAAACGAATTCAGGGCAGCCGCTGGAATGATATCACCGATCCTTCCCTGACCAGCGAATACTTTGATTACATACAGTTCTACCGCAAGAATCATGATTTGTCCTCCGAGGCAAAAGAAAAAGTACGCTCAGGACTGCAGCGCACTAAAAATAGCTTCAAGGAAATGTTTGTCAGAGATTATATTGTATGGATTATGTTCGAAGGAAACGGTTCCCCGAGACTTAACAAGGTGGCCAGACGGATTTTGTTTACTTACTGTCCCTTCCCCAAGGATATCTGTGAGAAGATGAAGCAAAATCCCATGTATACCGATATTCTGAGCCATCATGAGATAAAGACGGCTCAGAAGCTGCATCACTTAGATGTGTTATCCAAGAAAATACTGAACAGCGGTCAACCCATTCCCGACACCCTGGAAAAGGAACGGATGTTTACAGAAGGAACTATCCATTCGTGACATCCCACTTGTTCCTATGTGCATAATACAGGGGCAAAGCCACGCAGAGCATTCCGCCAATGATATTTCCAACGGTAACGGGGATGAAATTATTCAGACTGTTTAATACCGTCAATCCCTCTATCTGTGCCGTTGTAAAGCCATATGCCTCCTGCGCCTTTGCCACATAAGCCGGATTCTGTGCTGCCATGATGCCCAGAGGGATAAAGAACATATTGGCAATGCAGTGTTCAAAGCCACCCACTACAAATACCATAATAGGGAAAAAGATTCCACCTATTTTACCCACGATATCTCTGGCGGCAAGCGCCAGCAAAACTGCGGTGCACACCAAAATATTACACAGGATTCCGGAGGCTATGCCTCCCACCGGGCTGATTGCCACCTTGCCCACCGCGACCTTGATGGCGTAGGCACCCAGCAGTCCGTCCGTAAAATCCAAATTTCCCGTCATGCATACCAATCCGGCTACCAGCAGGGCTCCTGCCAGGTTGCTGAAATATACTACCAGCAAATTTCTGAGAAATGCCTTCACGGTAATTCTCCTGTCAAGCACTCCCATCAGCATCAGACAGTTGCCCGTAAACAATTCCCCTCCTGTAAAGATAATCATCATCAATCCCACAGGGAACACCAGACCTATGATCAATCTGTCGATTCCCACATTGGGAATGGAATGCACCGCAGTGTTGCTGGCTGCTCCTCCCAATGCCACAAAGATACCGGACATGATTCCCAACAATATCATTCTGAAAAGCGGATGGTTAGCCTTCTCCACTCCCGCCCTCATATTCATTTCCACAACCTCTGCAGGTGAATTATAATTTTTATCCATTCTGACCTCTTTCCTATAAATATTGTAAATACTGCCTGTGCTGCGATATCACTTATGCTACGATATCACTTATGCATATGAAAATATTGTACATAGATATGCCGGCGAAATCAAGAATTTTTCAGCGGCAATATCTGTATTATCCCAAATAAGGCATGAAATTTGTCCATATATGTCGATTCATGTCGTCCTATGTCGATAATTTTAACATGATTTTCACTATATTTTTATGTTTTCTATAGACAAAACACTTTTCATATCATATACTGTAGTTACTCGAAAATGCAAACGCATTTCCGAAATTCCCCTTTTACACATGAAAATACCCAAGGTTCGCCTTGGGTATTTTCATGTGTAAAACATATAAAAATATATAAAAACATATAAATATTAACACTGAAATAAATAATAAATTCTTCACTCCCGCACCGCCCATAAATGAATTGTAAAAATTATTGCAAAAATTTTGTTTTTTCTCTTGCTAAACAAATGGGAACTGTGCTATAATATGCTTCGTCGGTTGACAAATCCGTGATAAGCCTATATACATAGGGGAATAGTACAGCGGTAGTGCGGCGGTCTCCAAAACCGTTAACGGGGGTTCGATTCCCTCTTCCCCTGCTCGGAAAGTGCCTAAAATAGGCACTTTTTTGTTTTTTCTTTTGATTACACTTGATTACACTTTTAATAATATTGCTATGCAATAACAGATATCTTAGCTGTAATAATGTTTTTTGCACCTTCCAGCTGCGCTTCTAACTGAAGATTCTCACTTTGGTCAAAGCAATAATTATTAAGGCTCGTGCGCTCATCTTCATGTCCGGCCTGTCTGCGAATCGTATCAATATTAACACCCTTATCAAATAAAGACGAAATATAAGTCTTACGTATCTTATGATTACTTTTATTCGGAATGGCAATACTATCACATATCTTCTCAAGATATTTGGTTATTGTCCGAGAATTGCCCCGTCTTTTCGTCTGACTGGAGATAAATATAAAATCGTCATCCGCATACCCATTGGTACTGTGAACATTCCGAACCAATTCCAATATCTTCTTGGCTTCGCTGTTAAGAAACACCTCTCTGGTTCCTGCATCAGACTTATTGTAATTTACAATCTTATAGCCGTTAGGAATTGTAGACATTCTTCCATCCTTCTCAACTAACGTGTAATCTTCAACTTCCATACGCTGAATCTGAAGATATTTGTCACCAACATCCGACCACTTGATTGAAACCAACTCGCCTATACGCAAGCCTAATTGGAAATTAAGCAATATCATTAACGGTGTCATGCAGGCAGGACGTCTATTAAACCTTTGAGAACACTCATCAGCAACCAACTTCTGCTCATTAACTAAGAATACCTGTGTTTCACGTTGCGGTTTTCTTTGTTTGACCAAAAGTTTCTTGTTCACAACAATTTTTCTGTATGGGTTCTCATCCAACATATCAACGCCCTTCCTGCAAGCATAATCAAGAGCTTCTCTCAATATGATAGACATGTTATAACGAATAATTCTCTATATTTTTTAAGTAAATATAATCAATTCCGAATTCCGAATTAGAATTATCACTCATCCCATTCTATATCTTCTTCCTGTTCACCATATATTTCTGCAAACATTCCCGTTTTATCCTGAAATCCTGTTGCACCTTTACCAGGATAATAAGTAATGGACCAGTAATCATATCCATATTTGACGATATAATTAGCTT
>CAZPRB010000047.1:13196-16053 GCA_964588645.1 uncultured Acetatifactor sp. | reverse complement strand
AAAAAGCCCGTATTCTACGAGGATGAGGTAGACATTCAAGGAACGGTATGGAAACGAAATAATGATTAAGTGCGACAATTTTTTAAATATTTGTATAAATTTCAGAAAAAACTAGTGCAAAGATTAATGCGATATGGTAAAATCATATATGTGCGGGCTTTCTGATGCGTGGAAGGATGGGAACGTATGGAGAAAGGAACCGCAGAGAAGGCTTTTACTTATTTGGAGGGTAAAATATGAGTAAACAAGAGAAAAGAGTCAAGGGTCCCATACCTCAGGAAAAGATTTTCAAAACAACAATGATTTTGACGTTACTGGTAGCCGGTATCTTCATGCTGAAGAATGTTATCACGCAATCCTGGCCCGGTGCGATTGCAGTGGGCGCTTGTCTGTGTGTGTTTTTGATTGCCACCTTTGCCATGAAGAGATTTCATGCCAGCCAGTTTGTAAAACAGCTGGTGCTGTGTTGCACTTTGCCGCTTGTAATATTCTTTATTTCCATTTTCAGTGGTGACTTTTACAGTGATGATTTTCCGCTGTTTCTTGCAGTGGTTGGTATTTCCGGTCTCTACATGGAGCCCTTATATACGAAGGTGCAGATGGTGGAAATACCGGTTTTGCAGATGCTTTTGTATGTGATTCATCCGGAGAAGGCTGACCCGTTGTCGCAGTATCTGATGTGTATGCTTTTGTCCGTAATTGCAATCTTTGCGATTTTGCAGACTATCTCCCGCGGACGTGCCTTCATTGGTATCAGTACACAGAAGGCTGAAGAGGCGGAGAGACTTTTGGAGTCCATCAAATCTGTGGGTGAAGAGCTGAAGGTGAATTATGAGACGTCCTCCGGCAGAATGGAAGGAATGCAGAAGGTCAATGAGCGTCTGGAGGAGAATACTTCCGAGCTGAAGAACGGTTCCTATGAGATTACCGAGGGTACCAGAGATGTGGAAGCATCCTGTGATGAGGCAATGGATTGTATGCAGGTTACTGAGACTCACATTGATGCACTGAATAAAGAAGTGAAGCATGTGGAAGAGGCTATGTCCGAGAATAAAGACAACATGCAGGCGATGGATAAGCAGATGCAGTCTGTTAAGAGCACTGTCGGCGAGACCAAGGCGGTATTTGCACAGCTGCAGGAGAGAATTCAGGAGATTACTGAGGCAACGGAACAGCTTACGGAGATTGCCTCCAAAACGAAGATGCTGGCATTGAATGCTTCCATTGAGGCAGCCAGAGCGGGAGAAGCGGGCGCAGGCTTTGCGGTAGTTGCTTCTCAGGTTCAGGCGTTGGCATTTGACAGTAACAGCTGCTCGGACCGTGTTATTTCGGTTGTGGACAGCATGAGAAATCAGATTGAAGCAACCTCTGCCCAGCTGGTGGAGAGCGATGAGGCAATCAATGATTCCCTGGAGTCCCTGGAAGGACTGGAAACAGGATTTGACGGATTAATCAACAGCTTGGACAGCCTGTATGGTCATATTGAGGAGCAGAATAAGAATGTATCCAATATGGATTCCATTTTCAAGAACCTGCGTGGTAAGGTGGAGGAGATGAGTTCTTATTCCGAAGAAAACCAGGCAGTGGTTGAGTCCTTGGTGGAGGTCATGAATTCCTATAAGGAGCACATGAATCAGATTGTGGAGGATGCAAAGCAAATTGGAAGGCTGTCAGTTTCCATGCTTGATATCTCCCAAGGAGAGGAAGCTTAATTCAAAGGGAAATAGAAAGGGCGGTGCCGAGGAGGCATCGCCCTTTTATGGTGCACCCGAAAGGGTTTCAGTACTTGTAAGTGTTTACCATACCACAATGTTCTTGGTACTTTTCTTCCCCTCGTAAAGCTTTTCATCTGCAGTATTTACCATCTCAGTAATGGTAAGACCATCCCGATAAAAGGCCAACCCGATTGTGGCAGAGAATTTAATTTCGTTATCGTTGTATACAATGGTTTGCTCCGTAATTTCCTGACGCAAGGTTTCAAATTCGGAGATGATTTCTTCGTCGCTGCGCTCCGTGCGGTAGAAGATAAGGAATTCCTCGCCGCCCCATCGGCAGGAGTAGAAGGTGTCCCGGGTATCCTCAGAGTTCTTGCTGAGCAGAACATTCGCCATTGTTTTCAGTACTTCATCGCCGGCATCATGCCCATAGGTATCGTTGACGCGTTTGAAATTGTCAATATCAATCATGGCGATGCAGATTCTGGGACTGTTGGAAACCAGAAGCTCCGACATGGCATTGAGCAAATCCTGCATCTTCCTGCGGTTATAGAGTCCGGTCAGGGAATCCTTTGTGGCAGCATCCACCAAAGCCAGCTCCAGTCGCAACACAATCTGGCTGTACAGGTAGGAATAAGCCATCAGCAGGGCAAAGGTCAAAAAGCTGTTTACCACATAGAAGGTATGTGCCGAGGTGTCTCGGGGAAGCTTATATACATAGGGGTGAGAAAAGGTCCACACCCTCAGGGAGAAATATGCGATGACAACCAGCGCCAGCATACATATGGTATTCTTTCTCAGCTTATGGTCTTTGTTGAGACTGTAATCGGTAAACAAAAGAGAGACCACAAATATCATACAGTATTGTTGAAAACCATATTCCCAGCCAAGGCAGAGGGTACATAGAATCATAAAGACGAAAATCTCGATATTGGTTATGGCACTGTACAGATTAGAAAGCTCCCGGTACAGGAGCACATAACCGATGCATCCTATTGCGATGCTGAGAAAATTATAATAAAACAGAATGGTTGTGCCGTTTGCATAGAAAAAAAGCCCGAAGAAAATATGTAGCAAAAGGAAAACGGTATTCAAAATAGTGGCTCCGTTTTTGATATAATCTCCTATGCTTTGAAATTTTG
>CAZPRB010000047.1:7897-13096 GCA_964588645.1 uncultured Acetatifactor sp. | reverse complement strand
GAAAAAAGCAATTTTTCATTGATGGAGATATTAGAGCTGTTCACGGCACCGGATGTGCCTGAGCGCGGAGCGGAGGAAGAGGAGATTGACGAGCCCGCCTGGCAGGTGGGAACGGAGGCTACCCCGTCAAGCTATCCGGGGAACGGACTCGCACAGCACCCTATGCTGTATATCGGCGAGGGCTGCAATCGTATGTTCCTGATTAAGGATGGAAAGATTATATGGACCTATGATACAGGTAAAGGTTTTGAATATGATGATATTTGGATGAAGAAAAACGGCAACATCGTTTTTTCCCGGATGAACTGGGCCGGTGAAGTGACTCCTGATAAGAAGCTGGTGTGGAAATACGAGCCGGAAGAGGGACGTGAGGTACATACCATGCAGCCCATAGATGAGGACAGGGTTCTGATGGTAATCAACGGTCTTCCGCCCCGTGCGATCATCGTGAATACAAAGACCAATGAGGTCGTGTATGAACATGAGGTACCCTATGATAACCTTGATCCCAATCGCGTTCACGGGCAGTTTCGCCGGTTTCGTATGACGGCAAATAATACCTTCCTGGTGCCATATCTGGCATTGCATAAGGTGGTTGAATATGATATGGATTTCAATGTCATCTGGTCTTATGAGACCAGCAGACCGTGGGCTGCCGTGCGCCTGCACAATGGTAATACCTTGATTACAGATGAGCGAGACAATGCAACTCGTGAGGTGAACCCTGCCGGCGAGATAGTTTGGGAATTAAAGTATTCTGAGCTGCCGGAGGAGTACAGAGTGGGCGGAAGTCAGTCCTGTGTCAGATTGAAAAACGGCAATACTATTATTTGTTCTACCGGGGATAACGGACAGACCCCGCAGCTGGTAGAGGTGACCCCGGAGAAGGAGATTGTGTGGGTGCTGAAGGACTGGCGTGAATTGGGACCTGCGACAGCGATACAAATTTTGGATGATCCGGGAGATCCTGAGAAACCCGGTGACTGTGAAAGGTAAGACGTAAAGGATAGATTGCAAATGAGGAAGCTGGAGAAAATTTATTGGATTTTTGTGATGATATATGGTGTTTTGTTGTTACAGGCTTTGTTTAGCTTCGGCCCGGAGATTAAGAGCAAAGAGGGTAAGGAAGGCTTTGTAACCATATCCGATTATTCGGTTGAGACACTGAAGGATGCCAACGCGCCTCTGGGCATTCGGCAGAGGTATACCTTCACTGCGGATGAGGGTGATACACCGTGCTATTTGGTATTCTTTACAGTACATCAGGAGATTATGGTAACCATGGACGGAGAACGCGTTTATTCCATGCAATCGGACTATCGCAATTCCTTCGGACGAACTCCGGGTTGTGTGTGTAACACAATACGGCTGACGCAGGAGGCTGCAGGAAAGGAAATCAGCATTGATTTCCTGCCCGTATATCAGTCTTCCGTAGATGCCTTTCCTACGCTGTATCTTGGTGACCGTTACGAGATTATGAGTACGGTGATTTTGCGCGATCTGCCGTCTGTTTTGTTGAGCTTAATTGCAATTGTCGCAGGCATTTTCTATATAGGCTTTGTCCTGTATGCACATAAGCATGGCACCGCAAACAGCAATCTGATTATGCTGGGAACCTTTTCGATATTAATCGGTTTGTGGAAGCTGGCGGACATGGAGATTTTTTCCGTTTTTGTAAACAATAATTTGATATCAGCGTATATTCCGTTTTTTTCACTGGCGCTTGCCTGTGTGCCGTACGGTCTGTTCGTTAGAAACATTCACACAAACCGTACGCATAAGATATGGGATGTATCGCTGGTGGTGTGTTATGTAAATATGTTTCTGGGAATTGTTCTGCATCTGTTGAAAATTGCAGATTTCAGAGAAACGCTTCTCCTGACGCATATCTCCATTTGCCTGATGATGGTAGTCATCGTGACAATGATGATTTTGGAAATCAGGAAGCATGGCTTTCACAAGCAGCTTAAGAGAAATGTGCTCTGTATCAGCGGTTGCATTGTGGGCTTCGCAATCGATATGATGATTTATTACAATACCAACGCGCAGGGAGCACTGCTGTGCGGTATGCTGGGATTTGTAACCTATATCGTGGTATTGGGAGTTGATTCCATGCAGGAGATACGCAAGCTGATTGCCATCGGTCAGGAAGCGCGCAAATATGAGCAGATGGCGTTTCATGACAAGCTGACAGGGCTGTTTAACAGGACTGCCTATGCAGATTTTATCGGTAAAGAAGATTTCACCCCCGAATATATGATAGTCGCTATGTTTGATTTAAACAATCTGAAAAAATGCAATGATGAGCTGGGACATGACAAGGGAGATATCTATATCATGTCCTGTGCAAGGCTGATATCCGGTCAATTTGCGGACATCGGAAATTGTTATCGTATCGGCGGAGACGAATTCTGCGTGCTGATGAAGGGAATTTCCTTGGCAGAGTGCAAGAACCGTGTGGAGGCCTTGTATCAGGAGGTTCGAACAGAAAATGAGAAGCAGCAGCTTGGCATCAATATGGCAGTGGCGTGCGGCTATGTGATGTATGATAAAAGGATTGACTACGATATCCAGGATACAGTCCGCCGTGCAGACAAAATGATGTACAAGGAGAAATACTCCATGAAGCATCCGGATAGTGAGAACCAGACAGAGTGATTATGCTGTGTAATCAATATAACGGAAAATAAGGGGAATCATTATTTAATATGCCAATGGCGTGTTTGATTGTTTTCCTTTATAATATATATCATATTAATGCATAAATGATAGGAGGGTTTCAATGTATCAGGCTTCAGAAAGACGTTATGAATCTATGAAATATTTTCAGTGCGGCGAAAGCGGACTGAAATTACCAGGTGTGTCCTTTGGTTTGTGGCACAATTTCGGTGACACTGCATCCTTCGAGAACATGAGGCAGCTTTGCTTCACAGCCTTCGATAACGGTATCACACACTTTGATTTGGCGAACAATTACGGTCCGGCACCCGGCAGTGCGGAGAAGAATTTCGGCCGCATCCTGAAGGAGGACCTTATGCCTTACAGGGATGAATTGGTAATCAGTACCAAGGCCGGATACGAAATGTGGAATGGTCCTTATGGTGACTGGGGAAGCAGAAAATACCTTCTGGCAAGTCTTGATCAGAGTTTGGAGAGGCTGGGTCTGGAATATGTGGACATTTTCTATCATCACCGCATGGATCCCAATACACCGTTGGAGGAGACCATGGGTGCATTGGCACAGGCAGTTGCAAGCGGAAAAGCGCTGTACGCAGGTATCTCCAATTATGATGGTCCCACCATGGAGAAGGCAGCTGCTATTTTGAAGGACTTGCATTGTCCGTTCATCATCAATCAGAATAATTATTCCATTTTCAACCGTACCATTGAGAACAACGGATTGAAGAAGGCTTCTGCAGAACAGAAGAAGGGCATCATCGCCTTCAGTCCCTTGGCACAGGGAACCCTGACCAACAGGTACTTAAACGGAATTCCTGCGGACAGCCGTATCAAGACGGACGGCAGATTCTTAAGAGAGGACAGCCTGACCGAAGAGCGTCTGGGACAGATTAAAAAACTCAATGAGCTGGCAGGTCAGCGTGGACAGACTCTTGCGGAGATGGCATTGAGCTGGAT
Source organism: uncultured Acetatifactor sp. (assembly GCA_964588645.1). Lineage (GTDB taxonomy): Bacteria > Bacillota > Clostridia > Lachnospirales > Lachnospiraceae > Acetatifactor. Next base: position 9,460 of record CAZPRB010000047.1, on the reverse strand, counting down.
TTTGCGTGATGGTATTGTGACCAGTGTGCTGATTGGTGCATCCAAGACCTCACAGATTCTGGACAATATTAAAGCCCTGGAAAACACTACATTTACCGAGGAAGAGTTGAAGCTAATCGACGAGATTTCTCTGGCTTAAGCATCGGAATCATATGGAATATGACAAAACAAAATGCCTGCCCTTCGTGTGAGGGGCAGGCATTGCTTTTGAAATAATTTGTTTGAAATTTCTGTTCAGAATTATCTGTTCAGAATCAGCTTGGTCAACTCTACGGGGTCAACAATCTTTCCGTCCTTATATACACGCATGTTTCCGGAAGCAATTTCATCAATCAGAATAACCTCATTGTTGTTGTAACCGAACTCAAACTTGATATCCCAGAGGTCAAGACCGATGGATTTCAAATCGTCTGCAACGATTTTGGTAATCTTCAGGGTCTGCTCCTTCATGCTCTCAAACATTGCGGGAGTCATGATTCCCAATGCAGCAAGGCCTTCTCCTGTGACAAGAGGATCGCCCAAAGCATCGTTTTTGAAGGTGCACTCTACGTAGCCGCCTTCCAACACAGTGCCGTCCTGAATGTACTCACCGTATCTGCGGATGAAGCTGCCGGTAGCAACCAGACGGCAGATAACCTCAAGTCCGTGACCGAATACGGTTGCGGGAAGAACCTCCATGGTAGCGTTGTCAAGGTCTGCGCTTACATAGTGAGTCTTGATGCCTGCAGCCTTTAACAATTCAAAATAGTGGATGGAGGTCTCAAGGTTCGCTTTGCCGATGCCCTCGATGGTCAAACCCACGCTGTTCTCGCCGGGATCAAATACGCCGTCCTTGCCGGTACAGTCGTCTTTGAACTTCAACATAACATTTCCGTTGTCAAGGCTGAATACGTCTTTTGTTTTTCCTTCATAAATTTTCTTCATTTTTAATTCTCCCTTGTGTATAGATTCCTATTAAAAACTGACAATAACACTTTAGCACAGATTTGCTGATATGAAAACAATAATTTGAAGAAAAAATATGAAAAACAATGAAAAACAGGATTGCTTGTTTTGCTTGCAATCTACAGTGGAATGGTATAGAATAAAGAATTGTTCAAGAGAAATACTTCAATATCTGATTGATGTTATAGAAAGATACAAGGAGGAAATTACCATGAGAGACGAAACAAAATGTTTACATGCGGGCTATACCCCCGGGAACGGAGAGCCTCGCGTGCTGCCCATCGTGCAGAGTACTACATACGTCTATGATTCCGCAGCAGAGGTCGCAGCTATTTTCGACGACCCCACCAAGGGCTTGTGCTATTCCCGTTTCGGGAACCCTACCGTTATGGCAGTGGAGGAGAAAATTGCAGCATTAGAGGGCGGCGTGGGAGCAATGTGTACCACCTCCGGACAGGCAGCGTCTCTGTTATCTGTATTAAATATCTGTAAGGCGGGAGACAGCATTATCAGTACTGCTGAGATTTACGGCGGAACCATCAACCTGTTTTCCTTTACCTTCAAGAAGATGGGAATTGAGTGCATCTTTGTGGATAAGAATTCCTCCGATGAGGAAAT
>CAZPRB010000047.1:6719-7797 GCA_964588645.1 uncultured Acetatifactor sp. | reverse complement strand
GCAGGCATTGACGGCGGTATGGTACGTTTCTCAGTTGGCCTTGAGAATATCGATGATATCCTTGCGGATTTGGATAAGGCATTTGCTGCTGTACTGTAGGGCTTGGATAAGTAAATGCAATATTACAATGAAGATGGGGGTGAAAAACAGAGAGTGTGCTGTTTTTCACTCCTTTAGATTTGTAGCGATATGGAGGTTGCTATGGACAAAAGGAAAAGATTATTCAGCATGATTTGTTTTGCCGGTCTTGCGGCTGCGCTGCTAATCGGTTCAATTGTGGTCAAGCCGCCGGGCAACAATCAGGAATCAATAGGCGAGCTGATGAGAGACGCGGTTCTTCATGAGACCAACCGCATCAGCCTTTTGGGATTAAAGGATGTCAATCCCGGTCTGATGTCAGCATTTTGTGTGACAGCGGTGCTTTTTGTTATTTGCCTTTTTGTGCGAATTTTTGTTATTCCGAAATTTAAGCTTGTACCGGGCAGATTTCAGTTGCTTTTGGAGACCCTTGTGGGTTTTTTCGACGGATTAGCGACATCGAACAGCCCGCATCGAAACAAATTTTTGGGCGCCTATATTTTTACGGCAGGTGTGTATATCTTTGTGGGCACGATTTTTGAATTGTTTGGCTTTCAGGCAGTTACCACTCATGGAACATCGATGGCATTGCCGGCACCGCTTGCGGACATTAACGGTGCCATCATGATAGGATGTCTGTCCTATCTTGTCATTCTGTCCGGTGGTATTGCGGAGAACAGACTAAGAGGAGTTGGACTTACCCTGAAGGAGTTCTCTCTTCCCATATCCATGAGCTTTCGTCTGTTCGGAGCGCTGCTGAGCGGCGCGCTGGTGACGGAGCTTGTCTATCACTATATACATTTAAGCTACGGTCTTCCGGTTGTGGTGGGAGTGCTGTTCACATTATTGCATGCTGTGATTCAGGCCTATGTCCTGACGATGCTCACGGCACTGTTTTACGGCGAGGTTTCCGAGCCGGCGCAGGAAAAGAAATAATTTCGTTGGAGGTTAAGAATATGAAAAAAACAAAAAAAATTCTGATGGCATTGATGATGATGAC
>CAZPRB010000047.1:0-6619 GCA_964588645.1 uncultured Acetatifactor sp. | reverse complement strand
GTGTTTGTGGAGACGGCAATTATTTACGCACTGGTTATAGCAATTCTGATTATATTTGTGTTATAACAGTCGGCAAAGGGAGAGAAAGGTAGAAAGGTTGGTAACAGGCAATGAATATACCGCTTAATATAGACTGGCAACAGATTCTTTTGCACTTATTTAATTTTATCATCTTATTTGCGATCCTGTATTTCCTGCTGTATAAGCCCGTCAAAGAGTTTATGGACAAACGAATTGCGTACTATAAGCAGCTGGATGATGAGGCAAAGCTTAATCTGGAGAATTCCGAAAAGATGAAACAGGAGTATCTGACGAAACTGGAGAATTCCGAGAAGGAGATTTCCGCACAAAAGGAAGCGGCCGGAAAGGAAACGGAAGCAGCCAATGCAGAGCGGATAAAACAGGCGAAGGATGAGGCGGAAAAGATTGTTGCAGATGCCCGTCAGGCTTCGGAGAAGGAGCGCGCAAGGATGCTGCAGCAGGCTCAGAAGGAAATCACGGATATGGTTGTGACAGCAACCGAAAAGATTGTGGCAAAAGCCGATACCGCGGAGAGCTATGAGCAGTTTTTACATGCAGTGGAAAGGGGCGCGGAAAATGAGTGATGAAAGAATGGTGCAAAATGCGATTTTATACTCAGATATTCCGCCCGATAAGGAGCAGGAGAAGCGCTTTTTGACATTTCTGACTGACAAATACGGCACAGACATCAAGCTGCTTTGGGAAAAGAAGGAAGAACTCAAGGGAGGTTTCCGCCTGGAGGTAGGAACGGAAGTATATGACTGGAGCGTGCAGGGACGCTTTCAACAGTTAAAAGACACTCTGCAGGCTATCCCGAAACAGAACGCAGATATTATTCCGCTAATCAGAGAAACCGTAAATGCATGGGTTCCGCAAGCCCTCGCCCGGGAGGTGGGAACCGTGCTTACCGTGGGAGACGGCATTGCCACGGTAGAGGGGCTGGAAAATGCGACCTATGGCGAGATTTTGCTTTTCTCCTCGGGAATCAGAGGCATGGTTCTTGATTTGAGAAGAGATGAGGTAGGATGCATCCTGTTTGGAGATGAGGAGGATGTCTGTGAGGGAAGCGGCGTCAGAAGAACAGGCAAAACCGCAGGTATTTCCGTGGGTGAAGAGTTCCTGGGGCGTGTGGTAGATGCTCTGGGGAATCCGATTGACGGGGAGGGAGAAATCCTCTCAGAGGAATATCGCCCTATTGAAAATCCGGCACCGGGTATCATAGACAGGCAGCCGGTGGATACTCCTCTGGAGACGGGAATCCTGTCCATCGATGCCATGTTTCCCATAGGAAGAGGGCAGCGAGAGCTCATTATAGGTGACCGTCAGACCGGCAAGACCGCTATTGCGGTAGATGCTATTCTGAATCAGAAGGGTAAGGATGTTATCTGCATCTATGTGGCAATCGGTCAGAAGGCAAGCTCTGTTGCACAGCTGGTTCAGAATTTGAAAAACAGGGGTGCCATGGAGTACACCATTGTGGTCAATGCCTCCGCCAGTGATTCGGCACCGCTGCAATATATCGCACCCTATGCGGGATGTGCATTGGGTGAATATTTTATGGAGAAGGGACGGGATGTTTTAATCGTTTATGACGACCTCTCCAAGCATGCTATCGCCTATCGTTCCTTAAGTCTGCTTCTGGAGCGTGCACCGGGACGTGAAGCATATCCCGGAGATGTATTTTATCTGCATTCCAGACTGCTGGAGCGCTCCGCACATCTCAGTGAGGAAAAAGGCGGTGGTAGTATGACGGCACTGCCCATAGTGGAAACACAGGCAGGGGATGTGTCTGCGTATATTCCCACGAATATCATATCCATCACGGATGGTCAGATTTTCCTGGAGAGTGACCTGTTCTTTGCAGGGCAGAGACCGGCAGTGAATGTAGGGCTTTCTGTTTCCCGAGTAGGCGGAGATGCCCAGACCAAAGCGATGAAAAAGGCAGCAGGCGCCATCCGTCTGGATTTGGCACAGTATCGCGAAATGGAAGTGTTCACGCAGTTTGCCGGTGATTTGGACAGTGCGACGAAGAGGCAGCTCTCCTATGGTCAGGGACTGATGGAGATTTTGAAGCAGCAGCAATATCATCCTTACAAGCAGTACGAGCAGGTTATCATTTTGGTAGTGGTGTTAAATCATCTGCTGCAGGATGTCCCCGTCAATGAGATGAAGGAGACCATAGGTGAGATACTTCATCATTTCAGGAGCAAGCATTTCGACATTACGGAGAAGCTTGAGACGACAGGTGTGCTGGAGGATGCGTGCAGACAGAGAATAGTTGAGATAGCAGAGAAGTATCTGAAGGAACGGTGATGCTATGGCAAGCGCAAAGGAAATCAAAAATCATATGAGCAGCGTAAGGGACACTCGGAAAATTACCAACGCCATGTACCTGATTGCTTCCACAAAGCTGAGAAAGGCAAAGAGTGAGCTGGATCTCACGAGACCTTATTTTCAGGCGCTGCAGGAGGAAATCAAGAGAATATTCAGAACCGCCGGTGACGTGGACAATCAATATTTCTATCCGGTCACCGGTGAGCATGATTTCGCACAGTCCTATGGCTATCTGGTGATTACAGCGGACAAGGGGCTGGCGGGCGCATACAATCAGAATGTGATTAAGGAAGCCGTCAGGCTCATGAAGGAGCACGAGAATCCCAAGCTGTTCGTGGTCGGCGAATACGGAAGACATTATTTTACAGCCCACAATATCCCTATAGAGAAGAGCTTTCTTTATACGGCTCAAAATCCTACAATCGGCAGGGCGAGAGAGATTGCCGGCATACTGCTGGACTTGTTCAACCGCCATGAGCTTGCCAAAATATTTGTTATTTATACGGATATGCAGGGCGTGATTACCTCGCAGGCGCGCTCGGAGAGACTGCTCCCCTTTCATCGGTCACAGTTTAGTGTGCCTGCTCATGAGGAGCTGGAAGTGAAGACTCCATTTGAGTTTCAGCCCTCCGTTGAAAAGGTTCTGGACAATATTGTACCGGGTTATGTGACCGGCTTTATCTACAGCGCCCTGATTGACAGCTTCTGCAGTGAACAGAATGCCCGCATGAATGCCATGGATGCAGCGAACCGTAACGCACAGGAGCTTTTGAACGAGCTTTCGGTACAGTACAATCATGTGCGTCAGGGAGTTATCACTCAGGAGATAACCGAGATTTCATCAGGGGCAAAGAGCATGAAGCGGAAAGCGGCTAAGAAGATTTTGAAGGAGGTATGATGATATCATGACCGGAAAAATAGTACAAATATCGGGCTCGGTTGTGGATGTGGCCTTTGAGAAGGGGAAATTGCCCAAGATTAAGGAAGCGTTGACCGTGTCCCTGCAGGGAAAAAAACGCGTGATGGAGGTAGCACAGCATATCGGCGACAGTACAGTGAGATGTATCATGCTTTCCGAAAGCGAGGGACTGTCCCGCGGAATGGAGGTAACGGCAACCGGTGGCAATATACGCGTTCCGGTAGGAAAAGTAACTCTGGGCAGGATGTTCAATGTCCTGGGGGAGCCCATCGACGGCGGAACCCCCATTGGTGAGGAAACAGAAAGGTGGAATATACACAGAAGCGCCCCCGGCTTTGCGGAACAGAGTCCTGCGGTAGAGATTCTGGAGACCGGAATCAAGGTCATTGATTTGCTGGAACCCTATCCCAAGGGAGGCAAAATCGGTTTGTTCGGAGGTGCCGGTGTAGGAAAAACGGTGTTGATTCAGGAACTGATACACAATGTTGCCATGGAGCATGGCGGATATTCGATTTTTACCGGTGTAGGAGAACGTTCCCGTGAGGGTAATGATCTGTGGAGAGAAATGTGTGCCAGCGGTGTCATGGACAAGACAGCCTTGGTCTTCGGTCAGATGAATGAGGCTCCCGGTGTCAGAATGAGGGTTGCACTCTCAGGTCTGACCATGGCAGAGTACTTCCGTGACCGGGAAAACAAGGATGTACTTTTGTTCATAGATAATATCTATCGTTTCGTTCAGGCGGGAAGTGAGGTGTCAACCCTGCTGGGACGTATGCCCTCTGCGGTGGGGTATCAGCCCACTCTGGCAGAAGAAATGGGCGGCTTACAGGAGCGTATCACCTCCACCAAGAACGGTTCCGTCACCTCGGTTCAGGCGGTTTATGTGCCTGCGGACGATTTGACAGACCCTGCGCCGGCCACAACCTTCTCGCATTTGGATGCCACAACGGTATTGAGCAGAAAAGTAGCGGAACAGGGTATTTATCCTGCAGTGGATCCCTTGGAGTCCACCTCACGAATTCTGGAAGCGAGTATTCTGGGGGAGGAGCATTATAATATTGCCCGCAAGGTGCAGGAAATTCTGCAGAAATACAGCGAACTGCAGGATATTATAGCCATCCTGGGTATGGAAGAGCTCAGTGATGAGGATAAGCTGATTGTGGGACGGGCAAGAAAGGTTCAGCGTTTTCTGGCACAGCCTATGAATGTTGCAGAGAAGTTTACGGGGATTCCGGGCGTTTATGTGCCTCTGAAGGAGACACTCAGAGGCTTTCAGGCGATTGTGGAAGGCGAGATGGACCGGTATCCGGAGGCTGCATTCTACAATGTAGGAACCTTGGACGATGCCATTGCAAAGGCTGAGAAGATAAAGGCTGGTGAAATATAATGAATACGTTTGCATTAAAGGTGCTTGCGGCAGAAAAGCCATTTTACGAGGGGGAATGCATCTCCCTTGTAATCCCCACAATAAACGGACAACAGGGTATTCAGGCAAATCACAGCAATACCATTGCAGCTATTGTGCCGGGAATGATGAAGTTCACGGCTCCTGACGGTGAGGTGACCATTGCTGCCGTCTCGGAGGGACTTGTCAAGGTAGAGAACAATCAGGTTCTTCTCCTGGTGGATACGGCGGAGCGTCCGGAGGAAATCGATAGGAATCATGCCGAACGTTCTGCGGCAGAGGCTAAGGAAGCCATGCTTCAGAAAAAAAGCATTCAGGATTATCACGCAGCACAGGCTAAGATGGCGCGAGCTATCAGCAGATTGAAGGTAAAAAATACAGTTCGATAAGATTTGTTGTCAAAACCTTGCTGTTACGATATAATAAGACATAAACTGTTTGTCAGAAGGCGGTTTGCATGAGACATAGGCTGTTTGTCAGAAGGCGGTTTGCATGAGACATAGGCTGTTTGTCAGAAGATGGTTTTCAGTCGGGGACTGCCGGACGGGAGACAGTTTGTATGATTGGCAAGGATATTAAATAAAGTACAAGAGGAGATCTAACAATGAAACAGGACATGATTGTAATTCTTGATCTTGGTAGCACAGAAAATACTGTAATTGCCCGTCAGATTCGTGACATGGGTGTGTACAGTGAGATTCATCCCCATGATATTACCCTTGAGCAGCTTGGAAAGCTGGAGAATGTAAAGGGTATCATCCTGAATGGTGGCGAGAACAGAGTAGTGGATGGAGTGGCAGTAGATGTGGCTGATGAGCTCTACACCTGCGGTATCCCCATGATTTCCATCGACCATCCTACTTCCAAATGTGCAAAACAGTATGCAAAGCTTCCTGCGGAAGCGGAATTGAAGGCATTTGTATTTGAGGAGTGCAAGGCAGAAGCTAACTGGAACATGAAGAATTTTATTGAGGACCAGGTAGAACTGGTTCGTCGTCAGGTTGGTGACAAGAAAGTCCTGCTGGCATTGTCCGGCGGTGTGGATTCCTCTGTCGTTGCAGCGCTGTTGTTGAAAGCAATCGGCAATCAGTTGACATGCGTACATGTTAACCATGGTTTGATGCGTAAGAATGAGTCTGAGAATGTGGTGGAAGTATTCAAGAATCAGTTGAATGCGAATCTTGTATATGTAGATGCAACGGACAGATTCCTCGATAAACTGGCAGGTGTAGCGGATCCTGAGCAGAAGAGAAAGATTATCGGCAGTGAATTCATCCGTGTATTTGAAGAAGAGGCAAGAAAGCTTGAGGGAATTGAGTTCCTTGGACAGGGAACCATTTATCCTGATATCATTGAATCCGGCACCAAGACAGCTAAGTGTGTGAAGTCCCACCACAACGTAGGCGGACTTCCTGAGGATTTGCAGTTTGAATTGGTGGAGCCCCTTGCACAGCTGTTCAAGGATGAAGTACGTGCCTGTGGTATCGAACTGGGGTTGCCTGCTGAGATGGTATATCGTCAGCCCTTCCCCGGTCCCGGTCTGGGTGTTCGTTGCCTTGGTGCAATTACCCGCGATCGTCTGGAGGCACTTCGTGAGTCCGATGCCATTCTCCGTGAAGAGTTTGCCAAGGCAGGTCTTGACAAGAAGGTATGGCAGTACTTCACTGTAGTACCTGATTTCAAAGCGGTTGGTGTGAGAGACAACGCCAGAAGCATGGGCTACATGGTAGTCATCCGTGCCGTGAACACCGTGGATGCCATGACCGCAACCGTAGAACGAATCGACTACGATATCTTAGAGAAGATTGTTGATAGAATCACAGCAGAGGTTCCCAGCGTCAACCGCGTATGCTATGAATTGACCAAAAAACCTGTTGCGACGATAGAATTCGAGTAGAGTTTGAGCAAAGTTAGAGCAGAGTTTAAACAGGATTCGAATG
>CAZPRB010000046.1:0-16559 GCA_964588645.1 uncultured Acetatifactor sp. | reverse complement strand
AATCAGCTTATGAAGCTGCGGGAATGTACGGAAGGGATGGAGCTATGGCATTAATATATGTGGTGGAGGATGACAAAAGTATTCAGGAGATAGAAACTTTTGCATTGCGGAATATTGGTTATCAGGTGGCTGGTTTTACTACGGCTGAAGAATTTTATAATGCGCTGAATGAAGAAGTTCCGGACCTGGTTTTGTTGGATGTGATGCTTCCGGATGAAGATGGTCTGTCCGTTGTCAAGAAATTGCGTACCCGTGAAGATACAGTTCTTGTTCCGGTGATTATGGTGACCGCCAAGACTACGGAGATTGACAAGGTGAAGGGACTGGATATTGGTGCGGATGATTATATGACTAAGCCTTTTGGGGTGATGGAATTGATCTCCAGAGTGAAAGCAATGCTTCGAAGAAGTGCCAAACCGGAAGAAAAAGAGAAAATATTATCTGTAGGAAAGATTGTATTGGACAGGGAGAGGCATTCGGTATCCGTAGATGGTATGCCCTGTGAACTGACCTACAAAGAATACGAGCTATTAAAGCTTCTTATGTCGAATGCCGGTATCGTGACTCCCAGAGAGGTGATTCTGGACCGAATCTGGGGAATTGACTTTGAAGGAGAGTCACGAACTCTTGATATGCATATCAAGACGCTGCGGCAGAAGCTGAAGGAAGAAGGCAGCTTGATTAAGACCGTGCGAAATGTGGGTTATATTATCAATACCTGATACCCGGAAGTGACCGGGGGGACAGAGGAATACCATGAAAAGAAAAATTAATAAAATGCTGATGATAATTGCAACGCTGGCGATAGTGGGTACAATGCTGTTGATTACAGTGGTGTATTATGATTTATTCCGCGGGCAGGTGATGGACGACTTGCGCGTCTATTCTCTTCTGATAGAAGATGCGAACGATTGGAAAGGGATAGAGCGTGTGGGCTCTAAACTGGAACAGGACGATATCCGTATCACGATTGTGGATGAAGCAGGTTGCGTCACTTTTGATAATAAAGCGGATTCGGATAGCATGGCAAATCACGGTACCAGACCTGAGATAGCGGAGGCATTGCAGACGGGAGAGGGTCAGGCAGTCAGAAAATCGGAGACCTTGTCGAAGAGTACCTTCTATTATGCAGTGAGACTGAGTGACAACACCGTATTGCGTGTCGCCAAAGAGGCCGGAAGTATATATAGCGTATTCGGCAGGGGACTTGTCAGTATCGTAGTGGTGCTGGTGGTGTTGGAGATGCTGTCCTTGCTGTTGGCACATTTCCTGACTGCTAAACTGATACGTCCGATTGAAAAACTGGCTGAGAATCTGGATGCAGGGGAAGAGGTCTCAGAGTATGAGGAACTGACACCGTTCATCAATATGATTCAGGAGCAGCATCGCAACATTATCAAGAGCTCCAAGATGCGGCAGGAGTTCACTGCCAATGTCTCTCACGAATTGAAGACGCCTTTGACTTCCATTTCCGGATATGCGGAACTGATAGAGACGGGGATGGCTTCGTCAGAGGATGTAACCCGGTTCGCTCACGGCATACACAGCAGTTCTAATCGATTGTTGACTCTGATTAATGACATCATTCGTCTGTCTGAGCTGGATGGCGCTGAAGAGGAGACAGTATTCGAGCATTTAAATCTGTATCAACTGGCCGATACCTGTGTGGAGATGCTTACCATGAATGCGGAAAAGCATAATGTAACCATTTCCATGACCGGAACGGATTGTTATATCAACGGAAACAAACAAATGATAGAAGAGGTACTGTATAATCTGTGCGATAATGCAATCCGTTATAATAATACGGGAGGCAAAGTGGAAGTGGAGGTATCTCCGAGAGAAGAAAAAACAGTTCTGGTGGTGCGGGATACCGGTATCGGGATACCGAAGGAGCATCAAGAATCTATTTTTGAACGCTTCTACAGAGTGGATAAGAGCCGGTCAAAATCTACCGGCGGAACAGGTTTGGGACTTGCCATTGTGAAGCACATTGTTGCCAAGCACAATGCGGAGATTGAGCTTACAAGCCGGGTGGGAGAGGGAACAACCATAACGGTGACCTTTGGAAAATGAATGTCAAGTTTTATGGGAAGGCAGCATATATTTAAGGGAACAGGAAATCTGTCCCGGCGAAGAGAAGCCGGATATGGTAAGGAGGAAAAGGAATGGGGAGAGATGCTGAGAAACACAAATCTCTGATAATGTTTTTGGTGAAATGCTTGTTGTTGTCCTATTTGTTGACAGCTGTTTGCTTGTTGCTATTGGCCTTTCTGTTGTACAAATTGGGATTATCTGAGAAAACGGTATCCGCTGCAATCATATCAATCTATGTGATTTCCACATTGTCAGCCGGATTTGTGGCGGGGAAAAAGCTGCAAAATAAAAAGTTTTTGTGGGGACTGCTTTTGGGAATAATCTATTTTCTGATACTGGTTGCGGTTTCCATGGCGGTAAACTCCTCGCCGGGGGAGCTTGGAACTTCCTTTCTGACCACCATGATTCTATGTGCCGGAGGCGGAATGCTGGGAGGAATGCTTGGTTGATAACTAAAACATCTAAATTCTGTAACTAAATTCAGAAAAAAACCTTTTACAATTCTGAAATATATGTTATACTACAGGGGATTGGTTAGACATTGAATGTTTAAAGCAAAAGAAAGGTGTGTTATTTGTATGAAACATATTAAGACTTTAACAACAAGAGATTTAAAAGAATCCATGAAAAAGGGTGGCTGTGGTGAGTGCCAGACTTCTTGCCAGTCTGCTTGTAAGACTTCTTGTACCGTTGGTAACCAGAGCTGCGAAAAGATTAAATAATGCGTTGCGTTCTCTTGGAAGCGTCGCTGGCTGGCGACGCTTTTTTATGCTTTATTTTTATTGATTATTAAAAGAAAGGAAATGAGACTGTGATACACCAGTATAAAAGTAACGGCTATAATATTGTAATGGATGTGAACAGCGGTTCTGTTCATGTGGTGGATGATATTGTGTATGATATGATTCCACTGGTGGAGCCCCTTGTGAGTGAGGGGATTAAGGATGCGGATACCATCAAGGCGGCAGTGCTGAATCTTGTGAATATTCCTTATCCCGAGGAAGAAATCACCGAGGCGGTGGATGAGGTGCTGGAGCTGGAGAAAATGGGTCGGCTTTTTGCTCCGGATATTTACGAAAATTATGTGTTTGATTTTAAGAACAGACAGACCGTAGTAAAGGCTCTGTGTCTTCATATTGCACATGATTGTAATTTGGCTTGCCAATATTGCTTTGCGGAGGAAGGCGAATATCACGGCAGACGTGCCCTGATGAGCTTCGAAGTCGGAAAGAAGGCGCTGGATTTCCTTGTAGCGAATTCCGGCAATCGCGTGAATCTGGAAGTGGATTTCTTCGGTGGAGAGCCGTTGATGAATTGGCAGGTTGTCAAAGATTTGGTAGCGTACGGAAGAAGTCTTGAGGCACCCCATCATAAGAAATTCCGTTTCACATTGACCACCAACGGTGTGTTGCTCAATGATGATATCCTGGAGTTTGCCAATAAAGAGATGGCAAATATTGTTCTCAGTATTGACGGCCGCAAGGAGGTACATGACAGAATGCGTCCCTTCAGGGGAGGTCAGGGAAGCTATGATATGATTGTTCCCAAATTTCAGAAGGTGGCAGAGAGCCGAGACCAGATGAATTATTATGTTCGTGGAACCTTCACCCATAATAATTTGGACTTTTCAAAGGATGTGCTGCATCTGGCTGATTTGGGCTTCAAGCAGATATCTGTGGAGCCGGTGGTGGCTCAGCCCACGGATTCCTATGCGATTACTGAGGCAGACATCCCCATTATTAAGGAAGAGTATGATAAACTGGCGGTAGAGATGTTAAAGCGTCGCAGGGAAGGAAGAGGCTTCAATTTCTTCCACTTTATGATTGACCTGCAGGGCGGCCCCTGTGTGGCAAAGAGACTTTCGGGCTGTGGTTCCGGTACGGAGTATTTGGCAGTCACCCCCTGGGGAGATTTCTATCCCTGTCATCAGTTCGTGGGAAATGAGAAATTCCTGATGGGCAATGTGGATACAGGCATTGTGAGAGAGGATATTCGTGATGAATTCAAATGCTGTAATGTATATGCAAAGGATAAATGCAAGAAATGCTTCGCAAAGTTCTATTGCAGCGGTGGCTGTGCAGCGAACTCCTATAATTTCCACGGCAATATCAATGATGCGTATGATGTGGGTTGTGAGCTTCAGAGAAAGCGTATCGAGTGTGCCATTATGATGAAAGCTGCACAGGACGACGATGAGTGAAAAGCAGATTTTAGATAAGCAGACTTTAAATAAGAAAGGACTGAGGATAAATGAAGAAGAATAAAGCAATCCTGATACTTCTTTGTGTGGTGCTTCTTCTGATTGGTATTACATATGTGGACATTTTCGGCTTGGATGCTGAGGGCGTGGGCAGTGCGTCAGATATCAAGCTGGGTCTGGATTTGGCCGGCGGAGTCAGTATTACCTATCAGGTGGTCGGTGATGAGGAGTCGGATCAGACAGATATAGATGATACCGTAGCCAAACTTCAGAAGAGAGTAGAGCAGTATAGTAAAGAGGCAATCGTATACCAGGAGGGGGCCGACAGAATCAATATCGAGATTCCGGGTGTGAATGATGCCAATGCTATTCTGCAGGAGTTAGGCAGACCAGGTGCTCTGTATTTCATTGCAGAGACGGACGCGGAGGGGAATCCCAATTATACCGGTCAGGCCGTGGCGCAAGAAGATGGTTCAGTCGTATATGAAGTGGAATTGGTAAAGAGTTTGGATGAGCTGAAGGCGGAAGGCTCCATTATGCTGGAGGGCACGGATGTAAAGAGCGCAACCGCCAAAACAGGGACTGATTCCATGAATAATACTGTGAATCTGGTAGAACTGATTATGACGGATGAGGGACGTGAGAAATTTGCCGTTGCCACTGAAAATGCATATTCTAAGGGAGAAACCCTGGGCATATATTATGACGGAAGCTTTGTCAGTGTACCGAGGGTGAACGGAGTGTTCACGGACGGTATGGCTTCCATCTCACCCATGGCGTCCCGCGAAGAGGCAGAAAGTGTAGCCTCCACCATACGTATTGGTGGTCTAAAGCTTGAGCTTGAGGAACTGCATTCCAAGGTGGTTGGGGCGCAGCTTGGAGAAGAGGCGATTGAGACAAGCCTTATGGCGGGTGCGGTCGGACTTGGCGTTGTGATTGTATTTATGATTGCGGCATATTTCCTTTGCGGTTTTGCATCAGCAATTGCATTGTTATTGTATGTGGCATTGTCAATACTGTTAATCAGGGGCTTTGATTTGACACTTACATTGTCCGGAATCGCCGGCATTATCCTGTCCATCGGTATGGCGGTGGATGCAAATGTTATCATATTTGCTCGAATCCGTGAGGAACTGGCTACCGGAAAGACGGTAAAGAGTTCTATGAAAATCGGTTATGACAAGGCATTGCCTGCAATTTTGGACGGCAATATTACTACCTTGATTGCTTCGGCAGTTCTGCTGTTAATTGCGCCCGGTACCGTCAAGGGCTTTGCACAGACGTTGGCATTGGGCATTGTGTTATCCATGTTTACAGCGTTATTTGTCACAAAGTATTTGATGCAGGCGCTGTATGCGCTGGGCTTTACTTCCGAAAAATGGTATGGTGTGGGTAAGAATGTCAAAACAATTGATTTCATAGGAAGAAGGGGCATTTTCTTCAGTATTTCCATCGCTGTGATTGCGGCGGGCTTTGTTGTGATGGGTATTCACAAGGTAAATACCGGAGAAGGACTGAATTATAGCTTGGAATTTAAAGGGGGTACAGCCACTACAGTAACCTTTCAAGAGGCGAAAACCTTGGAGGATGTAAACAGTGAAATCGTTCCTCTGATTGAGGAAATAACGGGCAGTGTCGTACAAATTCAGACAGTGCAGGAGAGTAACGAGGTTATCTTTAAGACGAATTCCCTGGATGTGGAGACGAGAGAAGCCCTGAACAGTATGTTTCAGGAGCATTTCAATGTGAGTGACGACAGGATAGTCTCTGAGACCATCAGTTCCACCATCAGTGATGAGATGAAGTCGGATACCATTTTGGCTGTTGTGATTGCGATTGTGTGTATGCTGATATACATCCGCATCCGCTTCAGTGATATCCGTTTCGGTATCAGTAGTGTGGTTGCCCTGCTGCATGATGTGCTTGTGGTACTGGTGTTCTATGGGGGGGCACGGGTGCCCGTTGGCAACACGTTCATTGCATGTATGCTGACAATCGTGGGGTATTCCATCAACGCTACCATTGTAATCTTTGACCGTGTACGTGAGAATATGACGGAGATGACCCGCAGGGATGATTTGAAGGATGTCGTGAACCGCAGTATTACGCAGACCTTATCCAGGAGTATTTTTACCTCTCTTACCACCTTTGTCATGGTTGTATTTCTGTATATACTTGGAGTGACAAGCATCCGCGATTTTGCTCTGCCGTTGATGGTAGGTGTAGCATGCGGTGCCTACTCCTCCGTATGTATCGCAGGTGGAGTTTGGTATGTTCTGCGAAAGAGATTTCCGCCCAGAGTAAGGGAAGAGTAAAATTGGGATTTATAAATTCTTTAGATTCCTTTATCGTGTGTTTATTGATTTCTGAAACGGAAAGCGGTAGGATAGAACCAGAATAATCAATGGAAAGGTGTGGCTGTTGTGAAAGAAAAGTTATATCGTTTTATGCAGGGCAGATATGGAAATGACAGTTTTAATCGCTTCCTGATGTTTGTTGCACTGGTTCTTGTGCTTTTATCCGTGTTTGGGGTTCCGTTTACCTATGTGGCGGGTCTGCTGTGTATGATATATGCCTATTTTAGGATGTTTTCCAGAAACATCTATAAACGGCAGGCGGAAAACGCCGTTTATTACAGGTACGAGTATAAGGCAAAACAAAAAATTGCAACATGGAAGCGGGATATGCAGCAGCGAAAAACGCATCATATCTACAGGTGTCCCTCCTGCAGCCAGAAAATCAGAATTCCAAGGGGCAGGGGCAGAATAGAAATCAGATGTCCTAAATGTAGTCATACCTTTATCAAAAGGAGCTAGTATGTTTGGATATATCATCATCAATAAGGGAGAAATGAAATTCAAGGAATTTGACGTATACCATTCCTATTATTGTGGATTGTGCCAAGCCCTGAAGGAGCAGTATAGCTGGCCGGGACAAGCTAGTCTGACCTACGATATGACCTTTGTGACAATGCTCTTAAGCAGTCTCTATGAGCCGGATACCACTGCGCGGAATGTAAAGTGTATCGCACACCCCTTTGAGAAACATTGTGTCAGGGAAAATGAGTTTTCTTCCTATGCAGCGGATATGAATGTCCTGTTCAGCTACTATAAGTGCCTGGATGACTGGGAGGACGAGCGCAAGGTCAGCGGACTGGCGTACGGAAAACTATTGAAAAAGGCGTATGCAACCGTGCGTGGCCGGTATCCGGAGAAGGTTGCCAAAATCGACAGGCTGATGAGCAGATTATCTCAGGAGGAAAAATCGCGGAATCAGGACGTTGACCAAATGGCAGGACTGTTTGGAAAAATCATGGGAGAGATTCTTGCTGTAAGAGCAGATGAGTGGCAGAATGAATTGTTCGAAATGGGAAGCTATTTGGGAAAGTTCATCTACCTATCAGATGCCTATGAGGACATGGAAGAAGATTTGAAGAAGGGAAACTACAATCCTTTGGCAAGCCGCCTGGAGAACCCTGATTTTGAGGAGGAAGTGAAGACGATTCTGACTATGATGATGGCGGGCTGCTGTAAAGCGTTTGAGAAGCTGCCAATCATTGAAAATGCGGAAATCCTGAGAAATATTTTGTATTCCGGTGTTTGGTATCGATATGAATTGAGCAGTCAGAAGCGTAGGGCTGTTCCCGAAGAAGATAGGACAAAGGAAGAAGGACAAGGAGCAGAAAATGCGTGATCCATATGAGATTCTGGGTGTACCCGCAAGTGCAACAGAGGAAGAAATCAAAAAGGCATATAAGTCTCTGAGCAGGAGATATCATCCCGATGCCAATATCAATAATCCTAATAAGGCGGCAGCAGAAGAGAAATTCAAAGAAATCCAGCAGGCATATCAGCAGATTATGAAGGAGCGTACGGAGGGATATAACGGTTACAGAGGTTTTGGCGGAAGCTCTACCGGCTATGAGAATGACGGACATCTGCGTGCGGCAGGAAATTATATCAGAAGCGGTTATTACCGCGAAGCCAGAAATGTTCTGGACAGTATAACGGAAAATGCCAGAAATGCAAGATGGTATTATTATAGTGCTCAGGCGCACGCGGGTATCGGTAATCAGGTGGCGGCACTTGAACACGCAAGGCGTGCCCGGGCTATGGAGCCCGGGAATATGGACTATTATAATCTGGTCTGCCAGTTTGAGAATGGGGGAACCTGGTATCAACAGAGGCAATATACCTACGGACAACCCTATACGTCCGGCAATAGCTTCTGCTTCAAGCTTTGTCTTGCCAACCTAATCTGCAACCTTTGTTGCGGAGGTGGCGGTATGTGGTGTGGCGGAATCCCCTATTATTGATAAACAGCCAAACCTCAATTCTAAGCTCCAATTCTATTTGGAAGCTTCATATGCTTCAACCAGTCTCGCGCGTGCAGCAGCATCCACAGGAACACTGGGAGAATTCGCATCGCAGGTGTCCTCGGCCTCCACAATGAGAACGGAAGCGTCCTCGGACAGTGTGTGAGTATGGTAGGTTCCCTGCTTGATGTTAAATACCTTTCCGGGCTCCAGCGGAACCGCGTAGATTTTCTGTAAGGTCTCATCCTCGGCAAGGAATAAGGTGCAGCTTCCATTCAATAATATGAAGGCCTCATCTGTCAGGCTGTGTTGCTGAAAGTTTGAGATGTTTGTAATATCCAGTTCGGGATGATAATTTAACATGGCAACACGGAAATCCCTGCAGTGAAACAGTCTGGAATATCCGATTCCTTCATGAGAATGTATTTCTAATAGCTTCTGTAAATTACTCATAAATTGAAATCCTCCTGTATTTTGAGTTTGTTTTCCCTTATTGAAATTATAACACTGCTGATTAGGTTTGACAAATATTACTTGATTGCTTTACGAAGGCATACGGGAAATGCTACAATGGACAAAATGATTTGTGCAGGCAGGTTCGGGTTTTCGGGAAATCGGACGAACGCATGATACGCAGGACGGAGTAAAGATGGAAAAGTGGTATGTGGCTGCCAAAAAGGCAGATTTTGATAAATGGGCGAGGGAGTTTCAAATTAGTCCGGTGCTTGCACGGATTCTCAGAAACAGAGATTTGACGGAGGAGGCACAGGTACACAAATTTCTCTATGGCACTTTGGAGGATTGCTATTCTCCGTGGCTGCTTAAGGATATGGACAAGGCGGTCGGGCAGATACAGGAGGCTGTGGAAACAAAGAAGTTCATTCGCGTAATCGGAGATTATGATGTGGACGGTATTTGTTCGGCCTATATTCTGACCAAGGGTCTGCAAGTGCTGGGAGCTAACGTGGATACTGCCATTCCTCATCGCATTCATGACGGCTACGGCTTGAATGAACAGCTGATAGAACAAGCTGACAGGGATGGTGTGGGAATGATAGTTACCTGTGATAACGGCATTGCGGCAGCAAAACAGATTGAGCATGCCGTTTCTTTGGGAATTCGGGTGGTGGTAACGGACCATCATGAAGTCCCTTACACAGAAAAAAATGGCGTGCGCAGTGAGATATTGCCGCCTGCGTCAGCAGTGGTGAATCCCAAGCAGGAACAGTGCCATTATCCGTATAAGAATATATGCGGTGGTGTAGTGGCCTATAAGCTTGTGCAGGCTCTGGCGGAGCACACCGGAAATGAGGAACTTCGCAATACGCTGGAGGAACTGCTGGAATTTGCGGCCTTTGCTACTGTGTGCGATGTGATGGAACTGAAGGATGAGAACCGTATTCTGGTTAGGGAAGGCTTGAAAAGAATGAGAAACACAAGAAATCCGGGCTTGCGGGCATTGATGGAGGTGAATGAATTGCCGCCGCAACGGTTGTCCGCATATCATCTGGGTTTTGTACTTGGTCCCTGCCTGAATGCTTCAGGACGCCTTGATACGGCAAAGCGTGCTCTGGACTTGCTGCAGAGCTCCGGCAAGGTGGATGCCATGAGCGCTGCCGGAGAGCTGAAGGCGTTAAATGACAGCCGCAAGAACTTGACTTTAGAGGGTGTTAAGGAGGCGGAACGGTATCTGGAAGAACATCATATGGAGCAGGATGCGGTCATGGTCATCTATCTGCCGGAGGTGCATGAGAGTCTGGCGGGTATTATTGCAGGACGCATCAAGGAAAAATATAATCATCCCGTATTTGTCCTCACCAAAGGAGAGGAGGGTGTGAAGGGGTCCGGACGTTCTATTGAAGAATATCATATGTATGAGCACATGACCCGGGTTCAGCATTTCTTCACCAAATACGGAGGACATAAGCTTGCGGCAGGTCTGTCCATGGAGGAGGAAGAGATAGAGTCCCTGCGCAAAGCGTTGAATGCCGACTGCAATCTGACAGAGGAGGATTTCCTTCCCAAGATACATATCGATGTGCCCATGCCACTGTCCTATGCGGATGAAAAACTGGCAAGAGAGCTGGAACTTCTGGAACCCTATGGCATGGGAAATCCCAAGCCTTTGTTCGCGCAGAAGAATCTGATTTTCAAAGCAGGCTATAAAATGGGAGTCAATAAGAACTTTGCCAGATACCGGGTGCAGACTCCTGAGGGCAGAGAGGAATGGTTGCTGTTTTTCGGAGACCCTGACAGGTTTGCCGTCTGTCTGGATGAGAAATACGGAGCGGGAAGTGCCGATGCCCTGTATACAAGCAAGGGGAGTTTTCCGATGTCCGTTGTGTATCAGTTGGGAAGGAATACCTACAGAGGGAAAGCAGAGAAGCAGCTTATCATGCAGTATTTTTGTTGAGATACGAGTGCGGTTTTATGATTTTTCAAGTCTTTTTTTAGATTTATATCAGAAATTGTACACACTTTGTACACATTTTCTCTGTAATATATATTTCAGATAGTTGATGAAATCACTATCTCCCCCCCTCATAAGAAAATCGTAAAGAAGCTCCGGTGTAAGCCGGGGCTTCTTTACGTATATGCAGCTGCGCACTCTTTCGAATACAGGTTTCGAAAAAGGGGTGGTAGAAAAGCCCAAAATAGAGTAGAATGGTAAGGAAACGGAAGCTTGCAGCTTCTGCAGAAAGGCAAGGTAGTAAGCATGAGATTAACAGATTTACTGAGCGGAATAAATTATGAATGTGTGCAGGGCACAGAGGAGAGGGAGATAACACAGGTGGTGTATGATTCCCGCAAGGTATGCAAGGATTGTCTTTTCGTTTGCATTGAAGGTGCCAACTTTGACGGACATGAGTTCGCCGCAGAGGCAGCGGACAGGGGGGCGAAGGTGCTGGTGGTATCGAAGGAGACAGAGGGTGTCGCAGGGAAGGATGTAACGGTTATCAGGGTGGAGAATACCAGATATGCCATGGCATTTATCTCCGCCGCTTTTTTCGGTAATCCGGCAGAGGAACTGAAGGTGATAGGTATCACGGGAACCAAGGGGAAGACTACCACTGCCTATCTGGTGAAGTCGATTCTGGAAAATGCCGGGCGTAAGGTGGGTCTGGTGGGAACCATTGAGGTCATTATCGGCGATACCCATATCCCTGCCCGGAACACTACTCCGGAATCCTATCTGCTGCAGGAATATTTTGCAAGGATGGTGGAAGCGGGACTGGATACAGTAGTCATGGAGGTGTCCTCCCAGGCATTGATGCAGCACAGAACACAGGGATTTCTATTTGATTACGGCATTTTCACCAATCTGGAGCCGGATCATATCGGCCCCAACGAGCATGCCGACTTTGAGGAGTACATGGCCTGTAAGGGCTTGCTGTTCAAGCAGTGCAGGATAGGTATTGTCAACGGAGATGACAGCCATTGGCAGCAGGTTGTAGAGGGTCATACCTGTGCATTGGAGAGCTTTGGTATGGGAGAGCAGAACATGCTTCGCGCTGAAAAACTGCAGCTGGTCCATAAGCCCGGAGAACTGGGGGTATCCTTCCATGTGACCGGACTGATGGATTTTACGGTGGAGGTTCCTACTCCGGGTCGTTTCAGCGTGTATAATGTGTTGACAGCCATTGCTATCTGCCGTCATTTTAAGGTGGGGACTGAGGATATCAGAAGAGCCCTTTTGACGGCGAAGGTGAAGGGACGTATCGAAATGGTCAAAGTGTCCGACGAATTTACGATGTTGATTGACTATGCCCATAATGCAATGGCGCTGGAGAGCCTTTTGACCACCCTGCGGGAGTATCATCCCAACCGGCTGATATGTCTGTTCGGCTGCGGGGGCAACCGCTCCAGACAGCGCAGGTTTGAGATGGGAGAGGTCAGCGGCAGGTTAGCGGATTTGACCATTATTACATCTGATAACCCCAGATTTGAGGAGCCTCAGGATATCATCAACGATATCAAGACCGGAATAGAGCGGACGGATGGAGAGTATGTGGAAATCTGTGACCGGAAGGAAGCGATTGACTTTGCCATCGCAAGCGGGGAACCGGGAGATATCATCGTACTGGCAGGCAAGGGACATGAGGATTATCAGGAAATAAAAGGTGTGAAATACCCCATGGATGAGCGTGATTTAATCCGTGATATCCTGGCGGGACGTTGAGGAGAAGACATTGAGGGAGCTGTACGCAGATATTATAGTGGATATATCCCACGAAAAACTGGATAAACCGTTTCAGTACCGCGTGCCGGAGCATTTGAGAACTGCCTGCGAAGTGGGAATGTGTGTCATGGTTCCTTTTGGTAACGGCAATAAGCTGATTAAGGGATATGTGACCAGGTTGGGAGAGCAATGTAATTACGACCCGGTCAGGATCAAGGATATTGCGGGTATTGTGGCGAAGGGAGTGTCCGTAGAGGATAAGCTGATTGCCCTGGCGGGATGGATTCGGGCAAATTACGGATCCACTATGATACAGGCGTTGAAAACTGTTCTGCCTGCAAAACAATCTGTGAAGAAGCTGGAGCATAAGCGGATTGAACGGGTTATGAACAAAGAGGAACTCCTCTCACTTTTGGGGGAGTGTGAGCGGAAACATCAGACTGCAAAGGCAAGGCTGATTTTGGAACTTTTGGAGCAGGAGACGATTCCAAAGGAATGGGTCACCGGAAAGCTGGGGATTTCGACCCCAACCATCAGGAGTCTGATACAGGCCGGAGCCATCAGGGAGGTCAGTGAGACGAGCTACCGTAATCCGGTGAATCTGGAGAAAACCGCAGACAAGCGTAATTCTTTGAGCATGAACCAGAGAAGAATCGTGGAGGAGGTCATGAACGATTTTGATGCGGACCGTAAGGGCACCTATCTGATTCATGGAATTACGGGAAGCGGAAAAACAGAAGTATATATGCAGCTGATAGAGGAAATCTTAGACCGGGGAAGGCAGGCAATCGTCCTGATTCCGGAGATTGCCCTGACCTATCAGACGCTGCTGCGGTTCTACAGACGCTTTGGTGACAGGGTCAGTGTGATGAATTCTACTCTGTCACCGGGGGAAAAGTATGATCAGTGTGAACGGGCTAAAAAGGGTGAAATTGATGTAATTATCGGTCCCAGGTCTGCACTGTTTACGCCATTCCCAAACATTGGACTGATTGTGATGGACGAGGAGCATGAGAGTAGCTATAAGAGTGAAGGAACTCCGAAATATCATGCGAGAGAGACGGCCATGGAGGTGGCAAAGTTACACGGTGCCAGTGTGGTATTGGGTTCTGCTACACCGTCGATGGAAGCATATTATCGTGCAAGCATGGGAGAGTACAAATTATTCACATTAAAGGAACGGCTGACAGGCGGCACACTCCCCACTGTATATACGGTGGATCTGCGTCAGGAATTGAAGGAGGGGAACCGTTCCATCTTCAGCAGAAGACTGCAGGAGCTGCTGGCACAGCGGCTTGCAAGGGGAGAGCAGAGTATGCTTTTCCTGAACAGAAGAGGGTATGCGGGATTCATCTCCTGTCGCTCCTGTGGTCATGTGATGAAATGTCCCCACTGCGATGTGTCTCTGTCGGAGCATCATGGCGGTAGACTGATATGTCACTATTGCGGCTACAGTGAGATTAAGCCCGCCCTTTGTCCGGAATGCGGCTCAAAATATATCAGCGGCTTTCGTGCAGGTACACAGCAGATAGAAGAGAAATTAAAGGAACTTTTCCCGGGCGTGCGCACCCTGCGCATGGATGCGGACACGACCAGGACAAAGGACAGCTATGAACAGATTCTGTCCGCCTTTGCAAACGGAGAGGCGGATGTATTAATCGGTACTCAGATGATTGTGAAGGGGCATGATTTCCCAGGGGTGACCTTAGTAGGAGTACTGGCAGCGGACTTGTCTCTGAGTGTGGGAGATTACCGAGCGGGAGAGAGAACCTTTCAACTGCTGACGCAGGCGGTAGGGCGTGCAGGAAGGGGAACACTTCCCGGAGAGGCGGTCATACAGACTTACCAGCCGGAGCATTATGCGGTAGTGCATGCTGCCACGCAGTCCTATGAAGACTTCTACAATGAGGAAATCCTATATAGGGAGATGATGGAATATCCGCCTGTATCCCACATGCTGGCAGTGCAGATATATGCCAAGGGAGAGCCGGAGGGAAAACAGCTTGCAGAGAGGCTTGCGGACATGGTAAAGTCTATGGAGCAGGGAGAATGTATCCGGGAGAAGTTGCAAATCGTCGGACCGGCACCTGCCTCTATCGGAAAAATTAACGATATTTTTAGATTTGTTTTCTATGTAAAACATCAAAAGTATGATAGACTGGTACAGGTAAAGGATGTACTGGAGGAGAAGCTGCGGACATGGCAGCCGGGAACGGAGTCGGTGCAATTTGATTTTGACCCTGTGAATACCATATAACAGAAAGGAACGGTAATAGCGATGGCAATTCGTAACATCAGAGAATACGGTGATGTTGTTTTAACCAAGAAATGTAAGGAAGTAACGGAGATGACACCCCGGATTAAGGAGTTGATAGGGGACATGCTTGATACCATGTACGAGGCGAACGGTGTGGGGCTTGCAGCTCCGCAGGTGGGAATTTTGAAGAGAATCGTGGTCATCGATGTGACGGGAGAGGATCCCTATATCCTGATTAATCCCAGAATCGTGGAGACCAGTGGAGAACAGACCGGCTCGGAGGGGTGCCTCAGTGTGCCCGGTAAGGCCGGTATCGTAACAAGACCCAATTATGTGAAGGCTGTTGCCCTGGATGTCAATATGAAGCCTGTGGAGGTGGAAGGAACAGAACTTTTGGCAAGGGCAATCTGTCATGAGCTGGATCATCTGGACGGACATCTCTATGTAGAAAAGGTAGAGGGTGAGCTTCAGGATGTAAATTATGACGAAGAGGATGACGAAGAGGAAGAGTAAAGCATGAAGATTGTATTTATGGGAACACCTGATTTTGCGGCAGGTGCGTTGGAGGCATTGATAGAAGCGGGACATGAGATTACACTGGTAGTCACCCAGCCGGACAAGCCCAAAGGGAGAAGTAAGGAATTGCAGTTTTCGCCGGTAAAGGAATGTGCGCTTCGCCATGGTCTGCCGGTTTTCCAACCGGCAAAAATTAAGACACCGGAGGCGATTGACCAGCTTAAGAAATACGCGGCGGATATCTATATTGTTGCGGCGTTCGGACAGATTCTGTCGCAGGAGATTTTGGATATCCCCAGATACAGATGTCTGAATATTCATGCCTCTCTTTTGCCGAAATACAGAGGAGCCTCCCCAATTCAGCATGTGATTATTGACGGGGAGAAGGAGACCGGAGTCACTATTATGCAGATGGATGCGGGAGTGGATACCGGAGATATGTTGTACAAAAAGGTGATTGCCATCGCCGATGACGATACCTTTGAGACCCTGCATGACAAGCTGATGGTGCTGGGCGGGGAAGCGATTGTGGAGGCACTGCCCCTTCTGGAGGCGGGAAGGCTTACGCCCAAGAAGCAGAATCAAGAGGAGAGCAGTCATGTGTCCCTCATCAGCAAAAGCATGGGTGAAATTGATTTCGGTGAAGGGGCGTTGGTGATTGACCGTTTGATTCGCGGTATGAATCCATGGCCCAGTGCTTATACCTTTTACAGAGGGAAACAGTTAAAACTGTGGAAGGCATTGCCTGTCAGTGCGGAGGCATCACAGCAATACGCAAAAGGAGCACTGCCGGGAAGCGTTGTAAGAGTAAATAAGGAAAGCTTTGAGATAGCCACGGGAGACGGCGTGTTGCAGATTCAGGAGCTGCAGCTGGAAGGGAAGAAACGCATGAGCACACATGATTTCCTTCTTGGAGTGAAGCTGGAAGTAGGAGAAGTGCTGGGCAAGGCATAGATTGGAGGAAAAAGATGTACGGATATTACTATTATGGAAT
>CAZPRB010000045.1:5303-16616 GCA_964588645.1 uncultured Acetatifactor sp. | reverse complement strand
GATAATAACTAAGCGAATGAGAGGTGAAAAATATGCCATTACCGATTTTCTTTATTGGTATTGCTGCGGTCACGGGAGCTACTGGGGTCGGAGCAACTGCAAAAGCAGGATATGATCAAATAAAAGCAAAAGGTATCAATAATGATGCTAATAATAAAATTGAGCTTGCTGCAACAAAACTTGATGTTTTGAGAAAACAATGTGGAGCGTCTTTAAATGACTTGGGCGAATTAAAGATATTCGTATTAAACAATGGCATAAACAGATTCCTTGAGACGTTTTCTAAGATAAAAAATGTGGACTTTAAAGAATCCGAAGGCTTGTTAGAGATTAAGAAGTTGAAAATTGACCAGAAAGAGTTTGATGAACTTGCCACAATGACAAAGTTTTCACTGTCATTAGTGGAGGGTGGTGTGGCAGGCGTGACTGGTGGTGCACTAGCAGCATTTGGTGCTTATAGTGCTGCAACAACATTTGCAACTGCATCCACAGGAACTGCCATAGCAACTCTTAGTGGAGCGGCGGCATCCAATGCCACATTAGCATTTTTCGGGGGGGGCTCACTTGCTGCAGGGGGCCTAGGTATGGCAGGGGGAACAGCTGTACTTGGCGGATTAGTAGCGGGTCCGGCTCTTTTGGTAATGGGTATCATAACAAGTGCTAAAGCAGGAAAAAATTTACAAGAAGCATATGCAAACAAAGCAAAAGCAGAGGAGGTATGTGCGGACCTAGAAGTGGGTGCAGAACAGTGTATCGCTATTAGAAGAAGATGTTATATGTATTACAGCCTTTTAACTCGATTGGATTCATATTTACTTCCGCTCCAATTTAAGATGGAAGAGATTATGGAGAATGAAGGATTAGACTATTCTAAATATAGTGCTGAGAGTAAGAAGAGTATTGCCGCAGTAGTATCTGCGGTGAGTTCAATCAAGGCAGTGCTTGATACGGCAATTCTTACAGAGGAAGGTTCGTTGACTGATGAATCAAAAGAATTGTTGCACAAATTGATGAATTAGAAAGTGCAGTGTCTTTTTAATTCTTTGGACCAATATTCGGGTTTTAGGGGCAACCCTAAAGTGAATGCCCCGGGCATTCAGCGGTTTTGTGGCGTAAAGTTCATGCAACTTTAGGCGTATCCTGTTAAACAAACGCAAAGCGTTTGCGGGTGGATTGTTCGATGATTCCGAACTTTTGGGAAATCCCAAGAAGTACTGATTTTACTGGATTTTTACTGTTCTAAATTCATAGACAGAGAAAAATTAGTCTCAAATTGTAGACTGCCTGTTCGGTGTTGTCGAACTTACCATTCGTATTGGTAACAGATTATATGCACACAAAGGCAGGTTGGATACATGGCTGATAAATCAGATTTTGTAGATGGAAAATGTGGCGTTGATGTATACGCGATATATACCAAATGTCACGAAAGTGAAAGATTGAATAAACAGTACTTATGGTGTTATAATGTAAATAGTTTCAAAACAACAAAAAAATTAAAGTTTCGAAAGCGGTGAAGGCGTGAAGACGATTATAAGAGAAAGATATCTAGAAAGAATCAAAGCATTAAAGGATACTCCTGATATAAAAATTATTACCGGTATCAGACGTTCCGGAAAATCTAATTTGATGCAGGCTTATATTAATTATTTAAAAAGCGATTTTGAAGACGCTAATATTATCTTTATCGACTTTATGGATTTGGAATTTGAAGAAATAAAGGAATATCACGCTTTACACAAGTATGCGGAAGATAGGTACGATGAGGGAAAGCGGAATTATCTGTTTGTGGATGAAGTACAGTTATGTCCAAATTTTGAGTTGGCAATTAATAGTCTCTATTCAAAAAACAAATATGATATTTATATAACCGGTTCAAATGCTTTTTTGCTGAGTGCTGATTTGGCGACTCTATTCACTGGAAGATATATTGAAATTCACATGTTTCCATTCAGCTTTAAGGAGTATTGTGAATATTATAATGACCAAACCGACAAGGATAAGTTGTTTGAAGAATATTTTATCAAAGGAGGTTTGGCAGGTTCCTATGCGTACAACACCGACTTGGATAGAACAACTTATATCAAAGAAGTATATGAAACTATTGTAAATAGAGATTTAGTACAAAAATATAATTTGCCTGATACACAGGTGCTCCGTCGGTTGAGTGAGTTCCTGATGGACAATATAAGCAATTTGACTTCTCCGAATAGAGTAAGTGATATTTTGACCGCTAATGAAGTGCCGACAAATCATGTGACCATAGGAAAATATATCAAGTATTTATGTAATGCATTTATATTCTATGATATCAAGAGATACGACATAAGAGGTAAGAAATATTTGGAAACCTCAGATAAGTTCTATATGTGTGATGCCGGAATGCGTTATGCTATATTAGGCAGTCGAAACATGGATTACGGGCGAGTTTATGAAAATATCGTATGCGTAGAGCTTCTGCGTAGAGGATATGAAGTATATGTTGGAAAACTCTATCAAAAAGAAATTGATTTCGTTGCACAACGCGGTAGTGAGAAAATATATATTCAGGTAAGCGATAATATATCTAATCCGGAAACCTTTGAGAGAGAATATTCTCCGCTGCTGCAAATAAAGGATGCCTATCCAAAGATGATTATTGCAAGAACAAAGCATCCTAAATACACATATGAAGGAATTGAAGTGTTTGATATTGTGGAGTGGTTGTTAGAGGTAGATTAAGCTGTTGATTACTTGCTTTAGGGAAGAAAATACCAGAATCTGCATCACATTTTTATGGCATTATTTTTCAATATACCATCCGACGTGCTGAAATGGTTGAATAATTCAAGATTTTATGATAGTATGGATGGGATATTTGATGTCTTGTTTGAAGCAATGTGGCTGATGGAAAAGTGGTGCAGTAACCAATTTCCTAACAAAAGCAAAAGGCCGGGAGCCTTGAAAATAGGAGGATTTTAACAGGATGGAAAGCTACAAGCAGGAATTTATAGAATTTATGGTAGATTGTCAGGTTCTTAAATTTGGAGAATTTACGTTGAAGAGCGGCAGAAAGTCTCCCTTCTTTATGAATGCAGGTGCCTATGTAACCGGCAGTCAGCTGATGGGTCTGGGGGAATATTATGCGAAAGCCATTCATGATACCTACGGGGATGATTTTGATGTATTGTTCGGACCGGCTTACAAGGGCATTCCTATCAGTGTCGTAACAGCTATTGCGTACAGCAAATTATATGGAAAGGAAGTACGCTACTGTTCGGACCGCAAGGAGGAGAAGGACCACGGAGCAGACAAGGGCGGATTCCTGGGCAGCAAGCTGCAGGATGGTGACAGAGTGGTTATGATTGAGGATGTTACAACCTCCGGTAAATCGATGGAAGAGACCGTGCCCAAGGTAAGAGGAGCTGCCAATGTGGAAATCGTCGGACTTATGGTATCCCTGAACCGTATGGAGAAGGGGCTTGGCGGTGATAAGAGCGCTTTGGAGGAGATTAAGGAGAAATATGGCTTTGATGCCAATGCGATTGTCTCCATGGCGGATGTGGTGGAGCATCTGTATAATAAGCCCTACAAGGGACAGGTTTATATCGATGATACCTTAAAGGCAGCTATTGATCAGTACTATGAGACATATGGTGCGTAAGTATAGATTCGAAAGGGGCAAATATGGAAGAAAAGACATATAAAACCATGAGTGGCGCAGGTGCCTTGAATATTGTGCTCGGTGCAATTGCAATCGTTGTGGGTGTGGCATCGGGTGTGTTGCTTATCATCAGCGGTGCGAAGCTGATTGCAAGCAAATCCAAAATTTTGTTCTGACAAAAGCATGAAATGAGTAGAAAACGGGCATTTCCTAAAGGGAGTGCCCTTTTCAAGTGAGATTCTTGGCTCCGCGGATTGCCGGAGCATAGGGAGCAGTTATGGCAAGAAAAAATTACATGTTTACAAATAAAAGACATTCCCAGCGTGCGATTATGTCCACGATTTTGGGAGCAATCAGTACCCTGTCCATCGGTATTGTGGTGTATCTGACCTATCTGCAGGATGGGGCGGCTACGACAGGCTACGGTGTGACGGGGCTTCTGGCAACTCTTTTCTCCCTGACGGGATTGATTCTGGGCGTACTGACAGTGCGTGACAAGACCTATTACAGATTATTTCCCTGGCTGGGAATTGTGTTGAATCTGGTTGCGTTGGGAAGCATCAGTGTGATTCTTTATTTCGGAAGTATGCTGTGAGCCAATGGCCGGAGCGGAAAGGTTATGACAAGATGGATATGGAATTGTTAAAAGAGAGATTTTCGCTGGCAACGGAGCGTATCGGGAAGATTCCCGCGGAGCATTGGAGCGAAGGGGATGCGAAGGCGTTTGAAGATTATTTTGCCGTTGTGGCAAAATTCCTCTTACAAATCGAGGAGACCGGAAGGTTTCTTGCGGAGGATGGCTTGCGGAAGTCGTCCTTGGAGGAATTATTAGAGCGAAATCATGCTCTGTATGCAGATATTATGCCGGAGCATTATGAGGAGAGCTACGCCAATCCGGCTTATGCGGTAAAGGCGTTGGGGGAAGAGTTCGGCGGAATTCTTTCCTTTCTCTATGCGGAGCTGCGCAGTCTGATTGGATTTACCTTTGAGGGACGTCTGTTTGAACTGGTAATCCGTATGGAGCTGTTTGTGGAGGTGTATGCGGCATTTGTATATGAGTGGCAGGAGGATGGGAAGCTGCCCTCTTATGATACCATTCGTCAGATGATTTACTGGTTTGCCAGTGACTATGCGGATGTAGCGGAGGAACAGCGCATCAAGGGTCTGGTGGTGCCCGGGGAGAATTTTGCGGAAAATATCATTCGAAACAGCAATCTTTCTTCGGAACGATATCTGTTTGCCTATGGGGAGTATGTGGGTGACAATGAATTGACGATGGCAAGATTTATGGCGAAGCTTCCGCAGGAGACCATCAATACGATGGCGGACACCTATACGGAAGGATACCGCATGGGATTTGTGCTGGGCAATAAGGACTTGACGAAGAAAAAGACGGTGGACGTGCGATATCAGCTTGGATTTGAAAGGATGATGAAGCGAGCTCTTGAGAATTTTGACCAAATAAATTTAAAGCCTGTGATATACAGGGCGGCGAGCAGTCTCCTTTATAATCCGTCCTTGAATAAGCTGGGATTCTATGGCGGAACACCCAACAGGCAGTATGAATTCGACCATAAGGATGACAGGGCGCTGATTCTGGACAAAACATATGTGAACCGCAAGCTGGAGGTGATTCACACTGCATTTGAAAAGTACCGGGAGGAAGCGGGAGGCTACGCGGGACCTGCTGTGGTGGAGACCTTTGGCGAGAGATGCTTTGAACCCGTCAATAAGCCGGAAGGTCTGAAACTGGATGAGGAGCAGAACAGTCTCTGGGTGGAGTATCGCACCCGGTTGGGAGAGCTGCAGCGCAATTATATCCCGGAAGAGGAGAGAAGCTTCACAATCATTGCCTTTCCTGTGCCGGAGATTTGCGAGAGCCTGCAGGGAAGCTATGAGGACTTTTTCCGGGAGATTATCAGGATTAATACCCTGGATTACACCTTATATCAGCGGCTTCAGCAGACCTTGATTGATGCTCTGGATACGGCAGTATTCTGCGAGATTAAGGGAAAAGGCGGCAACCGTACAGACCTGAAGGTACAGCTGCATCGCCTGGGCAATCCGGACAAGGAGACGATATTCGAAAATTGTGTGGCAGATGTGAATATTCCCGTAGGGGAAGTGTTTACTTCTCCGGTATTGCAGGGAACGGACGGCATCCTGCATGTGAGCCGCGTCTATTTAAACGGCTTGGAATACAAGAATCTGACCATTGTGTTTGAAAATGGTATGATTCGGGATTATACCTGTGACAATTTTGCAAAGGAAGAGGAAAACCGTGCTTTTATCAAGGAAAATATTTTTTTCCGGCATCCTACGCTCCCTATGGGAGAGTTTGCAATCGGCACCAATACCACTGCCTATGTGGTGGCAAAAGAATACGGTGTGGAAGACAAGCTTCCCATTCTGATTGCTGAGAAGATGGGTCCCCATTTTGCTGTGGGCGACACCTGCTATTCTCATTCGGAGGAGGTCAGGGTGTTCAATCCGGACGGCAAGGAAATCGTGGCGAAGGATAATGAAGTGTCTAAGCTGCGTGACACAAGACCTTCACAGGCATATTTTAACTGTCACACGGATATTACCATTCCCTATGATGAGCTGGGTGAGTTGACGGCTGTGCGGGCGGACGGAACGAGGCTTTCGATTATTAGGGACGGCAGATTCGTCCTTCCGGGTACGGAGGAACTCAATCGTCCTTTTGCCGGATAGGACACTGCAGGCAGTGTGACATACCAAAAAAACAAAGAAATTTGTTGTAAGATATTGCAACGAACCTACAATTCTAGTAAACTAAATATAGTAGTGCAAAAATTCAGAAACAATAGATACTGTGAAAAGGTATGAAAAGGAGGACATTATGGAAATGAATGCTATGCCGAAGGTTGGCATTGTCATGGGCAGCGATTCCGATATGCCTGTGATGGCAAAGGCTGCAGATATTTTGGAAGAGTTGGGAATCCCTTATGAGATGACCGTTATCAGTGCCCACAGAGAGCCTGATGTATTCTTTGAGTATGCAAAGAGTGCAGAAGCAAAAGGCTTTAAGGTGATTATTGCAGGTGCAGGTATGGCGGCACATCTTCCCGGTATGTGTGCGGCAATTTTCCCCATGCCCGTCATTGGTATTCCTATGCATACCACATCTCTGGGCGGACGTGATTCCCTGTACTCCATCGTACAGATGCCCTCCGGAATTCCCGTTGCTACTGTTGCAATCAACGGTGGTGCCAACGCAGGTCTGCTGGCGGCAAAGATTCTGGCAACCTCCGATTCGGAGCTGCTTGAAAAGCTGAAGGCCTACAGTGCAGGCCTGAAGGACCAGGTGGTGGCCAAGGATGCAAAGCTGCAGGAAATCGGATACAAAGCATATCTGGAAGGTATGAAGAAATAAAGAAGATAAAATGAGGAGAAAAGAAATGGATTACAAGAAAGCTGGAGTGGATATTGAAGCAGGATACAAATCAGTAGAGCTGATGAAAAAGCATGTGAAGGAAACCATGCGCCCCGAGGTAATGAGCGGATTGGGCGGATTTTCCGGAGCTTTTTCCATGGCTGCAATCAAAGATATGGAGAACCCTGTTCTCCTGTCCGGTACGGACGGCTGCGGTACTAAGGTAAAATTGGCTTTTCTGATGGACAAGCATGATACCATCGGTATTGATGCGGTGGCAATGTGTGTGAATGACGTTGCATGTGCAGGTGGCGAGCCCTTGTTCTTCCTGGATTATATCGCATGCGGCAAGAATTATCCTGAGAAGATTGCAACCATCGTATCCGGTGTAGCTGAAGGCTGTAAGCAGTCCGGCTGTGCGCTGATCGGCGGTGAGACAGCAGAGCATCCCGGTCTGATGCCTGAGGATGAGTATGATTTGGCCGGCTTTGCAGTAGGCGTGGTTGATGAAAAGGACCTGATTACCGGTGCCGATATCAAGGATGGCGACGTGTTGATTGGTATTGCATCTACCGGCGTACACTCCAACGGATTTTCTCTGGTTCGTAAGGTGTTCGAGATGACCAAGGAGAGCCTGAATACCTATTATGATGAGCTTGGTAAGACTCTGGGTGAGGCTCTGCTCGCTCCTACCAGAATCTATGTGAAAGCGTTGAAGTCTGTTAAAAATGCAGGCGTTACCATCAAGGGCTGTAGCCATATCACAGGCGGCGGCTTCCAGGAAAATATTCCCAGAATGCTTCCCGATGGTATCAATGCAGTGGTTAAGAAGGACAGCTATGAGATTCCCCCTATCTTCAAATTATTGCAGAAGACCGGAAATATTGCAGAAGATATGATGTACAATACCTACAATATGGGTCTTGGTATGGTGCTTGCAGTTGACCCTGCAGATGTGGACAAGACCATGGAGGCAATCAAGGCAGCCGGTGATGAGTGCTATATCGTAGGACACTGCGAGGCAGGAGAGAAGGGTGTAACCTTATGCTAAGAGTAATGGTACTGGTATCCGGCGGCGGAACCAATTTGCAGGCAATTATCGATGCAGTCAAGGACGGCACAATCACCAATGCAGAATTGGTGGGTGTCCTGAGTAATAATAAGACCGTCAAGAGTCTGGAGAGAGCAAGAGCCGCAGGCATCCCTGCGGTCAGCATATCCCCTAAGGATTTCGCAGACAGGGCTTCCTTTAACGAGGCAATGCTTGCCGAGATTGACGGGTTTGCACCGGATTTGATTGTGCTGGCAGGCTTCCTGGTAGCGATTCCGGAGCTTATGGTAAAGAAATACAGCAATCGCATCATCAATATTCATCCTTCTTTGATTCCCTCCTTCTGCGGTGTGGGATATTATGGCCTGAAGGTTCATGAGAAAGCACTGGAGCGTGGCGTCAAGGTCACAGGTGCAACAGTACATTTCGTCAATGAAGGAATGGACGAAGGTCCCATCATTGCACAGAAAGCGGTAATGGTGGAGGAGGGGGATACCCCTGAGATTTTACAGCGCCGTGTCATGGAGCAGGCAGAGTGGATTCTGCTTCCCAAGGCAATTGACGATATTGCCAACGGACGTATCTGTGTAAAAGAAGGACATGTGGTGCACTGTTAGAAAACGACAATTGACAGATGCTTGAACAGAAAGAAAGGTAAATCAGACAATGAAAGTATTAATCGTAGGTGGCGGCGGAAGAGAGCACGCTATTGCAGTCAGCATGAAGAAAAGTAAGAGAGTGGACAAGCTCTACTGTGTGCCCGGTAATGCGGGAATTGCACAAATTGCAGAGTGTGAGCCATCTATCGGTGTTATGGACTTTGAGAAGATAGCTGCTTATGCAAAGGAGAAGGCTGTGGATTTGGTATTTGTGGCACCGGATGACCCTTTGGTAGGCGGTCTGGTGGATGTCTTAGAGGCTGCGGGGTTGAGAGTGTTCGGTCCCAGAGCAAACGCTGCTATTTTGGAAGGCAGCAAAGCATTCTCCAAGGATTTAATGAAGAAATATAACATTCCTACGGCAGCATATGAGACCTTTGATGACCCTGACAAAGCACTTGCCTATCTGGAGACCGCTGAGATGCCCATTGTACTAAAGGCAGACGGCCTGGCTCTGGGAAAGGGTGTGTTGATTTGCAATACCCTGGAAGAGGCGAAGGCAGGTGTGAAGGAAATCATGCTGGATAAGCATTTCGGAAGTGCAGGTAACCGCATGGTAATTGAGGAATTCATGACAGGTCGTGAGGTATCTGTACTGTCCTTTGTGGACGGCAAGACCATTAAGACCATGACCTCCGCGCAGGACCACAAGCGTGCGCTGGACGGTGACCGGGGTTTGAATACCGGCGGAATGGGAACCTTTTCCCCCAGCCCCTTCTACACAGAGGAAGTGGACGCGTTCTGTAAACAGTACATTTATCAGGCAACGGTGGATGCCATGGCAGCGGAAGGCAGAGAGTTTAAGGGAATCATTTTCTTTGGACTGATGTTGACACCCAAGGGACCCAGAGTGTTGGAGTACAATGCCAGATTCGGTGACCCTGAGACACAGGTAGTGCTCTGCAGAATGAAGAATGACATTATAGATGTAATAGATGCTTGTATTGATGGTACCCTGGACAAAATTGACTTACAGTTTGAGGATAACGCAGCTGTATGTGTGGTGCTTGCCAGTGAAGGATATCCGGTATCCTATGAGAAGGGCTTTGTGATTGAAGGTCTGGAGCACTTTGAGCATGAGGAAGGTTACTACTGCTTCCATGCAGGTACGAAACAGACTGACAAGGGAATTGTCACCAATGGCGGCCGTGTGCTTGGTGTGACGGCTACAGGTAAGGACTTAAAGGAAGCCAGAGCCAATGCGTATGCGGCAACGGAGTGGATTACTTTTGAGAATAAATATATGCGTCACGATATCGGTAAGGCAATAGATGAGGCGTAAAGGGGCAGCTTAAGGTTACAGCTAATTGGTTTAGCAGGAAGGAAGAGCATATGAAGAGAACAAAAGAATTCAATTGGGGATTGAAGTTGATTACTGCAACATCCTCCTTTGTGCTGGTTTTGGCATTGGTGGTTCTGGCAGGTCCGTTCTCCTTTGTGAGTAACGCACAGAGTCAGGGCAAGGTAAAAGCAGCCAGTGCAAAAATCCGTAAGGAGGCAAGCACGAGCAGTGAGACATTGGGCAGTGCACTGCAGGGTGACAGTGTGACAATCAATCATCAGGTTACCGGCAGTGACAACATGGTCTGGTATCAGGTGTTCGTGAATGCTGACACTTTAGGATACATCCGTTCTGATCTGGTAGAGATTACGGACGGAACCACACCTCCTACCGGTTCGACAGCCCCCTCTGCACCGGCAACTCCGGCGGAGACGACGAATACTACTACGGTGAATACCAATGAAAACATGGCGGAAGTGACCGCAGTGGAGCCCATGAGCGCCAGCGTGACGGGCAGCCAGTCGGTTCGCGTCCGTTCCAATGCTTCCACGGGAAGTCAGATTGTGACCATGGCACAGAGTGGTTTGGCTTTGACCGTGACAGGACAGGCTAACGGTACTGACGGTAAAGTGTGGTATCAGGTTAACTTCTTGTCCAATGGCGCGGAGGTAACCGGTTTTATCCGTTCTGATTATGTGGCTTTATCAGGAGAACTGGTTCCTGCTACCGGCGACCCTGCAACAACACCCGAAGAGGAGCTCCCTCAGGAATCCCAGACACCGGCTGAACCGGTGGTGGAGACCAAGGATTGGGACACCCAGAGAATTGACGGCAAGTGGTATCTGATTAATAATGTAACTCCGGAAACCTATGATATCGACAATATTTTCAATACAGTGGAGAACAATCAGAAGGTACTGGAACAGGCACAGGGCAAGAACAAGTCCCAGAAGGTTTGGATTGTAATTTTGGTATTCCTGGTGGTAGGTCTCGGCGCAGCAGTTGCATATCTGATATATAAGATGAAGGACATGGCAGATTCTGCTTACTTCAATCAGGTGGAGAAAGAAGCTCTCAGAAGACGTACGGCAGACAGGCCTGCAAACCAAAAAGTGATGCATACCGTGGGAACGGACAGACGGCCTGCCGGAGCAAGACCTGCCGGAACACCCATGCAGAACGGACAGCGCCCTGCCGGAGCACCCGCACAGAACGGACAGCGCCCTGCCGGAGCACCCGCACAGAACGGACAACGTCCCGCCGGAGCACCCGCACAGAACG
>CAZPRB010000045.1:0-5203 GCA_964588645.1 uncultured Acetatifactor sp. | reverse complement strand
GCGGAAGAAGGACTGAAACTCGGAAATTCGAAGAATTTACGAGTTTGGTTCTGCGGAAGAAAGACAGAAACGAGGAAAGGCAGATGCCGAATGCTTGCATTCGCAAATCTGCGCGGAAGGAGGATATCTTGTATGATAATTGAAATTGATTTTAACAGTGATGAAGCTCTTTATCTGCAGCTTCGCAATCAGATTATCATGGGGATAGCCACTTCGCAGTTCCGGGAAGGAGATTCCCTCCCGAGTGTGCGTCAGCTGGCTGATACAATCGGTATTAATATGCATACAGTGAATAAAGCGTATACTGTACTGAAGCAGGAGGGCTATGTGAAGGTTGACCGAAGGAAGGGCGCTGTTATCGCCATTGATACGAACCGGATGCATATTCTTGAGGAATTGAAGCGGGAGCTTCAGGTCATACTTGCAAAGAGCAGCTGTAAGAATATTTCCAAAGAGGAGATTCATGCGCTGATTGACGAAATATATGAAGATTATGGAGGGCTGAAATAATGCAGTCACGATTTACGGATAACGCACAGGCAGCGCTTTCTCAGGCGTCCAGATGTGCAAGAAATCTGAAACAGGGCTATATCGGTACGGAACACATTTTGGTGGGTCTGCTGAAAGAGAAAAATGGTGTGGCAGCCAAGGTGCTGGCAGAGAATGGAGCAGAGGTCTCTAAGGTGTTAGACATGATTCGGGATTTGATTGCTTTTGACAAGGGCGTAGCCGTTATGGAGAGAGAGGGCTATTCCCCAAGGGCAATGAAGGTTCTGGAGGAGGCACACAGACAAGCTGAGCGATTCGGTCAAAGTCAGACCGGAACAGAACATATCCTTCTTGGTTTGATTAAAGAGGGTGAAAATGTTGCAGTGCGTTTGCTGAATACCTTAAATGTCAATGTGCAGAAGGTATATATGGAAACTCTGCTTGCCATCGGTCAGGATGGAAATCTCTACAAAGAGGATTTGGGCAAAAGAGTCTCCGGAAAAGGGAAAGCGTCCACTTTAGCGCAATACAGTCGTGACCTCACGGCATTGGCGAAGGAAGGAAAGCTGGACCCTGTTGTGGGCAGAGAAGACGAAATCCGTCGCGTAGTACAGATTCTCAGCAGAAGAACTAAGAACAACCCCTGTTTGATCGGGGAACCCGGTGTCGGTAAGACTGCCGTTGTGGAAGGCCTGGCATTACGTATCGCATCAGGAGATGTTCCTTTTACAGTGCAGAATAAGAGAGTGTTGACACTGGATTTGTCCGGTATGGTAGCGGGAAGTAAGTACAGGGGTGAGTTCGAAGAACGCATCAAGAAGGTCATTAAAGAAGTGATTGATGATGGCAATGTGATTCTTTTCCTGGATGAACTTCATACGATTATCGGAGCGGGCGGTGCAGAGGGTGCAATTGACGCTTCCAATATTTTGAAGCCTTCCCTTGCCAGAGGGGAGATTCAGTTAATCGGTGCCACCACCATTGCAGAGTATCGGAAATATGTGGAGAAGGATGCCGCTTTGGAGCGACGTTTTCAGCCGGTGAATGTGGAGGAACCCACAGAGGAAGAGGCAATCCGTATTTTGGAGGGCATCAAGGGAAGGTACGAAGAGCACCATAAGGTTAAGATTACGCAGGAAGCCCTGGAAGCAGCAGTCAGACTTTCAGGCAGATATATTAATGACAGAAATCTCCCGGATAAGGCAATCGACCTGATTGATGAGGCGGCGGCAAGTGCCAGATTGAAGGCGACAGATATTCCGGATAAACAGAAAGAAATTCTGGAGCAAATCAAGAAAATGGATTTGCAGATAGAGCGTTCCATTCGTATGGAAGCTTTCTCGCAGGCGGTTGAAATCAAGAATAATCAGGATCAGTTGGTCAAGAAATATGAGCGTATGCAGAAACGCCGGTTAGATAAGGAAGAACAGCTCAGCTATCAAATCGGAGAGAGCGAGATTGCGGAAGTTGTGGCTATGTGGACCAAGATTCCGGTTCAGAAGCTGGCTGAGAAGGAGAGTGAGAGACTTCTCAAGCTGGAAAGTATTCTGCATAAGCGGGTCATCGGTCAGGAGGAAGCGGTAAGTGCTGTTGCCAAAGCCATGCGTAGAGGAAGAGTGGGACTGAAGGACCCCAACAGACCCATTGGCTCCTTCCTGTTTTTGGGACCTACCGGAGTGGGAAAGACAGAACTGAGTAAGGCGTTGGCAGAGGCGATGTTTGGTTCTGAGGATGCAATGATTCGTGTGGATATGTCTGAATACATGGAGGGACACTCCGTATCCAAGATGATTGGTTCACCGCCGGGATATGTGGGCTTTGATGAAGGCGGTCAGCTCAGTGAGAAGGTTCGTCGCAATCCCTATTCCGTAGTGCTTTTTGATGAAATAGAAAAGGCACATCCGGATGTGTTCAATATTCTGTTGCAGGTGTTGGATGACGGACACATTACAGACTCTAAGGGCAGAAAGGTAAGCTTCAAGAATACCATTCTGATTATGACCTCCAATGCCGGTGCACAGCGGATTGTGGATCCTAAGAATCTTGGCTTTGCTGCGGAAAATAATGAGAAAAAGGATTATGAAAGGATGAAGTCCGGGGTGATGGAGGAAGTAAAGAGGAACTTCAAGCCGGAATTTATCAATCGTATTGATGATATCATTGTGTTCCATCAGTTGAACAATGAGAATATGAAACAGATTGTCAACCTGTTGGCATCCAATCTCTATAAGAGATGCGAGAACCAGCTGGATATTCAGCTCAGCATCACGCCTGCCCTGAAGGAGCATCTGATTGCAAAATATGCAGATAACAAGATGGGAGCCAGACCGCTCAAGAGAGCAATCCAGTCTGTGGTTGAGGATGCCTTGGCGGAGGAGATTCTGATGAAGAAGGTGGTACCGGGTGATAAGGTGTCTGCCGGCTACAAGAATGACAGGGTTACATTTACGGTGAAAAAATAAAAGATTTTGTAGAAAAAAGGTATGTTTTATATTATACTATAACTACAAACTATCAGGAGGACAGACAGATGGCAGTAGTAGAAGAATTGCTCCGCAGCGAAGCTTCCGGTGCAATCAGTTTCGGTAATCACAAGCTGGCGCAAAAGGCTAAGGTAGAGGATTTCGCACATGCGGGAGATTTGCTGAAAGTGAAGACCTACAATGAAATCACAAAGCTGGAGAAAAACGGTTTGTTCCTGTATGAATCCGTTCCCGGCACCAGTGTTTTGAATTTCAATGAGAAGGAAAATGGTGTGGAATTCACTGTAGAAGGTGATGAGGATGCACAGATTACCATCGGACTTACCGATGATACGGAATATGAGGTATTCATAGACGGTGCAAGCACAGGTACCATGAAGACCGGACTTGGCGGGAAACTCAGCTTGAGTGTGGAGTTGGCAGGTGTCGGAGAGGTAGCTGTAAAGGTAGAACAGGTTTAAACGGTCCTGACGGCGGGGAGACCTCCCCGCCAAGGGACTATTTTATATTATAGGAAGTTTTTGTGAGGTATGGGTGGAATGGCGAAAGGAAAAACGGCGACTATTTTTTACTGTCAGAATTGCGGGTATGAGTCCTCTAAATGGATGGGGCAGTGTCCCGGCTGTAAGGAGTGGAACTCCTTTGTGGAAGAGACGGTGAAGAAGGCTGATATGAAGAATGCCGGGGGTGCACTGAGACGGACGACGGAGAAGGCGGAACCCAGTATTTTGGCCAAGATAAGTATCAAGGAAGAGAATAAGGTGCTGACCGGCATTGCAGAGCTTGACAGAGTGTTGGGCGGAGGTATTGTGCAGGGCTCATTGACCTTGGTGGGAGGAGATCCGGGTATCGGTAAATCGACGTTGCTTTTGCAGGTATGCCGGAATCTGGCCGCTATGGGGCATAAGGTACTGTACATATCCGGTGAGGAATCTCAGGTGCAGATTAAGATGCGTGCGGACCGTATCGGAAGCTTTCATGACAATATGTTGCTTCTGTGCGAGACTGCTCTTGGTACCATTGAGGAGGTTATCAGACAGCAGAAGCCTGAGGTGGTAATCATTGATTCTATTCAAACCATGTACAATGATGCCGTGTCTGCAGCCCCGGGCAGCGTGTCTCAGGTGCGAGAGTCCACAGGGGTTTTCCTG
Source organism: uncultured Acetatifactor sp. (assembly GCA_964588645.1). Classification (GTDB taxonomy): domain Bacteria; phylum Bacillota; class Clostridia; order Lachnospirales; family Lachnospiraceae; genus Acetatifactor. The sequence goes on along the minus strand of CAZPRB010000045.1, from coordinate 1,080 downwards.
CAACTGGCAAAAGGACTCGGTGTTTCTATTTTTATCGTAGGGCATGTGACTAAGGAGGGGACCGTGGCAGGTCCCAGAGTTTTGGAGCATATGGTGGACACTGTGCTTTATTTTGAGGGAGACAGGCATGCCTCCTACCGGATACTCAGAGGGGTGAAGAATCGTTTCGGCTCCACCAACGAAATCGGTGTATTCGAGATGAGAGAAGAGGGACTTGTGGAGGTGGCAAATCCTTCCGAATTTATGCTGAACGGTCGCCCGGAGGATGCCAGCGGCTCTGTGGTGGCCTGCTCCATGGAGGGCACCAGACCCCTGCTGATAGAGATTCAGGCATTGGTGTGCCACAGTAATTTCGGAATGCCCAGAAGACAGACTACGGGCACGGATTTCAATCGTGTAAATCTGTTGATGGCGGTGTTGGAGAAGCGTTCCGGCATTCAGCTGTCGGGATGTGATGCCTATGTGAATATCACGGGCGGTATGAAGATTATGGAACCGGCCATTGATTTGGGAATTGTGCTGGCCATCATTTCCAGCTTCCGCAATACAGCTCTCAGCTCTAAGCTTGTGGCATTCGGGGAAGTGGGATTAAGCGGTGAGGTCCGGGCTGTCAGCATGGCAAAACAGCGTGTGGCCGAGGCTGAGAAGCTGGGCTTTGAGACCTGTATCCTGCCGGAGGTGTGCGCCGAGGAATGCAGGAAGAACAGCGGAATGAAGATTGTGGGTGTAGGTACCGTGCAGGATGCGTTGGAGTATCTTTTCGCGAGATAGATATATGCATATCTTCCGTTGATATTTGTGTACAATGCCGGAGCAGGGCATGCGATGATGTACGGAAGAACAGGAAGAAGCATTTCCGTTGAGAGGGAAGCATTTCCTTTGGCTGCCCCCTACTAAACGAAGAAAAACTTCATTTAGTAGGGAAACCGGACCGGCTCGGAAGCCCCGGAACCCCACTAAATAAAGAAAAACAGCATCTAGTAGGGGGAAAGAAAGCCTCTGCCCCCTACTAAACGAAGAAAAACTTCATTTAGTAGGGAAACCGGACCGGCTCGGAAGCCCCGGAACCCCACTAAATGA
>CAZPRB010000044.1:14138-16803 GCA_964588645.1 uncultured Acetatifactor sp. | reverse complement strand
ATTAATGCCATAGCTCCATCCCTTCCGTACATTCCCGCAGCTTCATAAGCTGATTCAACACTCTGACCTTTTTACGGCAAACTGTATCGCTCCCTGTATGCCAATACCTTGCCCTTGAAATCAATATTGTTCTCCTGCTTCAGCTCATCCATATAAGCATGTGTATCAAATCCATCCTCACTGACCTCCAGCAGACAGACTGCGATATTGGAGCAGTGGTCGGATACTCTTTCAAAATCTGTTGATATATCAGACAGAATAAATCCAAGCTCAATCGTACATTTCCCCTTGCGGAGACGTTTAATATGCCGCTGCTTCATATCCATACTCAGCTCATCCACCACCTCTTCCAAAGGCTCTACCTGTGTGGCAAGCTTCAAATCCTCCTCCCGGAAGCTCAGCATGGTTATCTTCAGGATATCATGAATGGCCTTCTGCATCACAGTAAGCTCAGCCTGTGCTTTCTCAGAGAACTGTAAGCCCTTCTCGTACATCTCCTGCGCAGCCTCCTTGATATTGCGCGCGTGGTCGGAAATCCTTTCAAAATCTCCGATACAATGCAGGAGGGTATTTAAGGTATGGCTGTCCTTCTCGGAAAGATTTCTGGAGCTGACCTTGACAAGATAGCTTCCCAATTCATCCTCAAAGCGGTCCACCATGCTCTCTAATTCCACAACCCGATTGGCTTTTTCCTCCTCATAGGCACTCAACAGCTCCATGGACAGATTCATAGCATCCTCTGCCAGTCCTGCCATGGTCACAGCCACATTACGGCTCTGCTCCACAGCCACGGAGGGGGTATCCAGGAATCGCACATCCAACAGGTTCAATGCTCTGTCCTCTCCGATGATTTCCTCCTGCTCCTCCTCCTTGACGGAGATGGTTGCCAGCTTTACAAGGAATTTGGTGAACGGGAACCACAGAATCGTCGCTGTCACATTAAAGACGCTGTGCACTGTTGCTATTCCCACCGGCGTTGCAGCATCCTGCAGGAAACCGAAGGGAATCACTGCATTGATTGCATAGAATACAAGCATAAACACTATGGTGCCAATCAGATTAAAATACAAATGAATCAGCGCTGTTCTCTTCGCATTCTTGCTGGCACCGATAGCGGAAAGCATAGCCGTCACACAGGTGCCGATATTCTGTCCCATAATAATCGGAAGTGCTGCGCTAAAGGGCACTGCTCCCGTCATACAAAGCGCCTGCAGAATGCCGACAGACGCGGAGGAGGACTGTATAATCGCAGTCAGCACAAGACCTGCCAGCATTCCCAAAACAGGATTGGAGAATTGCAGCAGAATGCTGGTAAACTCCGGCACATCCTTCAAGCCTTCCACCGCGGTGCTCATGGTATCCATTCCGAACATCAAAACTGCAAAACCAACCATGATAGTCGCAACATTTTTTAACTTCTCTTTCTTGGAAAATAAAAGGATTCCCACACCGATAATCGCGAGAACCGGGGAAAAAGAGGTGGGCTTGAGCAGCTGAATCCAGAAGGAGGAGCTGTCAATTCCTGCAAGGCTCAAAATCCAGGAGGTCGCTGTGGTACCGATATTGGCACCCATGATAACCCCCACTGCCTGCTGCAGCTTCATAATGCCCGAGTTAACAAAGCCCACCACCATAACCGTGGTGGCGGAGGAGGACTGAATCACTGCCGTCACGCCTGCTCCTACCAACACTGCCTTGATGGGACTGCTGGTCAGCTTCTCCAGAATCTTCTCCATTCGTCCGCCGGAAGCCTGGGACAATCCGTCTCCCAAAACATTCATTCCATACAGGAAAAGCGCTAAGCCTCCCACCATCGTAAGAAAATCAAAAAAATCCATTGTGGTTTCCTCTCTTTTTACATAATCATTCGTCAACAGACTAATCATAGCCTACTTATGTAAAATTTGTAACCACCTAACGTAAAATTTATGTAAAGTTTTCAGTTGAACCGACCACCCCTAATTCCTTTATACTTTCTACGCTGTCACACTCTGCTTGCGGAGCAAACCAAATGCCACAGACAGCCCAATAAACCATAAAACACCGGCTCCCATCGCAAGCTGCAGTCCTGTGAACTGTGTTACGAAGCCAACGAAAGCCGTTCCAAGTTATCATGGCTACAAGCAGTACACCTCCCACCAGCAATCCCGATCTCTCATACAGAAAGGACATGTTTATTTCACATGAAATTCCCGGATACAAAGCCACATACCAAAATTTCATTTTTCCATTATTCCCTTACGGTCTGTATGATTCCGTCCGCAATGGCACCGGCAATATCGTCAAACCTCTCGTCAAATAAGGCATTATCCGCATCCGTATTGATGAAGCCCACCTCCACCAGCACCGCAGGCATCTGTGTGCTGTTCAATACCACCAGATTGGGACGTTCATTCACACCCAGATTGAGAAATCCTATCTGTTCCAGCCGGGCATTGATATGATATGCCAGTCGTGCCGCCTCTCCATACTGATTGTAGACCAGCGTCTCTACACCGGAATACTGATTCGGATAGGGGCTGGAGTTGCGGTGAATGGATACGAAATAATCCGCTCCTACTTCATTTCCCTCCGTAGCCTTCTGATAAGGTGATTCATAAATGTCAGAGGTTCTGGTGTAATATACATCAATTCCATTCTGTTCCAGAATGCTGCCGATTGCCAG
>CAZPRB010000044.1:0-14038 GCA_964588645.1 uncultured Acetatifactor sp. | reverse complement strand
TACAGATTCGCATAGAATCCGCCCTGTGCCAGCAGGCTCTCGTGATTACCCTGCTCGATAATATTGCCGTCCTTCATCACCAGAATCACATCCGCCTCCTGTATGGTGGACAGACGATGGGCCACAATAAAGCTGGTTCTGCCCTTCATCATTCTGGCAAAGGCGCTCTGAATCTTCATTTCTGTGCGGGTATCGATGGAAGAGGTTGCCTCGTCCAATATCAGCATGGGCGGCAGACACAGCATGACTCTTGCAATACACAAAAGCTGCTTCTGACCCTGAGAAAGACTTCCGCCATCCTCGGTAATCACTGTATCATAGCCCTGAGGCAGACGTTTGATAAAGCTGTGTGCATGGGAAGCCTTTGCCGCTGCAATCACTTCCTCCTCCGTGGCCTCCGGTTTGCCCATACGGATATTGTCACGAATGGTACCCGCTCTCAGCCAGGTCTCCTGCAGCACCATACCATAATTGGTTCTCAGGCTGCCTCTCGTGATATTCCTGATGTCTGTACCATCCACCCTGATACTTCCTTCCTGCACATCATAAAAACGCATCAGCAGATTGATGACCGTAGTCTTACCGCATCCGGTCGGTCCTACAATCGCCACTCTCTGTCCCGGTTTTACTTTCAGATTAAAGTCTTGGATCAGCTTCTTCTCAGGAACATATTGAAACTCCACATTGGTAAGCTCTACGTTGCCCTGCGCCTTTTCCAGCACCCTGCTGTCCTCTGCATCGGGAATCTGAGGCTCCTCCTCTATCAGGTCAAAGATACGTCCCGCGCAGACAAGGGCATTCTGCAGCTCTGTCACCACACCCGATATTTCATTAAAGGGCTTGGTATACTGATTCGCATAGCTCAAAAAACAGGACAGGCGTCCTACGCTGATGCCGCCTCTGATTGCCAGAAACGCGCCGAAAATCCCCACACCCGCATACACAAGACTGTTGACAAAACGGGTGGAAGGGTTGGTAAGGGAGGAGAAAAAAATAGCTTTCAGAGAGCATTTCTGTAATCTGTCGTTAATCTCTCCAAACTGCTCCTTCACAGCCTCCTCGCGGGAAAAGGTCTTTACAATCTTCAGATTGCCCACCATCTCCTCAATCAGTGAGGTCTGCTCTCCTCTGGTCTCCGACTGTTCCTTGAACATCCTATAGGTTCTGGTGGCAATGAAACGTGCTACCAGAAAAGAGACCGGTGTGATACACACTACCACAAGTGTAATCGGAACATTTGTCATCAGCATAAAGCCCAGCGTGCCCACGATGGTCAGCACACCCGTAAACAGCTGGGTAAAGCCCATCAAAAGACCATCCGCAAAGGTGTCCACATCTGCAATGACACGGCTCACCACATCCCCGTAGGCATGCGTATCCAGATACTTTAAGGGAAGTATCTCCAGCTTATGGAAGGCATCCTCCCTGATATCCTGTACCACGTGATAAGTAATGTAATTATTGCAGGTATTCATCACCCACTGGGCGATTGCCGTAATCAGCATGACAATGCCAATCTGCTTCATAATGGCGAAGATTCCCGGCATATCCACCAGTCCTTTATCCACAATCAAATCCACCGCATCACCGGTCAGTATGGGGATATAGAGAGTAAGGACCACCGTGACCGCTGCCAACAGGATGGACAGCAGAACTGCCAGGCGATATTTTTTGATATATTTCAATACCTTATTCCAGGTTTCCTTTTGGCTCATCCTTACTTACCTCCTTCCTTGGGATACTGTGAATAATAAATCTCCTGATAAACCGTACAATTTTTAAGGAGCTCCTCATGAGTGCCCGCACCGGCCATCTCACCGTCATCCAGTACGATAATCCGGTCCGCATGCATAATGGTGGATGCCCTCTGAGACACGATAAAGGTAGTCGTCTTCTCCTCTAAAGTGCGAAGGGCTGCACGAAGCTTAGCATCCGTAGCATAATCCAGTGCAGAAGCGCTGTCATCCAAAATCAAAATCTCCGGCTGACGCACCAAGGCTCTGGCAATGGTAAGACGCTGTCTCTGTCCGCCGGACAGATTCTTACCATTCTGCGTAATCTCCGCATCCAGCATTCCGCTCTTGCCTTCCACCACCTCCTTCGCCTGGGCAAGCTCAATGGCCTGCCACATTTCTTCATCCGTGGCATCCGGTTTGCCCCATTGCAGGTTGCTGCGAATCGTTCCCTTGAACAACACTGCTTTCTGCGGAACCACACCAATGCGGTTGCGCAATGCATCCTCTGACATATCCTTAATATTTTTGCCCTCCAGCAGAATCTCACCCTCTGTCACAGGATAAAAGCCCGGAATCAGATTCACCAGAGAGGTCTTACCGGAACCGGTGCCGCCGATAATCCCCACGGTGTCCCCTTTATTTACCCGGAAATGAATATCATGCAGGGTCTCAGCACCTGCCCCCCGATAGGTGAGGGAGACGTGCTCGAAGGAAAGGTAGGGAACATTTTCCGTCGTCCGGTTCCCACCATTATCCGCAGAAACCTCCTTAGAACTCTCCACTGACACTGTGACGGTCTCTGCTGTGTCATTTGTAATCTCAAACACGGAAGCCACACGGTCTGCACTTGCCAACGCCTTGGTGATCAGAATAATCAGATTCGCCAGCTTGACAAGCTCCACCAGAATCTGTGACATATAGTTAATAATCGCAACTACTTCACCCTGGCTTAAATTGCCTACATTCACCTGAATGGCGCCGATATAAATTAACGCTATGATTGCTCCGTTCACAATAATATAGGTCATGGGATTCATGACTGCACTAATTTTGCCCACAAACATCTGAAGGGCTGCAAGGGTCCGGTTGCTTTCCCGGAAGCGCTCTTCCTCCGTCTCCTCCTGATGAAATGCACGGATGACACGCACACCGGTCAAATTCTCTCTGGTGATGCCCAGCACCTTATCAAGACCTGCCTGTACCTTCTTGTACAGCGGCATAGTCCACAGCATAATGCCGAATACCACCACTGCCATCAGCGGAATCGCCACCACAAAGACCAACGCACTCTTCACATCTATGGTGAACGCCATAATCATGGCACCGAATACGATAATCGGAGAGCGCAGGAACAGACGCAGTACCATATTCACTCCCGACTGCAGCTGATTGATATCACTGGTCATACGGGTAATCATGGTGGAGGTTCCTGCCCGGTCTATATTGGTGAAGCTTAAGTCCTGAATATGGTCAAACAGCGCCTGGCGCAGCTTTGTGGAAAAGCCCACTGCCGCCTTCGCCGCAAAGAATTGCGCCGTAATAGAGGACACCAGACCTACCACAGCCAACACCACCAGACACAGACCCATCTTACCGATATAGCCCCTGTCTCCATCACCGATACCGTGGTCAATGATATTTGCCATGACCAGGGGAACCATCAGCTCAAAGAACGCCTCAAGCAGCTTAAAAAGCGGTGCCAGAACTGTTTCCTTTTTATAATCCTTCAGATAAATCAATAATCTCTTCATAGTGAAATCCTACTCCTTTTTCGCCCATCTGCAGATAGCAATCCAATAATTCTCCGAGACTTCATAGTCCTCCCAGAGAATATCATTCGGCTCATCCGTCTGTAACCCTGCAACGATTCCGTCACCGGTCAGCTTCCCATACGCTTCCTTCCTTGTCCACAGCTTATAAAACAACCTTCTTCGAGCCTCCTTGTCGGAACAGCCCTGCCACAGCTTTTGTTCCTTCTCTGTGAAAAAACGACTCACAATACGCTCACTGTAGTCCGGCTTCTCATACTGAATATCCGCCCCTATCTCCCGCTCGGAAAACACTCCAAAAACATAATCCCCCGAATGGGACAGACTGAAATATACCGGTTCCTCCTTAAAGTAAGGCTTTCCCTTCTCCCCATATGTATATTCCGCTTCCACAGTTTCATGCAGCTTAGACAGTATCTGCGATACCGTAAACTGCCGTATGGACTCCCGGGCATCGTCTGCATGCTCCTGACTACCTTTGTATTCCTTTTTGTATCCCTTTTTGTATTCCTGCAAGCCCAGCTGCAGCAAAAGTCCCGCACCCAGAGCCTCCGCATACCTTCTGCCGGATTTTGCACCTTCCAGCTTTCTCCTACGCTCTGTGTCAAGCCTCCGGCAGGCTTCCTCCCGAAGTTGTTCCGCCGATACGCCCTCCAATAATTCTGTGATGGAAAGAAGATACCTGATATCTCTCATTCTGATTCTCCATCCGTTTCTGAACTTATAAAACATTGAAGCTGTCACAGTGTTCACACCATGGCAGCCCAATATACCTTACTTATTCTTCCGTGCTCTCCACCGGCTTGCAAATGAGGTACAATTCATCCAGCTGCACTTCATCTACCACATCAGGCGCGTTGGTCATCAGACAAGAAGCATCCTTCACCTTCGGGAATGCAATCACCTCACGGATACTCTCAGCCTTCACAAGCAACATGACGAAACGGTCCAGACCTATCGCCAGACCTGCATGAGGCGGAACGCCATACTTAAATGCACTGAGCAGAAAACCGAATCTGTCCCAGGCCTGTTCCTTGGTAAAGCCCAGCGTCTCAAACATCTTCTCCTGAATATCATCCTGGAAAATACGCACGCTGCCGCCGCCCAGCTCAACACCATTCAGCACGATATCATATGCCTTTGCACGCACCTTACCGGGGTCGGTATCGAGCAACTCCAAATCCTCCTCCATAGGCATGGTGAAGGGATGATGCATAGCAACGAAACGATTCTCCTCCTCGCTCCACTCCAGAAGAGGGAACTCTGTCACCCACAGGAAATCAAATCTGTCATTATCTATTAATTCCAGCTGTTTTGCCAGCTCACAACGAAGTGCACCAAGCACAGACCATACAATTTTAAGCTTATCCGCAGCAAAGAGCAGCAAATCTCCCGGCTGTCCGTCCATCTTCTCTACCAGAGCCTTCAACTCGTCCTCTGTCATGAATTTAGCGAAAGAGGATTTGTAGGTTCCGTCAGGCATGACACAAAGATATGCCAGACCCTTTGCCCCGTATCCTTTAGCGAACTCAACCAGCGCATCTATTTTCTTTCTGGGCATCTCTGCCTGTCCCTTAACATTGATACCTCTCACACTTCCGCCGTTCTCCAACGCTCCGGTAAATACGCCGAAGCCGCAGCCTGCCACGACCTCCGATACATCCACAAGCTCCATGCCGAAACGGGTATCCGGTTTATCCGAACCGAAACGGTTCATAGCCTCATCCCATGTCATACGCTTAATGGGAAGCTGTACCTCAAGACCGATTGCCTCCTTACATACCTTCGCAATCATTCCCTCAGTCACTTCGATTACATCATCCACGTCCACAAAGGACATCTCCATATCCACCTGGGTAAACTCAGGCTGTCTGTCCGCGCGAAGGTCCTCGTCACGGAAGCACTTAGCTACCTGGAAATATCTGTCATAACCGGAGCACATCAGCAGCTGCTTGAACAGCTGGGGAGACTGGGGCAACGCATAGAAGGAGCCGGGATGCACACGGCTGGGCACCAGATAATCTCTCGCACCCTCTGGAGTAGACTTCTGCAGAATCGGAGTCTCAATCTCCAAAAAGCCATCGTTACTCAGGAAATTACGAATGGTATTCACAATACTGCTTCTCAAAATCAGATTTCTCTGCAAATCAGGTCTGCGCAAATCCAAGTAACGATATTTCAGACGCAGCTCCTCCTTGGTCTTGGAATCTGCCTCAATGGGGAAGGGCGGTGTCTCCGCCTCGGACAGAATGCGCACCTGTGTAGCACGCACTTCAATCTCACCGGTAGCCAGGTTCTCATTCACGGCACCGGAACGCTTCTCCACCTTACCCACAACCGCAACTACGAACTCACTGCGCAGCTTCTCAGCTTTGGCGAAATTCTCGCTTCCGCAATCGCTCTCCTCAAAAATAACCTGCAAAATACCTGCACGGTCTCTCAAATCCACAAAAATAATACCGCCTTTATTGCGTTGCTTCTGTACCCAGCCCATAACGGTGACAACCTCACCTACATTTGCCACAGAAAGCTCTCCGCAGCGGTGTGTCCTTTTCAGGCCTTTCATTGACTCTGCCATTGTTCTACCTCGATTCCTGCCCCGGCGGGGCTTTACTCTTCACATATCTTTCATGCTAACATAGCTATCATGCATCACACTAGTTTTTCAAGGGGCCCTTGTAAAACTCTACAAATTCCTCATAGCCTTCCTTGGTCAGCTGCTCTTTTTGGAATTTCTTGTTCTTATTCATACGGGCAACCAATACCTGCATGCCATCCTTGCGGGCATCCTGAGCCTGCGCAATAATCCTGCACAGCTCCGTTCCTTCCACACCCTTCTCAATCAGATAGGCAACCTGCTTCGGTCTGGTGGGCACCTTAAATCCGCTCTCCATCAAAAGCAGTACAATTCTCTCAAAACCGATAGAAAAGCCGCAGGCAGGCACATCATTGCCGGTGAACTTTCCAACCATCTTGTCATAACGGCCGCCGCCACCGCAGCTTCCGCCGAATTCCGGCATGGCAATTTCAAAAATTGTTCCGGTGTAATAGGACATGCCTCTCACTAAAGTGGGATCAAAGACCAGTTCAAAGCTGTCCGCCTTGGTGGCCTGTACACTGTCCAGAATCTCCTTGAAGGAAGCCATCACATCAGCATCCAGATAATCAGCGAGCTTGTCCATCAGATAGGCAACTCCGTTGTCTGCCTTCTCAATGGCATCGAACAGCTCCAGATATCTGTCGCACTGTTCTTCCCTGTAACCATTCTGAATCAGCTCCGCCTTCACTCCGTCCGCGCCAATCTTATCCATCTTGTCCAGAGTGATGAATACACTGTCATAGGACTCCTCCGGGAAATCCGCATACGCTGCCATTGCTTTCAGAATCCTTCTGTCATTGATACGAATCTGAAAATTCCGAAAACCAAGCTTCGTCAGCGTCGTAGTGGTCGCCAGAATCAATTCAATCTCCGCCAGATTGGACGGCTCACCCAGAATATCAATATCGCACTGCATAAACTGACGGTATCTGCCTCGCTGAGGTCTGTCCGCTCTCCACACATTCCCCATCTGCAATGCCTTAAAGGGAGAGGGCAGCTGTGCTGCATTATTGGAGTAGAAACGTACCAGCGGAACTGTCAGGTCGTAGCGCAGACCGCTGTCCACAACCTCTTCCTCCGTGGTTGCTGCTTCCACATTCAGCTTCTCGCCTCTCTTTAAAATCTTGAATATCAGCTTCTCATTGTCTCCGCCCTGCTTACTGCTTAGGTTCGCAATATTTTCCACACAGGGAGTCTCAATGGAGGTGAAACCAAATTTACCGTAGGTATCCTTGATTACACTGATTACATAGTCTCTGATTTGCATCTCCTCCGGCAAAATATCCTTCATACCTGTCGTGGGCTTTTTACTAAGTGCCATGTCTATAACCATACCTTTCAGCCTGCGTATTCTCCTACTGTTTTTGACCGTGCAGGCATAATTTCCATATTTATCTACATCTTATACATCATATATTTTTTCCCCGAAACTGTCAATGTTTTCTCACAGCAAAAAAGTAAGTAAAAAAGTGCATGAAAAAAGCGCGGTCAACAATACACCACGCTTTTTGCACTCTTAAAATTTTCCGCCGCCACCGCCGTGGGTTCTGCCGGAAGAAGAACGATGCGTACTGCTTCCGCCTCCGGAGGAAGTATTCTTTGGTTTCTCCGTTTTCGTCACGGTATGGTACAGGAACATGTCGCGGCTTTCGGTGACATTCATACTTCCTTGCTTCACATAGCTGTTTGCTGCTGACTGTAAACGAACGGACTTTAATTCGCTCCTCATGCCACCAACCACAATTAAGGCAAGCACAAATCCGATTACCAGCGATAGGGGAATCCAGATTAGTGACAAAGGCTCCTGCGGTATACTGCCGGTATCATAAGGGTGTCCGTTTCTTGCCTGTGTGATAAATTCATCACAGAGCTCACCATACTGCTCAAATGCTGCCATATAGTCTCCCTCTGACAGCTTTGACAGAATCTGCTCTCCGATATAATCAATGCCCGCATCGGTAAATACTGTAATTCCATAACCGCTGGTAGATATGTACCAATCTCTGTCTTCCATGCTAATCAGCAGAAGCAGACCGTCAGCATCGCTTCCATAGCCAAAGCCGCACTGGTCATAAAGCAGGTCGGCGTAATCCCGCACAGAGTATCCCTCCGGACTGTCCGTTGTTGCAACAACCACATCCATATTCTGGCGTAAGCTAATCTCATCCAGCTCCTCTATCAGAGCAGCTTCCTCGCTGTCAGTCAGAAGATCTGCCATATCTATCACACGATAATACTCGTCCGCGAATCCGTTATCAGCCGCATATGTCGGAAGAGAAACGCTGAAGCAGAGAGCAATCGCAAATAAAAATACTGATATTTTCTTTTTCATTGTCTCCCCTCCTTTACAGCATTCCGAGTACATGCAACAACCGGACAACAACGTACGACGCAAGGCTGAAGGCTGCTGTGAGACCCAGTGTCCACTTTGCGGCAGCCGCTTTGTCAACCGGTAAATTCCCGACGAATTTTCCCGTTTGACCGTTCATGGCGAATACATATTTATTTCCGTTCCATGTGGTATTCAAAAGCCAGACAGGATACAGGGCATATTTTGCTTTGCCTCCGTGAAGCTGAACATTGCTGTATTCCGGCACCACGGTAGAATAACCCTGCACCGTGGCAGCAAACGCCTGCTCCGTAGACTTCTTCACGCGGGCATTGGCACGTTCAACACTCTGTTGGGCATCTACATCATACTTATCTGCCAGATAACCGGCAAGGTATGCCGTTTGGAAATCTACAGCTTCCTTAATATTGTAAGGTTCAATAGATTCCATCAGGTCGTCAGCAAGCTTTGAGGAGCCGTCAACCGGTACTCCTTCAAAGCTGATACTACCCGCTCTGTGAACCGCATAGTACCTGGTTTCCTTATAATGGTATCTGCTGTCGCTCCAGCTTCTTAGCTTCGTGGCACGATAGCGTACCCGCGCATTCGCATCAGTATCAAAAAGCCAAAAAGGAACATACATACCTTTTATCTCTTCAATGTGATTCTGGTCCTTGAAAATCTTCGGAAGCAATCGCTTTCCGGTCAGATGCTTCACAAACCTCTCTTTTGCAGCCTTTTTGTCAAGCTTGAACGGAATCACGATATCCGGCTTTAACTCACCTGCAAACTGTCCCATCATGACAATCGGATTGTCACAAAACGGACAGGTGGTAGCCGCTGTCGTTTCATCACCGACTATCTCACCGCCACAGGATTTGCATACATAGGAGCGGAGTCCGTCCGCCTCGCCGTCCTGCCATTTTGCACCTGCTGTTGTCTCCCACTGCATATCGTCTGCCGTGTCATTCTGCAAATCGGCATCGTAGCCGGCAAGTGTTTCCATCTCGAATTCCGTATCGCAATAAGGACATTTCATCTTCTGAAGATTACTGTCAAACGCTATGGCACCGCCACAGCACGGACATTTATACTCTTGTAAATTGCTCAAAACGAATCCTCCTCTCGCATCAGTTTTTTCCCACATTAAATAATTCCGATGTCACATACATCACAGAAGGAAAATCGAACGATGCAAGCACTGTACTTTTATTTTACTATATCGCCATCATCAAACACATCGCCACATTCAGGACAGAATTTGGGAAGTGCAGCCCCCTTTTCAGGCTCCCAACCGCATTTGTCACATCTATACTGGGGAACGCCCGCCGGCTTCTTTGCACCGCAATCCTGACAGAATTTTCCCTTATTCATTGCACCGCAGGAGCATTTCCAGCCCTCTGTATCCGCCGGCTTCGGAGAACCGCATTCTGTACAGAATTTACCTGTAGCAGTGGCACCGCAGGAGCATTTCCAGGCGCTTGCCTGTGCCGCCGCCTGCTGAGTCATCATCTGAGCGGCCTGTTGCTGCTGTTGTTGCTGTTGCTGCTGTTGACTCATAGAAAACAGATTTTGCGCATTCATGCCACCGGAATTCATTGCCATATTCATTCCCATAAATCCTGCCATAGAACCTGCTTTATTTGCTGCAGCTGCCTTCATAGCATCCGCCTGTGCACCTACAAGAGTTGCCGCTGCCATGCCCGGATCGCGCATAACTGCGGTTCTCTGAGCCTGCTTAATCATTTCAGCATCCTCTTCAGGAAGCGTAACGGAACCAATGGCAATGCTGACTATTTTCAAGCCACGCAGCTCACTCCATTTTGCTGAAAGAGAAGCGTTCATTGCCTCCTCTAATTCTGTAGTGTGTGCGGGAATCTGATTGGGACGCATTTCCATATCTGAAAGCCTTCCAAATGCAGGCTGTAACGCACTGATAAATTCCGTTTTCAGCTGACCGTCGAGTTCACTACGGGTGTATTCCGTAGAAACATTTCCGCAAACATTCGTGTAGAACAACAACGGGTCAGCAATTCTGTAGGAATAAGTGCCGGAACAACGCACGGAAACATCCAAATCCAAACCGATTTTGGAATCCACCACACGGAACGGAATCGGATTAGGTGTTCCGAATTTATTATCAATCAATTCCTTGGTATTAAAATAATATACCCGCTGGTCTTTGCCGGTATCTCCACCGTATGTAAACCGTTTCCCGATTGTTTTAAAGGTCTGTATAATGCTGTCCCCGAGATTTCCGGCGAAAATAGACGGCTCTGTAGATGAGTCGTACGTGAATTCTCCGGGCTCCGCACACACCTCTACCACCTTTCCCTGTTCCACAATAATCATACACTGACCATCTGCAACAGCTATACCAGAGCCGCTGGAAATAACGTTATCGCTGCCCTTTGTATTGGAAGAGCGACCATTTATACGTTTATACCCTTTTCTCATCAAAACATCCTTCGGCAATGCTTCGCAATAGAAAAACTCCTTCCATTGATCTGCCAATGCACTTTCCAGTGCGCTAACCCCTGCTTTAATTAATCCCATAATGATAACTCCTTTCAAATAATTATTAGCATAATCTTATTCTGTATATTGTAGCATACTTTACCCCTTAATGGCAACCAACACCTGCTGTTAATTCAGCGTTAATTCAAAAGCTTTTCGAAAGCTTCTAATGACCATGACCGACATCACGGCAACTGCAGTCAGGACGCAATATACAAGCACATAAGACAGTTCCCACGATAAGCATCGCCTCAATACTGCCGTCCGAAAACACCCTTTGGGTAATGGTTCCGGCGCCGCAGGCTACGATCGTTTGTTTCTCTTCCAAAATCAACCAGACTTTCCTTATTACCCCGTACTATGCTGTATTATTGGAATTTTGACCTTTATTGTCTTTCCAAAAACAACGTATTGCAACCCTGCTAAAACCGATGAAAGCATTCTGATTTCTTCCTTCGGATGCAGCCCGGAAACCGCTGCTTTTGACTTTAAATTTGCCCTGTCAAAAACGAATCAGGCAGACCCAAACAAAGCATTTCATCTGATACAGGCTTTTATGCCCGGAGAAGTATCTTACAAGGAAGCTCATCAAATCGGTGTAGAACTTGCCGACAAACTTCCGGAAGGAAAATACTCCTACATTGATTTCCGGCAACATAATATCTAACAGTATTAAATCGAATGATTCTTTTTCAATGTAATCTGCTCCTGATTTTCCATCATACGCACAGGTGCAATGGTAGCCTTCTGCTGTCATATTGATTTTTATTAAATTAGCAATCGCTTCATCATCTTCTACAATCAAAACGTTCATATACAAACCCTCCATTGTACTGCCATTATACACCAGAGATGTGTCATAGTTAGGTAACAAAAAACACCGTATTTCTACGGTGCTTCTTGCTTCAATACTTTTCTTTTAGTTACAGACAAACTTGAATTTACTTATCTTCAGCATCAATTCCGAGTGCCGTTTCAATTTCAGTATCTTCAGCTGTTTTCTTTCCAGTAATATCCTTATACGCTTCTTTTACTCCGTTTTTCACTGCCCACTTTACAATAAAATACAATGCAATCAAAATAATGATTGCAGTTCCTCCACTGATTCCTAATTCTTCCCACATAGTTTGAACCTCTAACTTCTTATTTATTAATTTCTTTTTCCCCTCTGTGGAATATGACTTTTCATCAAGCTGTAAACGCAACTATCTGTAAAACAAGATGAGTCGTTAAATTCAATTCTTTTTAAAATTCTTTCCTGTCCATAATAGAGATACTAATTCTCATAGATATACCAAAGATAATAATAGCAATTACGACTGCGATTACGACTAACATTCCCATGCTTAACATGGAGAGCGTGTTAATGACATTTAATAAGTCAATCCCTGACAATTCAGCAATTTTCACAATCAGAAATCCGATGATAAATAATAAGCCAACGGCTCCTGCCATAGCAATTCTGCCTTTTTCTCCACCAAATTTAAGCTGAAATGGTATCATTACTGCATAAACAATAAGCATAATCGGAAACATCATGATCGCTGTCATTATAACTTCTAAAATAGGCACCGTTCCTTTTATCAAGCTAAAGACACCTGCCAGCAATACAGCTAAAATCCATGAGCTACCACCTACCAAAAGAGAAAAACCATATTTCTCCATCACATAACTTTTACGACTAATAGGCAACGTGAAGAGAAATGCGTTTCCGTTGTCGAATTCATCATAGGTTATGGTGCTTAATGTGAGTAGCGACATGATAAAGGTTAGAAAACCTAACATAAATGTAGGGTCATCGTTAATAATTGCTAATCCAATCGCTATGGCAACAATTACAATAAAAAAGTTTTTTTGCAATTTAATCAGTTTGAAATCCTTTACTAATAAGCCTTTCATTATTTCTGCCCCCTTATCATCATTGTAATTACCTCATCAATCGTTCCTTTTTCGATTGCGATTTTCGGGTAGTTATCTATATAATACTGTTTTTGGTTTGTCAGACAACTATATCCATACGGCTCTTTTTTTGAGCGCATGACAAACTGTTTATCTAAGTTGTCATATTGTTTAGTGTCCACTTTCAGTAGTGCATAATCACTTAACAAAACATCGGTATCCTCGTGTAAAATGATTTTTCCATCATGTATCATATAAATGTCATCACATAAGGTTTCTAAGTCACTGGAAATATGGGAGCTAATCAGAATAGAACGTTCCTCGTCTTTCTCCATAAATTCTCTCAACATCTCCAGCAATTCATCTCTGGCAATTACATCTAAGCCTGCTGTCGGCTCGTCCAGTATTAGCATTTTTGCACTGTGAGAAATTGCCACAAGTACCTTTAATTTTGCTTTCATACCGGTTGAAAATTCTTTGATTTTCTTATCAAGCGGCAACTGAAATCTTTGTGTCTGTTCTACAAAAAATGGATAATCAAAATTATGATATAAGTTTTTCAAAACAGGGATAATATCTTTTATCGTCAAATATCCACTAAATCCAGAATTAGAGAGGACAACGCCCAAATTCTCTTTATCTTCAGGAGTAAATTTTTTTATATCTTTGCCGAGAATAGTAACACTTCCGCCATCAATAGAAATCAATCCTAATATTGCTTTAAAGGTTGTACTTTTGCCTGCCCCATTCTGTCCGATTAGACCGGTTACAAGCCCTGGCTTAACCTCTAAAGAACAATCCAATAAAAACTTATCATAGTGTTTTTTTAAATGTTCAATTTTTAACATATACATCAGCCCTCCAAAATCAATTCAAATAAACTCTTTATATCTTCATCGCTAATACCACAACGTCTACCTTTTTGAATTGCTTGCTCTAAATCTGTTTCCAATTCCTTTTTCTGTTCTTCCAACAAACGCTCTGTATTTGTCGCTGCTACATAAGTTCCTTTTCCGTGTACAGTTATCGTAAATCCTTCGCTTTCTAAATTGTCATACGCTTTTTTTACTGTTAAAGCACTTATTTTTAGTTCTTTTGACAGTGTACGCACAGACGGCAGATTGTCGTTTTCCTTTAGTTCGCCGTTACGAATAAGCGTCTTTATCTGGTCTACTATCTGTTCATATAT
>CAZPRB010000043.1:16137-16875 GCA_964588645.1 uncultured Acetatifactor sp. | reverse complement strand
ATAACGATACTCTCATTAACAAGACGGATGCACCGCAGGAGTTGAAGAATGAGTTGAGATTATATTTGCTATTGCTTTGTCTGCTGAAGTATTGACTCTCGCAAGTAGAGGCTCCCGGTAAGTGCGTCTGCAAGCAACTACGTTTAGCATGAATATAAAAAGATTATGAATTTTTGAAATTAGATTGACAAAAGAATCGCTTTTGGTACAATAATGTTAAAGGAGAGTCCTGCCGATAAGTGGACGTTCAAAAAGCGTTAGGGTCGCTACGGTGACACTACATTCAAGGACTATGGAAACATAGTCCTTGAAATATTTTAGAGGAGAAATGAATGACAGGGTTTTATCTGCATCTCCCCAGATTGGTAAGGACGAACGAAATTTTCTTGGAGTGCTTGTTATATGTAATGAGCATAAATACTGTGTTCCGCTTTCTAAACCAAAGAAAAAGCATGAAAATATAGTGTAGTGTATTTGGTAAGACAATTTATGAGGATATAGCGTTGTCGGCAAGTGACCATTATGGTGTGGTGGTAGAAATTGAATAAGATTTGGAGATATTGAAATACTTATAGATTTTGAAAGCAGAAAAACAGTTCGACTTAAAGAACTAATTCCGGATTGGTGGGGAAAAGAACGATTTAATAATACAAATTAATGAGACGATTTTAAGGAATATGGAAGAAGACGGAAGGGCGAAACCCTACTAAAAAGAAGAAAAGTAAGAAAAGTAGGGCT
>CAZPRB010000043.1:0-16037 GCA_964588645.1 uncultured Acetatifactor sp. | reverse complement strand
GCGCGGGAGAAATGAACCCTACTGATTGCGGGAAAGGCACAAAAAGTAGGAAAAAATGTCAGAAGACGGAAGGGCGAAACCCTACTAAAATGAAGAAAAGCAAGAAAAGTAGGGCTGCGCGGGAGAAATGAACCCTACTGATTGCGGGAAAGGCACAAAAAGTAGGAAAAATCGCAAAACGTAGGAAAAATTGTAAATCGCAGAAAAATGTCAGGAGACGGAATCGGTCGAAATAAGGAAAGCTGGGTAGGAATATGGATTTGAAACGAATAAAGATACGTTGTATAGAGCCGGGGGATGATTTGGCGATAGCTCAGATTATCAGAGAAAATCTTAGAAAATATCATTTGAATATTCCGGGGACAGCTTATTTTGATTCGGAGTTGAATCATTTAAGTCAGTATTATCTTCAAAAAATGAAAAAGAGAGTCTATTTTATTGCCGAGTCGGAAGCCGGAGAAGTGACAGGCGGAATTGGTATGGAATTATTTTCAGGCTTTGATGATTGCGGAGAAATTCAGAAATTGTATGTTTCGGAAAATAACAAAAGACATGGAATCGGTCAACAGCTGTTGGAGACAGTAGAAAACTATGCAAAAAGTAACAGAATACGGCGCTTGTATTTGGAAACGCACTCTAACCTCAGGGAAGCTGTTTGTTTGTATGAAAAAAACGGATATCATCAAATAGAGCGTCCCAAAGAGGTTGTTCACAGTACGATGGATTTATTTTATATGAAAGAGTTGGATGCGTGACCATGATGGAATGAGATAATCCTGAAGGTCAATGTATGTCATCAGAAAAGGAATATCAAGTAAATATCATCAGCCCATTGAAAGCTTCTCAAACAGACTGGCAAGGACTATGCAGAATCAGTATTTACAGCTTGCGGATAAGCATCCGGGGGAGGGAATATCCCTTCAGGAAAAGGCAGATGGGTATAGAAGATTAAGCAAAGAGGATGAGTTATCCATTCTGTCAAGTGAGTTTGAGGAATTTGTGGAAAAACGTTTTGGCAAACAGCATCAGGAGGAAAGCGTGAAAGCTGCCGGTGAGTATATGTCATTAAGCCGATGATTTCTCATCGGCTTAATTATTGTGCGGAACATCAGGTATGGTCCAGATACATTCGTTCAGATAATAAGTGAGGATGATGGTTTTCTGCATATTCTGAACGATGAGATTACAGTGAAACTCAATCTGATTAGAGAAGCAGCGTCGGATTCGGTAGGATGTAATTTTGTAGCGCTCACCGTTGATGCCCACATAAAGCGGTTTGATTTGTCCATCGTCATTAAAGGAAGCGATGACGGGAACAATCTGCATAGGCATGTAATCGTGTGAGTTCAGGGAAACAATTTGACTCATATAATAGCACTCCGTTTTGACAGTCTGTTGGATTCCTCTGCTTTTTCATTTAAAATTGACTTAAAAGTGTTGAAAAAGGGAGCGGATTCTGATACAATTATAGCGAACACTTGTTCTGTTTGCAATAACAAAATTTGGGAAGGGAGGCAAAAGATGTCTGACAGAATCTATATTGCAATTGATTTGAAGTCTTTTTATGCCTCCGTAGAGTGTATAGAGCGGGGACTGGATCCGCTTACTACGAATCTGGTGGTTGCGGATGCAAGCAGGACGGAGAAGACCATATGCCTTGCTGTGTCACCGTCCTTGAAGAGCTATGGGATTCCGGGGAGAGCCCGTTTGTTTGAGGTGGTGCAGAGAGTCAAAGAGGTCAACAGGGAACGGAAAGCCAAGGCTCCGGGCAGACAGTTGTCCGGCTCCTCCTTTGATGCAGTTGAGCTGGCAAGGTCACCGGAATTGGAGCTTTCCTATATTGCCGCAGTGCCCAGAATGGCTTATTACATGAATTACAGCACGAGGATTTTTGATATTTATCTGCGGTATATTGCACGGGAGGATATGCATGTATACTCCATTGATGAAGTGTTTATCGATGCCACTACCTACCTAAACACCTACAAGCTGACAGCACATGAGCTGGCGCTTAAGATGATTCGGGATGTTCTGCGGGAGACGGGAGTGACTGCTACCGCCGGCATCGGCACCAATCTGTATCTTGCCAAGGTGGCGATGGACATTGTGGCGAAGAAGATTCCTGCAGATAAGGACGGTGTGCGCATTGCAGAACTTGATGAGATGTCATACAGGCGACTTTTGTGGAATCATACACCCCTTACGGATTTCTGGCGGGTGGGGCATGGTTATACGAAGAAGCTTATGGCGAACGGTCTCTACACCATGGGGGATATCGCCCGCTGCTCCCTGGGGACACCGAAGGATTATTATAATGAAGACCTGTTATATCGTTTGTTTGGCATCAATGCTGAGTTGTTAATAGATCATGCATGGGGCTGGGAACCCACTACGATTGCGGCGATTAAGGCATACAGACCGGAGAAGAACAGTCTGGGCTCCGGACAGGTGCTGCAATGTCCCTATACGGCGGAGAAGGCAAAGCTGATTGTAAAAGAAATGACGGATTTGCTGGTGCTTGACCTGGTAGATAAGAAGCTGGTTACAGACCAGATGGTGCTTACGCTGGGATATGATATTGATAACTTAACCGACCCGGCCATCAGAAAGAAATACCATGGAGAGGTTACTACGGACCATTACGGCAGGCAGGTTCCCAAGCATGCTCACGGAACCGTCAACCTGCCCTGCCTGACCTCCTCCACCAAGATTATTATGAAGGCGGTGGAGGAGCTTTTTGACAGAATTATCAATTGGGATTTGCTTGTGCGCAGGGTCAATATTGTGGCAGCAAGAGTGGTGCCGGAAGGAGAAGCGGCGGTGAAACAGACCTTTGAACAGCTGGATTTATTCACCGACTATGCAGTTTTGGAGAAGGAAAGGCAGCAGGAAGAGAAGGAATTGGAAAAGGAAAAGAGAATGCAGCATGCCGTTTTGGATATTCAAAAGAAATTTGGTAAGAATGCAGTTTTAAAGGGAATGAATTTTGAAGATGGTGCTATGACCAGAGAGCGCAACAGTCAGATTGGAGGGCATAAGGCGTGAGCGGATATGAGGAGGCAGCACACAAATATGACGATATCATCAATCTTCCGCATCATCAGTCTGCGGCGCGTGCCCATATGTCACTTCACGACAGGGCGGCTCAGTTCGCACCCTTTGCAGCACTCACCGGTTATGAGGAGGCGATTGATGAAACGGCAAGGATTACGGACGAGAGGATTGTGCTTGATGAAACTGCCATTGAGAGAATCAATGCGGAGCTATACGATATTTCCTGTCATCTGTCCGAGAAACGGAAGGTGTCCGTCACCTATTTCAGACCGGATGCGAGGAAAAACGGAGGCACATACCTCACCGATATCGGGACGGTCAAAAAGGTGGATGAGAACCGGAGGGTAATCATCATGGACAGCGGAATGAATATTTCTATGGAACAAATTGTAGAAATTATCAAAATGTGATAAACTGAAAACAGACATGTGGAAAAGCAGACATGCGGAAACAGACATGTGAAAAACAGACATATGCAAAGCAGACAGCGCAGTGCGCGGAAACGAGGCGGAGATGAATATTGATAATTTGACAATGACAATCGGTAAGCAGAAGAAAATTGCTCTGATAGCACATGACGGCAAGAAGCAGGAGATGCTGGACTGGTGTGAGGAAAATAAGGAAATACTGAAGCAACATAAGCTTTGCGGAACAGGCACCACAGCCCGTATGATTACGGACAGGGTTGGCATCAGCGTAAAGGGCTATAACAGCGGTCCTCTGGGCGGCGACCAGCAGATCGGTGCCAAAATCGTGGAGGGTCAGGTCAACATGATTATTTTCTTTTCAGACCCATTGGCGGCACAGCCCCATGACCCGGATGTAAAGGCATTGTTGCGCATTGCGCAGGTGTATGATATTCCGATTGCCAACAATAAAGCAACCGCGGATTTTCTGATTCATTCCCTCTATATGGATAAGGAATATACCCATCAGATAGAGAATTTCCGGAATACGGTGAAAAAGAGAGCAGAGACCCTGTAGCATTTTAATGATATCGGTAGCTTTTGCTAAAGTTTTTTTGCCATTATGCCGAATATATGATATAATCAAGGTGACCGGGGACACGGATGTCCGAAGGGTTGGTTAGAGATTGTAAAGTAGTGTTTTTGATACAAGGAGGTAGCGTATGGGAATTACAATTCAGGCAAAAAATGATGTATCCTATTTGTTTTCCGGTTTAGGGAAAAGTGCATCGGCTACAGCAGGCAGTGATTTCCTGATACAGTATGCAAGCATTAAGAACGGCAGCTACGGCAAGCTGATGAGGGCTTATTACAGTGAGACCGGCAGCGATGCGGTGAATAAGCTGTCTAAGAATACAACGAAAAGTACAACAGGGAATGTAATCACGTCGGAGGATACGAAAAAGCTCACAAAGGTGCAGAGTACCACGGATTCGTTGAAGGAATCTGCGGATGAACTGCTGGTAAAGGGCAATAAGTCCGTATTTTCCAAGAAGGATATCGTGAGCAAGGATGAGAATGGTGTGGAAACCACTACCAAAGGATATGACGTGGACGCTATTTATAAAGCTGTGAATAATTTTGTCACTGATTACAACAGTGTGATTGGTGCGGTGAACAATGTGGAGAATTCTTCCGTTGTAAACAGAACCTCCACCATGGTAAATGCTTCCATTACCAATTCCAAGCTGTTGAATCAGATAGGTATAACACTGAATGAGGACAGCACACTTTCCATAGATAAGGCCGCTTTTGAGAAGGCGGATATGAATACGGTGAAGACCTTGTTTAACGGCACCGGTTCCTATGGCTACAGTGTGTCGGCGCAGGCATCCATGATTAATTTCGCGGCTGACCAGGCGGCTTCCAAGGCAAATACCTATACGGTGAACGGTACATACAATAACGCTTACAATACCGGAAATATCTTCAATACCTATTTCTAAAGCAGACGATATTGATTTGAACGAGTTGAAAAAATTGTTTCAAAAACTTCAAAAATTATATTGACATTTTTTTTGAAACAATATACAATATGACTTGTTCGCAGGAATGGCGGAATTGGCAGACGCGCACGGTTCAGGTCCGTGTGGTAGCAATACCATGAGAGTTCAAGTCTCTTTTCCTGCATCTTAAGAGTGTTAAGTATATTGCTTGACACTCTTTTTGGTTTCTGAGGATTTGATGTGGTCATTCATGACGGAGGGGAAATAGCGGAGAAATGGCAGAAGCTGAACAGAACACAATCACGGAGAAGAATATCGAAGAGAAAGCGGAGCGTAAGGAATGGTATAAGCTGGATTTGTCTGCCATTGTGTACCCCACACTGCAGAGAAGGGACTTTTCGTCCGTATACCGCTTGTCGGTATTGCTGAAGGAGGAGATCCAACCGGAAGTGTTGCAGCGGGCAGTGGATATGACAATGCCCCGTTTCCCCACCTATAAGGCTGCCATCCGGAAGGGCTTGTTTTGGAGATATTTAGAGCCCAATAACCGTCCCGGCCCCTTTGTGCTAAAGGATGTGAAGAATCAATGTCAGCCCATGTATTTCAAGGCAAATAACCGTTATTTGATTCGATTTTATTATTATCATAATCGTCTTTCCATGGAGGCACACCACAGTCTGGGTGACGGTACCGGAGGCATGTGTCTGCTTCTCACCGTGACAGCCAATTATCTGCGGCTGTTGGGCCATGAGGAGATTAGAAACGGCGGTTTCGTGTTGGATATAGGTGAGGTGCCGGACAAGGGGGAGTTAGAGGATGCCTATATGAAATACACCAATAACAACGGTAAAGTGCGTCCGCCTAAGTCGGGGGAGAAAAACTATCGTGTGCGGGGCACCAAGGCACCTTTTTACACGTTGAACATTGTAGGCGGTATCATGTCCGTGTCGGAAGTGATGGCAGTGGCAAAGAAGTACAACGCCACGATTACGGAATATTTGAACGCTGTTTTGTTATATGCATTGCAGACCAAGCAGGAGCATGACTGGCATATCAGGCTTCGACCGGTCAAGATTGCCATGCCGGTGAATCTCAGAAGATTTTTCCCTTCGAAGACCCTGCGTAATTTTATTACCATGATTTATCCGGGAATTGACCCACGGATGGGGGAGTATACCTTCGAAGAGATTGTGACGGAAGTCCATAATTATATGAAGTATTATATCAACGAGAAATTCCTGCGGAGGGACATCACGGCAAATGCTGTGCTTCAGACGCATCCGTTGATTCGTGTGATTCCTTTATTTATCAAGGATTTCTTCGTGAAATCGTTTTATGCCAGAGTGCAGGACAAGAGCTCCTCGGCGGGGCTTACCAATATGGGGGCATTGTCCGTGCCGGAGTCCATGAAGCCTTATATCGAGCGTGTGGATATTTATATGGGACAGCCCTTTTCCAGCAGAACCAATTGCGCCGTAATCAGCTTTGGGGATGTGCTGACGATTAATTTTACCAGCGGGATTATCGAGGCGGATGTGGAGCGATATTTCTTCTGTAAGCTGGTGCAGGACGGAATTCATGTAAAGATAGAGAGTAACAGAGACAGAGGGGAGGAGTAGCTATGTCTTATTGTGTAAATTGTGGTGTAGAGCTTCATGAGTCAGCCAAGGTATGTCCTCTGTGTGACACACCTGTTGTGAATCCGAATGAGGTGCACAGGGATGAGCATACAACTCCTTTCCCGAAGGAAAAGGGACAGGTGGAAATGGTGAAGAGGAGGGATCTTGGTATTTTGCTCACAACAGTGGTCCTTGCAACGGCAATCACCTGTGGACTGTTAAATTTTTACGTATTCCCCGGGAATCTGTGGTCTCTTGCGGTCATCGGAGTGTGTGTAATCCTGTGGGTTATCATGATTCCGGCAGTAATCTATACCAAACAGTCGGTCTATACATCCATTTTGTTTGACGGACTCTCGGTGGCTGTGTATCTGTACATGCTTACCTTTTTGGCAAACAGCGACAAATGGTTTTTCGGTCTGGGTCTTCCCATTGTAGTGTTGGTGACAGTGTTGGCGGAGGCGTTTACTCTGGCAGTCAGGAAACTGCCTCATTCCATTCTGGCAACGGCATTGTATTTCTTTACGGGGGTGATTCTTCTCTGCGCAGGTCTGGAGCTGTTGATAGATAACTATTTGGGAAGAGGCTTGGCTTTGGGATGGTCGGCACTTGTGGGTACGGTGTGCGTCATCATTGATATTGCCATTATTACAATGCTTTCCCTGAGAAGATTACGAAATGCTGTGCGAAGAAGATTGCATTTTTAACAAAAAATAAAAGGAAATAAAAAGAGGATGCAGAATATTTAAAGCAGGGCTGTAGTTTGATAGTTATTCAGAATAGTTTTGAGAGGTTTCCGACACAGGCGCTATGCGCCGGAAGGTGAGGCAAACATGACAATCAGAGAAAGAGTGGAGCAGTGGGAACGGGATTATTTAAGTCCTTACGCGTCTCTCAGTGTGAATTCAAAAGGAAGAATGAAGCCGGAGGAGGAATGTGATATCCGTCCGGTGTTTCAGCGCGACAGGGATCGTATTATCCACTGTAAAGCGTTCAGACGCCTGAAGGATAAGACTCAGGTGTTCCTGACACCTGAGGGAGATCATTACCGGACGAGACTGACACATACCCTGGAGGTGTCCCAGACCGCCCGCACGATTGCTAAGTCGCTACGGTTAAATGAGGAGCTGGTGGAGGCGATTGCCCTGGGACATGATTTAGGTCATACTCCCTTTGGACATGCGGGGGAGAGAGCACTGAACCGTGTATGCCCTCTTGGCTTTGAACACAGTGAGCAGAGCGTGCGCACTGTCGACCGGCTGGAGAAGGGCGGACAGGGACTGAATCTGACCTACGAGGTGAGGGATGGTATTCTGAATCATCAGACCATCGGGAAACCTCATACTTTGGAGGGCAAGATTGTACGTTTCTCAGATAAGATTGCGTATATTCATCATGATATGGATGATGCGGTACGTGCCGGAATTCTGTCCGAAAGTGATGTACCCAAGGAAATACGTGATGTCATCGGTTCTTCCACGGGAGAGAGACTGGACCATTTCATCCATGATATCGTGACAAACAGTATGGACAAAAATGATATCGTAATGTCTGAGCCTGTGGCAGAGGCCATGAAACAGATTCGACAGTTTATGTTTGAACGGGTGTACAAGAACCCTGAGGCGAAAGCGGAAGAGGGAAAGGCAGAGGTGCTGATGGAGACTCTGTATCAGCATTATCTGAAGAATATTGATGATTTGCCGGAGGAATTCTTAAATCTGATATCAGAGGGAGAACCCAGGGAACGGGTGGTGTGCGACTATGTAGGTGCCATGAGTGACCGGTTCGCCATCGCGGTATATGAGGAAATTTACATACCGAAGTCCTGGCAGATTTAACCGGAAAGTATATTGCGGGAGGCGGCACTTCCCGAAAAAGGAAATGAGGACAGGAATGTTTTATCCTGAGGAACTGATAGAAGAAGTCAGAGCAAAGAACGACATTGTGAGTGTGGTGTCGGGATATGTGAAATTACAAAAAAAGGGAAGCAACCATTGGGGATGTTGTCCCTTTCATAATGAGAAAACACCTTCCTTTTCCGTGTCGGAATCCAAGCAGATGTATCATTGCTTTGGCTGCGGTGTCAGCGGAAATGTGTACACCTTTGTGATGAAATATGAGAATTATACTTTTCCGGAGGCGGTGAAGCTGCTGGCTGAGAGGGCGGGCGTACGACTGCCGGAGATAGAAGAAACCGCAGAAATGCGGCAGAAGGCGGGAAAGAGAGCAAGACTTCTGGAGATTAACAAAGAGGCAGCTAAGTATTTTTATTATCAGCTGCGCTCCCCTCACGGAGAACTTGGATTAAATTACCTTAAGAAGAGAGAATTGTCCGACGAGACCATGCATAAGTTCGGACTGGGATATGCAGGTAAGAACGGTGCTTTTCTGGTGGAATATCTGCGCAAGAAGGGCTTTGAAGATTCTGAGATAAAGGAAGCGGGGCTGGCAAGCTTTTCGGAGCGTTCCGGTCTGCTCAGTCAGTTTTGGAACAGGGTAATGTTTCCCATACAGGATATTAACCACCGTGTGATTGGCTTCGGCGGACGGGTTATGGGAGACGGGGAACCGAAGTATTTAAACTCTCCGGAGACTCCCGTGTTTGATAAACGCAGAAATTTGTACGGACTGAATTTTGCCCGTACGGCAAGAAGCGGTAATATCATCTTGTGTGAGGGATATATGGACGTGATAGCTCTGCATCAGGCAGGCTTCACTCAGGCGGTGGCGTCTCTGGGAACAGCTTTTACACCGGAACAGGCCAATCTTTTGCACCGGTATACAGACAATGTACTGTTGGCTTATGACAGTGACGGAGCGGGCGTGAAGGCGGCCCTTCGCGGTATCGGCATCCTGCGGGAGGCAGGTCTGACCGGAAAGGTGATTAACATGCGCCCTTATAAGGACCCGGATGAATTTATCAAAAATCTGGGGAAAGAGGCGTTTCAGGAGAGAATCAACCAGGCTGAGAACAGCTTTTTCTTTGAAATCCGCGTACTGGAAGGTCAATATGACCAGAATGACCCGGAGGCAAAGACCAAATTCCACAGAGAAATTGCGAAGAAGCTCTGCGAGTTTAAAGAGGATGTGGAGCGGGAGAATTACCTCCAGGCTGTTGCGGACAAGTATCATATCGGTTTTGAAAATCTGCGAAAGCTGGTGGTGAGCTACGCTTCACAGACGGGCTTGGTCCGACCGGTGGAACGACCGAAGTCGGGTGTCTCGCAAAAGAACAATCCGGAGGAAAATGCTAAGAAATCCCAGCGCCTGTTGATTACATGGATTACGGACGAGCCCTCTGTCTATCAGAAAATCAAGAGGTATATATCTGCAGGAGACTTCACGGAAGTTTTGTATCAGAAGGTTGCTGAGAGACTTTTTTCGGAGCTGGAGCAGGGAACCTACAATCCGGCGGGCATTATCAGTATGTTTGAGGATGAGGAGGAACAGAGAGAGGCTGCAAGTCTGTTCCATACAAAGCTGCCTGAGTTGACTACAGCTCAGGAGAAGGAAAAGGCATTCCGAGATATCCTTTTGTCCGTGAAAAAGAACAGCTATGAGTATTATACGGCAAAGCTGGGAACGGATGTAAATGCCTTAAAACAGGTCATTGACGGAAAAAAAGCTCTGGAAGAGCTTGCAAAAACGCATATTTCTCTGGAATAGAGTTAATTACTAAAGCAAATGAATTTTTGGGAAGGATGGAACCACGAAAATGGATGAAAACACACAGGCAAAATTTGATGAGAAGGTAAAAGAGCTTTTAAATACGGCAAAAAAGAAAAAGAATGTATTAGAGTATCAGGAAATCAGCGAGTTTTTTTCGGACATGCCCTTGGAAGAGGAACAGTTTGAAAAAATTTTGGAGGTTCTGGAGCAGAGCAACGTGGATGTTCTGCGTATCACAGACGATGATGATGTAGATGATGAAGAAATCATTCTGACGGAGGAGGATGAGGTGGATGTGGAGAACATTGACCTCTCTGTTCCTGACGGAATCAGTATTGAGGATCCTGTCCGTATGTACCTGAAGGAAATCGGAAAGGTTCCCCTGCTCAGTGCCGAGGAAGAGATTGAGCTGGCTAAGAGAATGGAGCTGGGTGATCAGGAGGCTAAGAAGCGTCTGGCTGAAGCCAATTTGCGTCTGGTGGTAAGTATTGCGAAGAGATATGTGGGACGCGGAATGCTGTTCCTTGATTTGATTCAGGAAGGAAATCTTGGTTTGATTAAGGCTGTGGAAAAATTTGATTACCGCAAAGGCTACAAGTTCTCCACCTATGCTACCTGGTGGATTCGTCAGGCAATTACCAGAGCGATTGCGGATCAGGCGAGAACCATCCGTATTCCCGTGCATATGGTTGAGACCATCAATAAATTAATTCGTGTCAGCCGTCAGCTGCTGCAGGAGCTTGGCAGAGAACCGTCTCCCGAGGAAATCGCCGAGGAGATGAATATGCCTGTGGAGCGTGTCCGTGAGATATTGAAAATCAGTCAGGAGCCGGTATCCCTGGAAACTCCTATCGGTGAGGAGGAGGACAGCCATTTGGGGGATTTTATACAGGACGACAATGTGCCTGTTCCGGCGGATGCAGCTGCATTTACGCTGTTGAAGGAGCAACTGGTAGAGGTACTCGGAACCTTGACAGAGAGGGAACAGAAGGTGCTTCGGTTGCGTTTCGGTCTGGATGACGGACGTGCCCGTACTTTGGAGGAAGTGGGCAAGGAGTTCAATGTTACCCGTGAGCGTATCCGCCAGATAGAAGCTAAGGCATTGAGAAAGCTGCGTCATCCCAGCCGCAGTCGTAAGCTGAAGGATTATTTGGATTAATGAAGAGCAGAGAGATAGTGCTTTCTGAGAGACTTCGCAGTATTGCACAGCAGGTGAGTCCGGGAAAGCGCGTTGTGGATGTGGGCTGTGATCATGGTTTTCTGTCCATTTACCTGGTACAGCATGGAATCAGTCCGAGGGTGCTTGCAATGGATGTGAGGAAGGGACCTTTGTCCGGAGCACAGGAGCACATTGCGGAATACGGAATGGGCAAATACATAGAGACACGTCTGTCGGACGGTTTGCAGGAATACAAAATCGGCGAGGCACAGTCCCTGGTATGTGCAGGGATGGGCGGCAGGCTTATGATGAAAATTCTGAAGGAGAGTGAGGGGAAGGCGAAGGCTCTGGATGAATTGATTCTGCAGCCCCAGTCAGAGCTTCCCGCATTCAGAAGATTCTTAAGAGCGGAAGGATATTTGACGCTGGATGAGAATATATTGTGCGAAGAAGGAAAATATTATTTTGTTTTCAAGGTGTGTTATGCTCCGGAGGCCTTGGAGAGGGAACCTGCGGAAAATGATCTGCAAAGGGTATTGCATGAGAAATACGGAAGGCTGCTGCTACAACGCAGACACCCTGTGTTGAAGGAATATCTGAAGCATATGTCGGAGTCTGCAAAGCAGATAGAAGCCGGGTTAAAGGATGGCGAAGGGGAACGTACCCAAGGTCGTCTTGCAGAAATCAGACAGGAGCTGAGGGATTTGGATGCGGCACTTGCTCTTTTTGCGTAAAATACCTTGAACGGATAAGTCCGGAGGCTCATGGTGAGAAAGGCAGGTTACAGGATGTATACGGTTACGATAAACGGAGAAAAGAAACAGTATCCGCAGGGAACTACATATGAGAAAATAGCGGATGAGTATCAGGAGCAGTATGATAATTTAATCGCGGTGGCAGCTGCTGACGGGAAGATACGTGAGCTGTTCAAGAGAGTGACAAAGGATTGTACCGTCAGCTTTTTTACCCTGAAGGATGATATCGGTTATAAGACTTATGTGCGCACGGCGACAATGTTATTTTTAAAGGGCGTTTTTGATGTATTCGGACAGGAGTGCTGTCAGAGCTGCCGCGTGGAGTTCGCAGTCGGCAACGGTTTGTATATCAATCCCTGCGGAAGTGTGGAAATTAGCGAGGAGAATGCGTTAAAAATCCGGACGAGAATGAAGGAGCTGTCAGAGCAAAGGGTTCCTTTCATGAAGCGTTCCTATCCTTTGGATGATGCCATGGAGCTGTTTCGCTCCCACGGAATGAAGGATAAGGAGAAGCTGTTCCGGTATCGCAGAAGCTCCTATGTGAATATTTATGAGATTGACGGATATTATGATTATTACTATGGATATATGCTTCCCAATACGGGGTATGTGAAGTGGTTTGAGGTGCTGCCTTACGAGGAGGGATTCCTGTTGCTGCTTCCCCGAAAAAAGAATCCTACGGTTGTGGAACCCTTTGTAGAACACAAGAAGCTATTTCATACACTGAAGTCCTCGGAGGAGTGGGGATGCAAAGTGGGAATTACCACGGTGGGCGATTTAAATGATGGAATCTGCAGTGGATCTCTCAGTGAATTGATTCTGATTCAGGAGGCAGAGCAGGAACGTAAAATTGGTGAGATTGCCAAGGATATCGTGGAACGCGGAGACGTGAAATTTGTAATGATTGCAGGTCCCTCCTCCTCAGGAAAGACCAGTTTTTCTCACAGATTATCCATTCAGTTGCGCACCATGGGGAAAAATCCGCATCCCATAGCGCTGGATGATTATTTTGTGAACAGGGAATTGACTCCAAGGGATGAAAATGGTGACTATAATTTCGAATGTCTGGAAGCCATTGATATCAAGCAGTTTAATGAGGATATGACAAGGCTCCTGGCAGGAGAGACAGTGGAGATGCCTACCTTCAATTTTAAGACCGGTACACGGGAATATCACGGCAATTACAAGCAGCTGGGTCCCGATGATATTCTGGTCATTGAAGGAATTCATGGTCTGAATGATAAAACCTCCTATTCCCTACCGAAGGAGAGCAAATATAAGATTTATATCAGTGCATTGACCAATATTAATGTGGATGACCACAATCGTATTTCCACCACGGACGGAAGACTTTTAAGGCGTATGGTGCGTGATGCCAGAACCCGGGGAGCGGACGCCGGA
Organism: uncultured Acetatifactor sp.; assembly: GCA_964588645.1. Classification (GTDB taxonomy): domain Bacteria; phylum Bacillota; class Clostridia; order Lachnospirales; family Lachnospiraceae; genus Acetatifactor. The sequence continues at coordinate 2,468 of CAZPRB010000043.1, read as the reverse complement.
AGAACCATTGCAATGTGGCCGTCCGTACGGCGCGGGGAAGAGGAAAATATCTTCCCTTTCCAGGAGGATGCGGATGCAATGTTTAACTCGGTGCTGATTTATGAACTGGCAGTTTTAAAACAGTTTGCGGAGCCTTTGCTGTTTCAGATCCCGAAGAATGTGCCGGAGTATTATGAGGCGAAGAGATTGCTGAAGTTCCTGGATTATTTTTTAAGTGTTCCCAGCGAGAATCTGCCCAACAACTCCATCTGCAGGGAATTTGTGGGCGGAAGCTGCTTTAAGGTGTAGGACACGGTCGGGCACGGAAACGCAGGAGGGGCAAGATGGTGTAAATTGCTTGCTTTTTGCAGAATCAGGTTATATAATCAGTGAGGTAAGTAAGACGGATAATCGCGGCTGCCGGTTCGCCGGCAGGTGAGGAAAGTCCGGGCTTCGCAGGGCAGGATGCCGGATAACGTCCGGTGGAGGTGACTCCAAGGCTAGTGCAACAGAGAGATACCGCCACAGAGTATTCTGTGGTAAGGGTGGAAAGGCAGTGTAAGAGACTACCGTCCGACTGGTAACAGGCGGAGCCATGTAAACCCCATCCGAAGCAAGACCAAAAAGAAAGCGATAGGCTTGCCCGGCCTGCTTTCAGGTGGGTCGCTTGATGCGGCTGGCAACAGTCGTACTAGATAGATGATTATCCAAGACATAACCCGGCTTACAGTTTTGCTTACTTTTTTAAATCCAGTAAATCCTTTGAGATTGCTGGATTTTTTTTGAAATAGTCAGGAGAGAAACGTATGATTCAGAGAAAAAGTAAGATGATGTTGATATTGTTATGCTGTGTGATTCTGTACAGCGGATGTGAGGAGATTCAGAAAGAGGACAATATACAGGAAACAAAAGAAATAGCAGTGAACAGTCCGGAAGAATCCGTGCCTGCTTCCAGTCCTTTGATTTACGCGGATAATCCGCAAGAAGAAAATATGGCAGACCTGCTGCAGGATGCGGCAGCAGGCGTGATGGTTCAGGTGCGTGTGGGAGATGCGGTGGGCAGCGGAGTCATATGGAGCAGAGTGGGAGATATGCTAACGATAGCTACTGCAGCACATGTTTTTACCATGGGAAACGGTGTGGCGGAGGTGACCTTTGCGGACGGATGGACCTCGAAGCTGGCAGGATATGAGATAACGGATACGGATTTGGCATTTCTCTTTGTGTCACTATCGGGAGTGCCGCAGGAACAATTGGAACAATATTATGTGGTCAACGTGGAGGAGAATGGGAAGGAACCTGATATCGACGACGGCATCATCCTAATGGGGTCTGTGACGGGAGTGGCAGAGCAGGCTTATGAAGGAAAAGTGTTGGAGCCTTGGATGTATGTAGAGGCTCTTGACCAGTATATGATAGTGGTCAAGGCTGAGGCTGAGGAAGGTATGTCGGGAGGCGGACTCTTTGATTTGGAGGGACATTTTCTAGGCATTCTATGCGGAAAGAGCGGAGACGGAGAAGCAGTTGTATTGCCGAGGACTGTGATTGCATCATTGTACGGTGCTATTTGAGAAAACTTTTAGATTTGAGATGTTGACAAGTGTTTGCAGATGGGGGAAAATAGAAAACAGTGGGTTAGTTTATCCAAACATATGTAGGAAAGGAATGAGTAAAAATGACAAAGATTGATGTAGTATCAGGCTTCCTTGGAGCAGGTAAGACTACTTTGATAAAGAAGCTTTTGAAAGAGGCATTGGACGGAAGCAAGACCGTTTTGATTGAAAATGAATTTGGAGAAATCGGCATTGACGGTGGCTTCCTGAAGGAAGCGGGAATTGAAATCAAAGAGATGAATTCCGGCTGTATCTGTTGCTCTCTGGTGGGAGATTTCGGCACCTCTTTAAAGGAGGTTATTGCAACCTATGCACCGGAGAGAATCCTGATTGAGCCCTCCGGTGTGGGCAAGCTTTCCGACGTATTGAAGGCGGTTGAGGATGTGGCAGCGGATTTGGATGTGCAGGTGAACAGTGCGGTAGCTGTTGTAGATGCTACAAAGTGCAAGATGTATATCAAAAATTTCGGTGAATTTTTCCTGAATCAGATAGAGTATGCGGGCACAATTATTTTGAGCAGAACAAGTAGAATCTCTCAGGATAAGCTGAATACCTGTGTGGAAATGCTGCGGGAGCACAATGACCGTGCAACTATAATTACCACGCCATGGGAGCAGCTGGAGGGAACGACTATTCTGGAGACCATTGAAGGTGCGGACAAGCTGGAGGATATGATGCAGGAGATGCTGGAGCATATCCATGAGGAGCATGAGCATCATCATGAGCATGAGCACCATCATGAGCATGGCGAGGAGTGCACCTGCGGATGCCATGAGCATGAGCATGAGGAGCACGAGCATGAGCATGAGGAGCACGAGCATGAGCATGAGCATGAGGAGCACGAGCATGAGCACCACCATGAGCATGGCGAGGAGT
>CAZPRB010000042.1:0-17312 GCA_964588645.1 uncultured Acetatifactor sp. | reverse complement strand
TTTTCAATTTAATTTCCCACCACTCAGGTTACTGCTTTTCGCGGTGGATTTTCATTATATCACCATCCATTTTTATTTGTCAATGTTATTATTTGAATTTTTGACACAATTTTTGAGATAAAGCAATCCCCATTCGCAAATTCATGCCGAATGGGGATTATTACCTTGTTCCTTTTAGGAAAAAAGATTAAATTGTACTGCGAGCTTCTCCACCCAGTGTGCAAGATAATTATGCTCGTAAAACCATGTTAAAATACCGTTTTCCTGCGTGTATTCCACAATCTGCACACCTATCATTCCCACATCCATCATTATGATAAATGTGTAAATTGTCCAAACAATCAGAATAGTTTTCAAAATTCCTACCACAACACCTAGTATTTTGTCCAGGGAATGCACTATAGGTAGTTTTGAAATCATTTTTGCCGAGAAGAAAATTACTCCCAGCAGATGATGCGCAATCCCGAGCACGCATAGCAGCAGAACCATGATGATTACATTTATTACTTCCCCCTCGAAATAGCTTTGCAGACCATTTCCGATAAGTGCAACCACAATACACAGCACAATCAGGGAAACAAAGGATATGATTGATTTTACCATTCCTTTCCTATAACTATCCACGACATTGAGCAGTAACAACAACGCCGCTATTATCAACAGAATATTCATTTGCATTTCCTCCTCATAAGCTCTTATCTTAATTGTATTGTATCTATGGAATTTTCAGTCACCAATAAGTACTTGTAGGCAGAACCCACCGGCATCATCAAATCCACAGTCTTGGAGAAATGTCCGTTATACTTCTCCACACCCGAAAATGTCATAATCAGACATTCGGTTTCATTATAGACCGTAAAGCCATCCTGTCCGAAGAAAATATCGTTATAGTCCAGGTCAAAATAATAACTGCCTACCAGCTCTGTTTCAACATTATACACATCCATCCGATATTTGGCTTCATCATCTGACAGGAAAACCAGACCCACATACTCCTCGCTATGGAAGACTGACAGGATTTCCTTTTCCAACAGACATTCCTTCACGCTGACCGGCTTTTGCGCTCCTTTGTAGAACATCAACCGACTGTCACCCACAGCAAACATGGTATCATTATTCATAAATTGAACCATGGGCACCAGCAAATCATGGTAGCTGTGTACGCTCACCATATAATCACTCTGATTCGCACCCACCGGTCCGAAATTGTAAAATGCCACATTGGTCTTCAGCGTTCCCGCATCAATATATACATAACTGACTGCCAGCAATTCCCCATTGGGAGATAAGCTTAACGCTGCCGGATATCCGCTGTTATACATGTGTGTCTGTCCGCTGTAAATATTCTCTCCCTTGGAATTGTATGTGTTGACCCAGGTAACATCCGTATCTGCCAGTACCGCCGTAACATATCCGCTGTCCGAAACTGTAAAAGCCCGAATAGGCATTGTAGTGGTTATCTCTCCGAACAGCTGATTGGTATTGCCCAAATAAATACTTCTTCCGTTATAATCGCCAATTGCCACCATATCTCCACAGGAAGCAATTTGTATATCCTGGATTTCATAGGTCTGATTCCAGACCACATTTCCCTTTGTATCCGTACAATGCACACCATCCTTGCTATAGGTGACCACAGAATTCCCCAGCGGAATATCGACAGCTTCGGAAGCTTTTTCCCTTGGAATTGTACTCACTACATCATAGCCTGTGTATATATGCCTTTCATATTGTACATAAATCAGGGCTGCAATAGCAGCCAGTATAGCCACAACCAGCATAACCCGGTAGACACTGGTGAGCTTATGCTTTCGAATCTTATATTTATAATTTGTTTGACTCTGTTCTCTTTTTTCCCGTTCCTTCAGATAATTCTTAATATCTGTCATGTAATATCTCTCCGTGCATTCAGAAATTCCTGTAGCATCTGTCCAAGGTAACCGATGGCAAATGCATAAGCTAAGTATAGCACACTCTCATACATCTATGGTAATAAAATTTTTTGTCCCACCTTAATATCATCCGGATTCTGAATCTGATTCATCGCGCAGATATCTGCCACTCTGGAATCACTTCCGTAATTCCGAACACTGATGCCGATTAAGGTATCGCCTTCTTTAATAATGTAAGAAGCCGGCTCCGCCGGTATTGCTATCCGGTTTTCCTGCAAAAGGGCTTCTGTAAGCTTGTCCTCCGTGACCAATGTGCTTACCTCGGCAGCCTCGTCCTCGGGGTTCCTGTTCTCAGGCATTGCTTCGTCCGACAAAGTCTCCGTGGGAGCGGTCTGCGCAGGAGTGGGTTGTGCCGATGCGGTCTGTGCTGATGCAGTCTGTGCCGGGGTAGTCTGTGCCGGGGTAGTCTGCGTCGGGGCAGTCTGCGTCGGGGCAGTCTGCGTCGGGGTAGTCTGCGTCGGGGTAGTCTCCGGCACGATGGTCTCCGACACAATGACTTCCGTCGGAATGGTCTCCGCCGGCTCAACCGGCTCTGCGTCCGGCAGTTTCCTGGTCATAATATCATTCATCACCTGCCTGGCCATCACCTGTAAATTGTCTGCGTCACCACTGCTATTCAAGGTCGTGATTCCGAGCATACACAAAACGGCAAATAAAGCGACCACTGCCACTCTCATGCCACGCAGACCCTGAGAGCCTTCTGCCGGAGCCGTGTGCTGATGTTTGCTCTCAGGAAGTGCCTTTTCCTCATATCGGCTCCGCCTCTCCTCCTGCTTTTTCTTCACGGCATCATATTTCGTCCGTTCAATCATCTCAGGCCGGAGAGCTTCACGCACGTCCAGCATGTAAGCCAGCATATTATCATTTTTCTCATAGAATTGTGCGTATCCCGATATGTATCTGCAGATTCCCTGCTCGCAGACATGCATTCCCTCTATCATCTCTCCGTTCAGCAGCCGATATCCCAGAAAGGTATATTCCGGAAAGTACTTCATCCGCTCCCTCTCTATCTCCTGCTGCTGCGCCTGGGACAAATGACGCGTCTCTCTCTGCAAAAAGGTGAGCTTACAGGCTCCGTACAGAAACAAATAGGAGGTTTCCTCCTCTTCCCTGCGCACACCGTATAATGCGACAGCCATATCCTTATCACATGCTACCTTATTCAGTTGCTTCATATAGGAAACCACATAGTCTTCCACATATATTTTACACCGCTGATTGGTTTCTCCGATTTGTGTAATATTTTTTGGTAATTCCATACAAAAACACCTCCCATACCGTTTTCTATCAATATAGCATTGGTATGCGAGGTATTTTAGTATTCTTTGTCGGTATCTACGAAAAAAAGTTCGACATAATTTGCACTATACAAATTGAAATGCTGTCACGGAATCATAATCTCCCGCTTCTCCACCGAACACACAGGAAGGAAAATTATCATGATGCACTCCGTCCGGGAAGTATTGTGTCTCCAGACACACACCGTACCGTCTGTCATAAAAGGCGCCTTCCTTCCCTGTCATGGGCTTAATAAAATTACCTGTATAGCACTGCACTCCGGGAAGCGTGGTATAGACCTTCATCACTCTACCGCTCTTGGGAGCCTTCAGGGTTGCAAAATGCCGAAGCGTCTTGTCCCAATTATCAATGACCCAGTTGTGGTCATAGCCGGCCGCCAGCTGAAGCTGTTCATAATCCGCGTTAATCTCTGCACCGATTTTCTTCGGTCGCGTGAAATCCATGGGAGTTCCCGTCACAGGCCATATTTCGCCGGTGGGCACTGTATCGCTTCTGACAGGAGTAAACTGCGAAGCTCCAATCCAAAGCTCATGCTCATAAATCGTCCCGTCTGCATGACCGTCAAGATTGAAATAAGCATGGTTCGTCAGGTTCAATATGGTCTTTTTGTCACTGGTTCCGTGATAATGCAGCCGCAGCATATTCTCATCATCCAGAGTATAGGTAACCTGTATCTCCTTGTTGCCGGGGAAACCCATATTACCATCAGCATCCTCCAGTGAAAAGGTCACGCTGTCCTCTCCCACGGAAGCCTTCCACAATCTTCTCTGATAGCCTTTTTCAAAATGGCTGTGAAGATTATTTCCCAGCTCATTGGCATCCAAATGATAGGTCACACCATCAATTTCAAAGGAAGCACCGGCAATACGATTGGCATGAGGTCCTACTACCATTCCGGTGACACTTGTGTCATTACAGTATTCTTCTGCAGTATTCAAGCCCAGAATCACATCAGCAATATTCCCCTGCGCATCCGGTACCAGAAGCTTTACAAGCGTTGCACCCACATTTGTGACACACGCCTCCATTCCCTTCCGGTTACACAGGGTATAAAGCATAACCTCCTGTCCTGCAGAATTCTTTCCGAATAATTCTTCTCTAACAGCCATCTTTAAATCTCCACTCTCCCTTCCAATGCTCGAAGCAAGGTTACTTCATCGATATACTCCAAATCTCCGCCTACCGGCACTCCACTGGCAATTCTTGTAACCTTAATGCCTGTGGGCTTTATCAGTTTACTGATGTACATTGCGGTCGTCTCACCTTCCAGACTGGAATTGGTAGCAATAATCACCTCGTCCACATCTCCCTGCAGGCGCTCCACCAGCTCCTTCAATTTGATATCTCCCGGTCCGATGCCCAGCATGGGAGAGATTGCGCCATGCAGCACATGATAGACCCCATCATACTTGCCGGTTTTCTCATAAGCCGCCAGGTCTCTCGCATTCTCCACCACCATAATCAGCTTATGGTTTCTGCTTTGATTGGCACACACAGGACACATCTCTCTGTCTGTCAGGGTGTAGCATTCCTTGCAATAACGCACATTTGCCTTTGCCTCCATCATCACATTTGCCAATCTGTCAACCTTGTCCTGTGGCATATTAATCAGATGAAAGGCCAGCCTCTGTGCAGACTTGCTGCCAATTCCGGGCAATGCCGCAAGCTCCTCTATTAACTTGTTGATATGTCCGCTGTAAAGTTCCATCAGAAGGAAAGTCCTCCCAATCCGCCTGTCATTTTGCCCATCAGCTCTGTACTTGCTTCCTCCGCCTTGCGCAATGCTTCATTGGTTGCTGCCACAATCAAATCCTGCAGCATCTCAATATCGTCAGGATCCACTACCTCCTCAGCCAGCTTCACACCAACGATTTCCTTCTTGCCGCTGACGGTCACCTCCACAGCGCCGCCTCCTGCTGCCGCAGTAAATTCCTTCGTCTCCAGTTCCTTCTGTCCTTCCTCCATCTGACGCTGCATTCTCTGTGCCTGCTTCATCAGATTGCTCATATTTCCGGGCATAGCGCCGCCGGGAAATCCTCCACGTTTTGCCATAATACTGTCTCCTTTATTCTTCTTCCTCTATATCCATGTGAATCACTTGGGAAAGGTCCACATAAGATTCCTCAAATTCTCTCTCACCGCTCACTGTCTGGAAGGTAACCTCTATCTCCTTGCCGGAAAAATCCGACAGCAGCAGTTCCAGCTGTTCCTTATTCTGAGGGTGCTGATTAAAATAATCCGACGCCGGGCCATCCTCCAGCACCACCATCAGTCTGTTATCACCGCCCAGGCTTAATTTCGCACTCTTCAGATACATCTTCATAGGATTCTCTGTGCTGCCCGCGATGGAGGGCCACTTCCGTACGATCTCCTGAATATCGTCCGGAATCGCCTTGGGGAGCTCCGGCTTCGGCTTACGGACGACACCTTCGGCTGTTGCAGGGATGCCGGCACCCTCTGCCACGGTCATAACCACACCGTTTTCCACCTTATCCTCCACCTGACGGATACGGTCCAGCAGAGCGTCCTGATTCGTCTCCATATCAGGTCTGCACAGCTTAATCAACGCAATCTCCATCATAATACGCTTTTGGGATGCATACCGAATCTGCCCGGATAATTCCGAAAAGATTCGGATATAGCGGATAATTTGATCCATATCCACTACCTCTGCCTCCTCCTTCAGGCGTCTCAGATTGTCAGTTGACATATCGATTACGTCCTCCAGATTGTCTGAGGACTGCACCAGCAATAAATTGCGCAGATACCAGGTGAAATCTGTCACAAACTGTGTCAGCTCCCTGCCCTGCATTACAATCTCTTCCAAAAGCTCAATGCACTTTAGCACATCCCGCTTTAACACATTCCGCAGCAGGCGGCTGAACACCTCTGTATCCACTGCTCCCAGCACATCCAGCACTTTATCATAGGTAAGTTCCTTTCCGAGATGGAATGCTATGCACTGATCCAACAGACTTAGCGCATCTCGCATGGAACCGTCTGCCGTCTTTGCAATATAGCGCAGAGCCCTCTCCTCCACCTGAACCCCCTCCGTCTGAATCAAATCCTGCATTCTGCCGGTGATGGTATCAATGGAAATGCGTTTAAAATCATATCGCTGGCATCTGGATAAAATCGTAATCGGAAGCTTATGTACTTCTGTGGTAGCCAGAATGAAAATCACATAGGCAGGAGGCTCCTCCAGCGTCTTGAGCAATGCATTGAACGCCCCTATGGAAAGCATATGCACCTCATCGATGATGTACACCTTATACTTGCCCTCTGCCGGTGAATAGGATACCTCATCCACAATCTCTCTGATATTATCCACACCGTTGTTGGAGGCCGCATCTATCTCAATGACATTCATGCTGGCTCCTGCAGCAATCGCTTTACAGATGCGACATTCTCCACAGGGACCGTCCTCCGTAGGGTTCTCACAGTTGACCATTTTTGCGAAAATCTTCGCCACCGTTGTCTTGCCTGTTCCTCTGGTCCCGGTAAACAAATACGCATGCCCGATTCGATTCGCCTTCAGCTGATTCTTCAAGGTGGTCACAATATGCTCCTGACCCTTTACATCCGTAAAGCTGTCCGGACGGAACTTCCGGTATAGCGCTGTGTATGACATAATTGTTTTCTTCCTTTTCTACTAATCTCCAAAGCTGATTCCCAACAGCTTTGCCTCCTGAACGATGGACGAATCGGGGGATACCATCTTCAGCTTCCCCGCAACCTCTTCCAAGGGTACCTTCACGATCTCACGATTCCTGTAGCCCACCATGAAGCCATACTGATTGTCCAAAATCAGCTTGCCCGCCTCGGAGCCGAGTCTGCTGGCAAATACACGGTCGTACGGGCAAGGACTGCCACCGCGCTGCATGTGTCCCGGAACTGTCACGCGCACCTCCCGGCCTGTCTTCTTCTGAAGCATTTCTGCAATCTCATAGGAGACCGAGGGATAAGGGTAATTCTTCAGCTTCTCCTTGTATTCCTTCTTGGACAGCTTTGCATCCTTATCGGAAATAGCACCCTCCGCTACTGCGATAATGGTGAAACGGCTGCCGTTTCTGTCCCTCTCTTCTATTTTCTCAATTACCTTGTCAATGTTATAGGGGATTTCGGGAATCAGGATGATGTCCGCGCCGCCTGCCATACCGGCATTCAAGGTCAGCCAGCCCACCTTATGTCCCATGACCTCCACAATAAATACGCGTCCGTGGGAGGCCGCCGTAGTATGAATACAATCAATGGCATCCGTAGCAATGTTTACCGCACTCTGGAAACCAAAGGTCATATCCGTACCCCAGAGGTCGTTGTCAATTGTCTTGGGCAGTGTGACTACATTCAGCCCTTCCTCCCGCAGAAGATTGGCCGTCTTATGCGTCCCGTTACCGCCCAGAATCACCAGACAATCCAGCTGTAATTTATAATAATTCTGCTTCATTGCCTCCACCTTGTCCAGACCGTTCTCATCCGGATCCTTAATGGTCTTAAAGGGAGTGCGGGAGGTGCCCAAAATGGTACCGCCCTTGGTCAGAATACCCGAAAAATCCTTGCCGGTCAGCATCCGGAAATTGCCGTATATCAAGCCTCTGTAGCCGTCAATAAAGCCGTAAATCTCTACCTCTTCCTTACTGTTTGTAAGAGTCTTTACAACACCTCTCATGGCTGCATTCAATGCCTGACAATCTCCGCCGCTTGTCAACATACCGATTCTCTTCATGATGTGTCCCTCCATTTTGCCGTAATCCCGCCTGAGCATTCCGCCGAACGCACAGGGAATGCATACTTATTTTATTATATTACCATTTTCTGAATTGCAATTCAACGGACGAGAGAAATTTTCTTGCGTTTCCGCAGTTCTATCCATAGGTCTTTACCTTATGCGATACGATTGAAAGCCCCCTCCTACATGTGTTACAATAGGGAAGAGTAGGTTTCTTATTTGCAATTATTACAAATCGAGGTAGCGTGTATGAGACAAATAAAAAGGGTAATCTTTATTCTGCTTACAACCAGCGGAATGCTATTCACTCTGTGTATCCTTCTGTACCTTTTCAGAGTGCCGGCGCCGCTGGACACCATTGCCATACCATCCGTGGAGGAAGAGACCGCTTCCGCAGAGGCTCAGAATGGTTCTTCCGCAGAGGCTCAGAATGGTTCTTCCGCAGGGGCTCAGAACGATTCTTCCGCAGACATTTCAGAGCCAACCACACCGTCCTTTTCCGAATATGATATTTCGCTGATGGCAGTGGGCGACAATCTGATTCACATGGGTGTGGTCAACACAGGCAAACAAAGTGACGGTACCTATGATTATTCCTTTTTATTTGAAGGAATATCCGATTTCCTGAATACTGCCGACATAAAAATCATCAATCAGGAAACAATTCTTGGAGGAAACGAGCGTGGTTTTTCCGGCTTTCCGCTTTTTAATTCTCCCACAGAAATCGGAGATGCCATTGCTGCTGCCGGATTTAATGTTGTCCTGCAGGCATCTAATCATTCTGCAGATCAGAAATTAGACGGGCTCCTTTCCTGTGCAGAATTCTGGAACAGCCATCCCGATGTACTTATGACCGGTATTAGTGCCGAGCCACAGGAGGATAGGGAAATTCCCCTGATTACAATAGGGGAGGTTACTTTTGCAATATTAAACTATACCTATGGTCCCAATATGGAAATTCTTCCCACGAATCTGGAGGAGCATCTGGCGCTTCTGTGCGATTATGACGAAAAAACCAAACGTCTGGATTTCACCTCTCTCAACCCCCGGGTATCGGAGGATATCAGAAAGGCCGGGGAGCTGGCAGACATTGTTATCGTCTGCCCCCACTGGGGAACCGAATATGCCGTTCAGGCTTCCCGCTATCAGCAAAGCTTTGCCGCTGAAATGACAGAGGCCGGTGCCGACCTTATCATCGGTACCCATCCGCATGTGCTTCAGCCCATTGAATGGATTACCTCCGAAAACGGAAACCGTTCTCTTTGCTATTACTCGCTGGGGAACTATGTTTCCACGCAAAAGAAAGGAATCTGCATGCTGGAGGGAATGGCTTGGGTAACCTTCCACGTGACAGAGGAGGGCGTATCCATTCAGGAAGAGACCACCGGGATTCTACCGTTGGTATGCCATTATACCTCCGGTCCCGTCCGCATTAAAAATATTTATCTGCTCGAGGAATACACTGCCGAGCTGGCAGCCGCACACGGTATCCGTTCCTACGGCGGAGTAGACCTGACCCTGGAGGAGCTCAACCACTGGGCAGATGAAATTATTGGCGACTGGCGCTTATCAAAAAGCCGTGTACTGACACCCTAAGTGGTTCTGCACACGGCTTTAAGCTCATTTCACTTTTCTTTAATCTATAACGTTTTTAATCCCGATAATGGTATCGTAATCCGCCTCGTAAATGACAACACCCTTTCTGGAATTCGCCTCATGAATAATCTGTCCGTCACCGATATACAATGCCACATGAGTACAGCTTTTTCCGCCGTTGGAGCTATAGCAGATAATATCCCCGGGCTGAATTTCCTCAGCGCTGATATTTCTTCCGTCTGAGGAATACTGCCCTCCCGGCGTTCTGCTGATGGAATATCCGAAATCCGAATAGATAAGGCAGGTAAAACCGGAACAATCCGTTCCTGTCTCCAGACTGGAACCGCCATGTACATATTTATTTCCAAGGAACTGCATTGCATAGTCCACAATTGCCTTCCGGAGTTCTTCGTTAGAAGCATAGCCTGTAGCCGGGAACTCTGCTTTCCCCAAAACCTCCGGCACAGATTGTTCTTCTGCCCTCTGTCGCGCCTCTAATGCCTTTTTCGCCGCAAGCTCTGCACGTTCTTCCTCCAACGTTTTCGCATACACAAATTCTTCGGATATCGTCACATATTCCGCGGCAACGTAGCCCTCCTTCTGCCCGGTATATTGCACCCGAAGCCATTCCCCGCAATTTTCCAACAGCTTCACGCGCTCTTCGTTATCAAGATACCCTATACGCGGCGATTCCACGGATGGCTCTTCCCTTACATTCAGTCTGTCCGCTTTCACACAGGCATATCTGGTCACATACTCCTCCGCCACATCAGCAGCCGCATCTCCATACAGGAAAAACTCTGCCTTGATATATCCCTCCACATTGCCGGAGGTAATCCGGAACCAGTCCTGCGCCTCCCCCGCCACACTCAGTATCTGAGCCACTGCGCCATCATAGATTTTACCCACAATCTCACTGTCTGTGTTGGGTTCTGTCCTTACATTTACATAATCAGATACATCGGCAATGGCCAGGTTTGCATACTCACTTTCTTCCTCTGCCGGGCTATCGGTTGTCTCGTCATTGATTGCTTCCTCCCCGACAGTCACATCCTCCGCTTTATCGCTTTCCGTATCTTCCTTGCTTTCTTCCGGCATCAACGCATCTGCTTCTTCCGACACCTCAACCTCGGCTATTAATTCTTCCGGCAAATCAGTTGTTTTCTTTCCTTCCGCACCTGCGACGACTCCCAGAAGCACTCCGAAGCACAGAACCGCCGCTGCCATTCCTATTCTTTTTCCCATATCATCTCTTTGTCCTCTGCAAAAGGCTTTTCGCTTATGTAGCTGTTACCGCCTCATTATATAATAAAAATTTAAAAACATCTAGAAATAAATGAAATTACTTGCAATGAACCGTTTTTTTGGTTAAAATAGTTAGGTCTACTGACGGTTCGGAGAGTTGTCCGAGTGGTTTAAGGTGCGGCTCTCGAAAAGCCGTGTGCCCAAAAGGCACCGTGGGTTCGAATCCCATGCTCTCCGTTCTATGATGAAACAGGGCAACCGGAATTCCCGACTGCCCTGTTTTATTTGCTTAATATGATTTCTGTTTCTTATAAACTTCTTTTCGTTACCCCTTACGCATTCTCTTCCCGGGCAACAATATTCTGGAGCCACACACCCTTTTTCACAAGAATAAATCCTATCACACATTTCACCAAATCCACCAGCTGTACACACAGATACAGCGGAATAATCGGCATCTCCGTATATCTGCTGAGTGCAAACGCAAGAGGGATGCTTGCCACCCACATAAACACACTGTCAAACAGGAAGGTAATAATCGTCTTTCCTCCGGAGCGCAGGGTAAAATAGGATGCATGGAGGAATGCAAAAATAGGCATACAAAGTGCTCCAATCCGGATAAACCATGCGGCAATTTCTTTTACCTCCGCCGATGTCTTGTAAATCATCGGGAAAAGAGGTGCCAGAAGAATCAGCACCAGACCGACTCCGAAACAGGAAAATACCGAGAAGGCAATCAGCTTGGTATCCGTATCCTTCGCCTCCTCCATCTTGCCTGCTCCCAGCAGCTGACCTACGATAATGGAGACCGCACTTCCCAGCGCAAGATATACAACGTTAAACAGATTCGTGATGGTGCTGGAGATATTCATTGCTGCCACCACATCCAGACCCCTGATGGAATAACACTGGTTCAAGAAAGCGATTCCTGCAGACCAGAGAATTTCATTCACCAATAGCGGTGTACCCTTCAGCGTAATCTTGCCCACCAGATTCATGGGAATCGTCCAGCTCCGATATGCTCCCACAATGAACGGCATACGCTCCGCATGTGTGTGCGTCCAGATGATGACAATCAACACCTGTACATAGCGGGAGAGCACCGTTGCTATGGCTGCTCCCGCAACACCCATCTCCGGGAAGCCGCACTTTCCGAAAATCAGAAAATAATTGAACACCAGATTGACCAGGACAGCCGCTACGCCTGCCTTCATGGGCACCATGGTCTCACCGCATTCCCGCAATGTACTGGTATATGCCTGTTCAACGGCAAACGGAAACAGGCCGAACAGCATCACAAGCAGGTACTGCTTGCCATAATGAAGTGCCGCCTCCAGGGCCTGTTCATTTCCTTCTCCGTGCAGATACATCAATATCAGTTCTTCCCCAAAGAAATGGAAAATCAGAATACCGATAATCGTGATTGCCGCACAGATGTACAGCTTAAACCGAAAGGCATGCTGCACTCCCTTATTATCCTTGCATCCGTAAAACTGTGCTCCGAATATGCCCGCACCGGAGACAGAGCCGAAAATTGCAAGATTAAACACAAACAACAGCTGATTGACAATGGCAACGCCTGACATGGGCTCCGTACCCACACGGCCTACCATAATATTATCCAGAAGCCCCACGAAGTTGGTAATTCCGTTCTGAACCATAATCGGAACAGCCACAGCTAATACCATTTTGTAAAATGCTTTGTCTCCAATCAATTTTTTCTTTAAGTTCGACATAAATTTATCCTTTCTACAAACACACTGTTCTACATTCTACCCTAAAACAGTGTAAATGTCGAATGGTTTTTCTCTCACGCCGTATTATTTCAATTTCCAAATATCTCTATTGTATTCTGCGATGGTTCTGTCCGAGGAGAAGAAGCCGGCTTTTGCAATATTTACCAGCATCATCTTCTTCCATTTCTGGTGATTCTCATAATCAGCAAGCATACGATCCTTGACCGCAATATACTCCTCCAAATCCAGTAGGGTCATGAACCAGTCTTTCTTTAGCAATTCCTTGTAGAGCCGCTCCAGATTCTCCTTGTTTCCGACCGCCATCACCTGCTCGCTGACAATGAAATCGACCGCTTCCTTGATAACAGGGCTCTTCTCGTAATACTCTTGGGACACATAATCCGCCTTCGCATAATGCTCTATTACCGTATGGCTGTCTTTTCCGAAGATATAAATATTGTCGTCACCCACAAGTTCATGAATCTCCACATTGGCACCATCGCTGGTTCCCAGCGTCACCGCACCGTTTAACATGAATTTCATATTGCCGGTTCCGGAAGCCTCCTTGGACGCCAGAGAAATCTGTTCAGAAATATCGCATGCCGGAATCAGCTTCTCCGCATAGCTTACGTTGTAGTTCTCCACCATGACAAGCTTCATATAAGGACTTACCTCGGGATCCTGATTCACAATCTCGGAAAGTGTCAGCAGCAGATGAATGATATCCTTCGCAATGACATAGGCGGGTGCCGCCTTCGCTCCGAAAATAAAGGTCAGAGGAGTAGAGGGTTTCTTTCCCTTCTTGATTTCCAAATATTTGTGGATAATATAAAGCGCATTCATCTGCTGGCGTTTATACTCATGCAGACGCTTCACCTGAATATCGAAGATAGAATCCGGATTCAGCACAACGCCTTCCTTTTCTTGAATATAAGCAGCCAGTTCCGCTTTCTTGCCCTTCTTAATCTCATATAATCTGTCAAGTACAGTCTGATCCTCGATTTTCGTCAGCAGTTTCTCCAGCTCCCCCGCATCCTTCTTGTAGCCATCACCGATTGTCTCTGTGAGGAACGCTGCCAGCTCACGGTTACAGGAAAGCAGCCAGCGGCGGAAGGTGATTCCGTTGGTCTTGTTATTAAATTTCTCCGGATAAAGCTTATAAAAATGATTTAACTCCGTCTCCTTTAAAATATCCGTATGAATTGCAGCCACACCGTTGACACTGTAACCATAGTGAATATCAATATGTGCCATATGCACTCTTTCATCCTGATCAATAATCCGTACCTTGGGATCACTGTATTTCTCTGCTACCCGTGCACTTAATTCCTTGATTATGGGCACCAGCTGAGGCACAACCTCTTCGATATATGCAAGAGGCCACTTCTCCAATGCCTCTGCCAGAATGGTATGGTTGGTGTAGGCACAGGTGCGGCTTACCACAGCAATCGCTTCCTCCATCGTAAAGCCTTCCTGCTCTGTCAAAATACGAATCAATTCCGGAATTACCATGGTAGGGTGGGTATCGTTAATCTGAATGGCAGCATAACGGTCCATCTGATGCAGGTTGCGTCCTGCGTCTTTCAGTTCCTTGATAATCAGCTGTGCACCGTTACTCACCATGAAATACTCCTGATAGATACGCAGCAGGTTGCCTGCCTGATCAGAGTCATCTGGATACAGGAACAATGTCAGATTCTTGTCCACTGCCTTCTTGTCAAAGTCTATGCCCTCCTGTACCAGACCTTCATCCACGCCTTCCAAATCAAACAGATGAAGCTTATTTTTGCCATTCTCATAACCAATGACATCGATGTCATAAAGCACGGATTTCACCTTCTTCTTCCCGAAAGCCACCTCAAAGGAAATGCCTGTGGGATTCAGCCAGGAATTCTCCTGTATCCATTCATTCTTCTCTGCCTTTTGCAGATGATTGCGAAACACCTGCTTAAACAAACCGAAATGATAGTTTAATCCGATACCGTCTCCGGACAGGCCAAGGGATGCGATGGAATCCAAAAAGCAGGCCGCCAAACGACCCAGGCCGCCATTCCCCAAGGAAGGCTCCGGCTCAGCCTCTTCCATATCAGACAATACCTTGCCATTGGCAGCCAGAACGTTGTTTAACTCCTCATAGATACCAAGGTTAATCAGATTATTGGATAACAGCTTACCAATCAGAAATTCCATGGAGATGTAATAGACCTTCTTCTCTCCCTCAATCACAGGACATTCTGCCATCATATCCTTCGTCATCTGCAGCACGCAATCATACAATTGCGCATCGCTGCAATCAGCTATCTTCTTATCGTATTTCTCTTCCGTCAGTTTTGATAATTTAGCTTCTAAATTCATACTTGCCTCCAAAATCATTTGTCTTCAAAAGTTATTTGTCTTCAAAAATCTTTGTCTTCAAATCTTATTCCGTTTCAGCAAATTTGGTTCCTCAGAAACACACTTAGCATATCATAGGAAAACGTTTTCCACAAGTGGTAAAAGAAAATTTGTTAAACATAGCTTAACAAATTATGTCTTTATAGTACATTTTCACAATCTGATGGGGCATGATTACCTCCTGCCCTTTTTCGCCGCTCATCAAGAGGCTGATTTCCCTGATTGCCCTGCTGGAAATTCCGTAGAAATCCTGTCGGATGGTATTCATCTGTTTTCCTACATAGCCCATCAGAGTGATGCCGTCAAAGCCGCACACCGGGCGGAAAATATCCATATCAATCAGTGCGTTCATGGCGCCGATTGCCATTAAATCAGAGGCGCACACAATCACATCCACCTCCTCTGCATATGCCAAGGCAATTTTCCTGGCGGTAAGCTCGCTGAAATCTCCCTGCTTTACCATCAGGGAAAGCTTCCATTCCTCCGCCACCCGCCTGATGCCTGCCAGACGCTGGTCGGAAACATATCCATCCTGCCGTCCCGCAATATATAATACACGTTTACATTGGTCATCCAGAATCGTCTTCTTTGCTACGTCATATTGCGCCTGTTCCTGATTGATGCTCACAGAGGTGGTTCTGTCATTCACAAGGGGGGCATCCACCACCACACAGGCGAACTGCTGCTCCCAAATCAACTGCTGCAGCACCTTATCCTCCTTGGACAAACCGTATATCACGATTCCTGATATACTCAGGGAACGCAAATAGGCTGTGATTTCCTCCGCTGTCATACCTGCCAGCATGGAGACGAAGATCGTCACCACATCCAGATTCAGCTCCTTCGCCATATCCAGAGCACCCAACAGATATTGCATACAAATCTGGTCAATCGCCTGCGTCTGTCTCTTGGGATCCAGAATCAGGGCAACTCTGCTGTTTTGTTTCGAAGAAAGCGCAGATGCGATGGAATTGGGAATATAATTCAATTCCTTGATAGCATTCTGAACCTTCTCCTTTGTCTCGCTACTGATGCCCGGATAACCATTGATGACCTTCGAAACCGTGGATATGGCTACACCGGCATATTTTGCAACTTCTTTAATTGATACCATATTTCTCCAAGCCTCTCTGAAACAAAACAGGCATCACTTCTCTGATGCTTCAGGGATTATTCAATCTCCAGCAGCTCCTGATAGAATTGATGATAATCGATTCTGCCGTCCTTGATGAACTTAATCGCGGAAGAAGGATGACTGTTGAGAACGCCTGTCAAAAGGTAGGGAATGTCATAGCCCCAGACCGCACCGCTCTCTTTCACCTTTAACATATCGTTCTCTACAAACTTCATGATAGGCATTAAATTATACTTGGGATTCTTCAAAAATGCAAGCAAAGATTCCAAAAAACAGTTGCCTGCACCGCGTCCCATACCGCTTACCGTAGCATCCAGATAGCTTACTCCCTGACGCAGCGCCTGAATGGTATTGGCAAATGCAAGCTGCTGATTGTTGTGTGCATGCATACCAATCTGTTTGTTGTATTTGGCTGCAATATTCAGGTATTTATCCGCCAGATGTTCTATCTGTTCCGGATAGAATGCGCCGAAGCTGTCTACCAGATAAATGATATCTACACCGCTCTTTCCCAAAAGCTCAAGACCCGCATCCAAATCCTTGTCATTGACCTTGGAAACTGCCATCACATTTACTGTCGTCTCATAACCCTTAGCCTTTGCGTCCTCAATCATCTCAATAGCCGTGGGAATCTGATGAATATAGGTTGCGGTGCGCACCAAATCAATGACGCTGTCCTTGCGCTCCAAAATGTCATGCTTGTAATCCGTTCTTCCCACATCCGTCATAACGGAAATCTTTAAATCGGAATTGTTATCGCCCACGATAGCCCGGATATCCTCCTCGTCACAGAATTTCCACTTTCCGAAATTCTTCACATCAAAGATTTCCTTGGATGCCTTATAACCGAACTCCATGTAATCCACACCGGCTTTGATATTTGCCTGATACAGATTCTTTACAAATTTATCATCGAAGCGGAAATTATTCACCAATCCGCCATCTCTCAGTGTACAGTCCAATACCTTGATATCAGGGCAATAGGACATTAATGTTCTTCCTGTCTCCTGTGCCATATCTCATTCCTCCAAACTGCGTTTCTAGCACTTTAAACTGTTAAACTTTAAACTGGTAAAGTACTTTTTATCTAAAATACACCTTTCTTATGGGTTTGTCAAGTGGATGTGCGGGAAATTTCCGAGAAATCCATTCCCCGAGAATATTGTATGTTTTCCGCGCATAATCCGTCCGCAAACAAAACAGCCATTCTCACAGGTAACAATGAG
>CAZPRB010000041.1:13811-17552 GCA_964588645.1 uncultured Acetatifactor sp. | reverse complement strand
ATGTGCATTTTTCTGATTTTAAATATTTCTTCGCTGCAGTTGATTCCTGTCAATATGATTGCCTATCGGAGTCAGTATGGTAGTGCAGATCCCGCATGTATTATTGCTCCGGCAATTGTGGCGACCTTAATCAGTACAGTGACAGCCGTTTTGTATTGTAAATGGAAGGATAGGACATCATATGGTGTATTGTGATAAATGTGAAATTGGCACCCCGTTTGGGGTGCCAAAATTCATTATCCTTCAATTGCTATATAGTGATTTTTTTTCTGCTCGATTGCCGGCTTGTCTTTTGGAACCGTCAATGACAGAATACCATGCTTAAATTCAGCCTTGATATCTTCCTGCTGTACACTGGTGCCCACATAGAAGGATCTCTGGCAGGAACCTGCATATCTTTCTCTACGGATATATTTGCCGGTTTCTTTTTCCTGTTCGTCCTGATCAAGACCTCGTGCTGCAGAAATAACCAGATATCCGTTCTCCAGCTGAACCTTGATTTCATCTTTTTGGAATCCGGGAAGATCGATTTGCAGTTCATAGGTATCTTCTTTTTCTTTGATATCTGTCTTCATCAGATTCTTTGCATGATGACCATATAGTTTTTTGTTCATCTGTTGTTCCATTTTCTCGAAATCCGGAAAATCGAAAAAGTCCTCAAATAAGTTTTCTCCAAAAATACTAGGTCTTAACATAAAACATCGCTCCTTTTCTCAATAAAACATTTTTACATTGTTTCTTTTGTAACGGGGATGTTTCGGGGAACGTTCGGAAGGTTTCTTTCAGAAGATGTCCTCTCGATGTTTCCTTTCCTTCGTTCGATTATGTTATAACACCGATTGTTAGCACTGTCAAGCGGTGAGTGCTAATTCTTTTCTAAACAAAAAATAAACTATTTATAAATACACAGCTTTAATCCATTTTCACAATTTCATCAGGAAATCTATATTCCATAAGTGTTGTGTCCGTCCAATTTCCAAATCGATCCCTTGCGATACGCTCCCGATAACCAATCGTCCTGAAGCCACATTTACGGTGCAGATTGATACTATGTTCATTAGTCGAATAAATGGAGGAATACAAACACCAAAAACCATTATTGGGTGCTTCCTGAATCAATTTTTTAAGTAATTCCGTACCAATGCTGTTATGCCAATATTTTTCGTCCACATATATCGAAACTTCAACGACTCCACAATAGTGAGTTTTTTTGGATACGGGGCTTAACGCCGTAAAACCGGCGATTTCGTTGTTAAATAAGGCGACAAATCTACAACATTTGTTATGCTCTGCATCCCATTCCTCCCGAGAAGGATAGTTTGTGCTGAATGTTGTTTTGCCGGAATTAATGCCTTGTTTATATATTTCAAATACTCTACCCCAATCTTCAGGTCTCATTTCACGAATCATCATATTCTGACTCCCAGAAGCCTGCGAAGCTCCTCCAGAGTGGGTGCCTTGGAATCCTTCTCAGAAATCTGATTCAGATTATGGGTATCAATGGGAATCGGCCATTGGATATTCAATTCGGGATCCAACGGACAAAGTGCCGTACCGGGCATTCCGGACACCCATTCATTGTCAAAAAAATATAGATATTCCGTATCCTCCAACGCTTGAAAACCATTACATACGCCCTTTGGAACAAATACTTGAACGCCGGGTGTGATGTGTACAGTCTGAACAGCACCGAAAGTCTTACTGTCCGGTCTGGTGTCAACATACGCACCAAATACGGAGCCATACGCTACCGTAACCAACTTGGACATTGCTTCGCCGTGCAGTCCGCGGACAGCTCCTTTTTTCGTTCTGGTTAGGTTGATTTGCTTCCATCCCGTTAATGTTTGGGGAAGAACCTCCGAATATGTGCTCTCACGAAACAATTCGCGAACAGTTCCGCGGTCATCGGTTACCATTTTGGCATTGATTATTTTCAGCCCTTCAATATTAGAATCCTTCGCTGCAAAAGGCTCAATCTGTACACTCATTTTCTACTTCTCCTTCAATATGTTTTGATAAAAAAGTTTGTCTTCTACGACCTATTGTATCACACAAAAAGAAGATATTCTACTTGCTTGCTACCGGATTGTAGCATTTTCTTCAAAAAAATTACATAAGGTATAGAAAAGGAAATACCGGAGCGTAACAAAATGAATATATTGGCGCATATGTCAGATATAATAATACCGCTGCTAATCTTTTTTATAGTGGGTTATGGGATGGTTTCCGGAATAAAGGTATATGAGGTATTCCTGAAAGGTGCCAAGGACGGCTTGAGAGTGGTTGTAGATATTGTGCCGACGTTGGTGGGACTGATGGTGGCGGTAGGGATTCTGCGGGCTTCCGGTTTTTTTGAGCTTCTTGGGAAGCTGTTGGAACCTCTGACAGAAGCAGCCGGACTGCCGGCAGAACTGATTCCGCTGCTGGTGGTGAAGATGTTTTCCTCTTCGGCCGCCACAGGTCTGGTTCTGGATATTTTCAAGACAAACGGTCCCGATTCCTATGCGGGGTTGGTGACCTCCATACTGATGAGCTGCACGGAGACCATCTTTTACACCATGAGTGTCTATTTCCTGGCAGCCAAGGTGACCAAGACCCGCTTCACCCTTTCCGGAGCCCTCCTTTCAACACTTGTGGGAACCATCGCCAGTGTCATTTTGGCAGGGATGATGGTGTAGGGAAGCCGCAGAACATTTAGAGTTACTTGAGTCCGTAGCTCCGTGAAGAAAATAGATGCCGGGGCTCCTTTAGAAAACTGTAGATTTCTATATCAGTCCCAGGCTGCGCAGCAGGAACAGGAAGGCAGTCAGGGTTACGGAGCTTAGGCAGGTGGTGGCAACCACCACGCTGGAGGTCAGTACTCCCTCGTGTTTCATATTTTTGGCCATGATATAACAGCTGACCGTGGTGGGGGAACCTAACATAATCAGGATGGCAACCAGCTTTTCTCCGGTGAAGCCCATGGCGATGGCTACGGGAAGGAAGATTGCCGGAAGCAGGACAAGCTTGATTGTGGTGGCAATGGAGGTAGGCAGCAGCTGCTTCAGTGCCTTGCGTCCCTCAAAACCGGCACCCAACCCGATTAAAGCCAAGGGAGTGGCAAGCACGGAGAGGTTGTTGATGGTTTTGGTGATGATAAAGGGGAAGGAAATCGGACATACAGATACCACCATTCCCAGCAGGATGCCGATAATGATGGGGTTGGTCAAGATGCCCTTCACTGCGGATTTCATAGAAGCTCTGTCCAGACCATGTGCCGCAGGCCCGGTGAAGGACAGAATCAGAACCGCAGCCACATTGTACAAGGGTACGGTGCCGATAATCATCAACGGAGCCATGCCGGAGTTGCCATAGATATTCTGAATAAAAGCAATTCCAAGGACGGCGGCGCTGCTTCGATAGGAAGCCTGAATGAATTCTCCGAGCAGTGCTTTGTTGTGATAGGTCAGACCTGCTGCAATCCAGATGACAACGATGCAGGTCAACGTGACCAGAAAACAATACAGCACGTATTTGGTATCCCACACGCTGTAGAAATCCGATTCTGCAATATCCCGAAACAGCAGGACTGGAAGCGTGATTTTGTAATTAAAGGAATTCAGAGTCTTTACAAATGGCTCGTCTACAATATGTAAGGTTTTCAGCAGATATCCAATGACCATCATCAGGAAGATGGGGATGGTGGCATTGAGACTAAAGATAAGCTGTTCCATAATGCTCCTCTCTGCCGACAGCGGCATG
>CAZPRB010000041.1:0-13711 GCA_964588645.1 uncultured Acetatifactor sp. | reverse complement strand
ATTGAGACTAAAGATAAGCTGTTCCATAATGCTCCTCTCTGCCGACAGCGGCATGTGTCAAATTCTTTTCTAGTTATAGTGCGTTTCCTTCGATTTGTCAATAGACGGAAATAGCAGGATATTTATGTGTTTTAGGTAGCGAAGGTCGGTTGTTTTGTGGTAAAATACCAATATGAATAATAATTATGTGATTGTGGTTACCATTATAATTTGCATAGGTGTGTTGGCGCTGGCACTTTCGGGAATCGGATTGCTTGTGCGCTCCGGAAGGAGACGTCACGGCGATATTGACGTGATGGAAGGGCATGATTTCGAGTATTTCTGTGCGGACCTTTTGAAGAAGCATGGCTTTCTGGAGGTGGAGGTTACCAAGGGAAGCAGGGATTACGGAGTGGATATTCTGGCGGAAAAGGATGGAATTACCTACGCTGTGCAATGTAAATGCTATGCGGAGCCGGTGGGCGTCAAGGCAGTACAGGAAGCGTATGCAGGCAGGGATTATTACGACCGTATGGTGGGTGCAGTGCTGACCAACCAGTACTTTACTGCGCCTGCGGTGGAGGCCGCCAAGAAATTAAAAATTTTATTGTGGGACAGAGGCTATTTAGAGTCGATGATGGAGGAATAGCGTGGATATTATTGCTGGCTTAAACGAAGTGCTGGTCAAGCTCTTCCGGGAAATTACTACAATTGAAGAAAAAGCGCTCAAAACAGGTGAATATAAGGATTTGACTGTGAATGACATGCATGTCATAGAGGCGATTGACAGGTATGAACCAAGGAATATGTCTTCTGTGGCAAAGTCCCTGTCCGTCACTATGGGTACTCTCACCATTTCCGTGAATGGTCTTGTGAAGAAGGGATATGTACATCGTACCCGCAGTGAGGAGGACAGAAGAGTGGTGCTGGTGTCCCTGACGGAGAAGGGCTGCAAAGCCTACGAGAGGCACCGCGCTTTTCATCAGGAGATGATTGATTCGGTGATTCAGGGTCTCTCGGAGGAGGAGCAGGCGATATTGGCGAAGGCACTCAGCAACCTCAATCAGTTTTTCCGTACGGTTTCCGACTCCAGACGCTCCGATAAGGATGTGAAGTCTGACGGCCCGCAGTCCAAATAAAATTTGTGGAAGGTATAATCAGTGTAGGCATCCTTCCATAGTGTCTGTGCATTCTCGCGAAGGGCGAGAATTTCCAAATATCCAAGATAATATTTCAGATAATTACAGGGTTCCTCCGCAATGTAGCTGTATATGGCATTGACGGAGGAGCTTTTCGTAATTCCGAAATTTTGTAAGACTCCGGCAACCTGTGAGAGGGAAGCGTTGTCATAGTGAATCATGATATCCAGTAGGGAATAGAGGCATAGCTGCAGACTGCGGTTATGCTTTTCCAATTCTATGTACGCGGCATCCATGGGCCGGTTCTGCTCCTGCATAAGCTCAGCGGCATAATCATAGGACAGAAATTCCGCATACAGTGCCCAGCCTTCCAGATAGCCACCATACCAAAGAAGCTCCCGCACAGGGTTTTCGTTCAGAGCCAGGGATGTGCGGTTGCTGTATACAGTCTGGTACAGATGCCCGGGATACCCTTCATGTGCCAGAGTGGTGTATAGCTCCAGTCCGCAGGGAGAATCTTTCTCGTTGATATAAATGACATTGTTGTCAGTATCGTCCAAAGGGGCTGTCAGATAAAAGGCGGGGGCACAATAGTTTTCCAAACTGGGAGAGACTCTCTTCACGGTTACTGCAGGATAGTGTTTCCGTGCGAAATCGGTAGAGTATGTATTTTGACCGCGGGACGTCTCCGGCGGCAGAGCCGGAAAATCCCTCTGCATCCGTTTCTGTAAATCCTGTAACATATCCTCGGCACTTAGGTAAGGAAAGTTTAATTCCTCGTTTGCGGACAGATATTCAGTGAGCCCCGGCGTCTGGGCAGAGAGCGCTCGGCTGCTCTCGTATTCCTGCGAAAACGCTTCGACCAACAGAGCCCGAATGTCCTCCATATCACGATAAGAACCGGTCTCGGAGCGCAGAAGATATTGATAATATTCGGCGCCACCGGGCTTCGCTGCCAGTCCGGTCAGCGGGACAGCTTCCTGTTCCAACAGGAAAAGTCCGTCGGCCAATGCCTCGTAAGCGGGCTGGACGACAGTTGTCAGGAGACGGTTATTTTGGGCAATCAGACCTTCTGCCTCGCTTATGGTCAGTTCTCCGGAATCGCACAAGGTCTGTAGGCGTTCCCGGAAGGTGCTTTGCAGAAAATGTGTCCCCAGTTCCAAATCCTCTTTTGTGACAATGGTGTCACACTGGGCAATCACGTCCTTGATGGAGGAGGTAGGCATGGGCATGCCTGCTGCAGTCTTCTCCTGCTCGTAGCAAAGCAGGGAGGCAAGGTATTCGTCTGTCTGCTCAAGCAGGGCAAGATAATCCGTCACATCCTGTCTGCATCGGAAGGTATACTCCGCAAGAAGTATGGGTAATTGGGATTGCATTCCTGAGGATGGTGAGAGGGGTTCTTCGTAATAGGGGCAGCTGTTTAATGCCAGTGTGTTTTGCAGGGAGCGTGTCAGGAGCTTGTAGGAATAGGCATCGGCGTCGGAGAGCTTGCCGGGATTGACATGCCTTAGGGAAGTAAGGATATTTTCAGTGGAGGCTTGTGTGCGAAGATAGCTGCCGGTTTCGTAGCATGGGAGAAGCACCTCATATTCTTCAATGCCGAAATTGGCAGGGTAAGCCAAGGTATAATGCATATTCAGCGTGCTTGCCAGCATTTCCTCCCGGAACAAGTCGGAGGTGATTTCCTCGTATTTTTTTTCGTCCCTTCTGTAGCAAGTTAGAAAGAGGGCGATTCCGGTTAATGCTGCCATTCCTGTAAGAATGGACACTAAAAGTCCTGCTTTTCTTATTTTCAAGGATAGTTACCTGCCTGTTATCACTGTCAACATATTGCTTCACTATATGCCGTTTGGCGGAAAAATATGAATGGACGGTGTACCGGATTTGTAATTATGCCCGAAAAAACCGAATTTTTTTCATGAAAACCGTTACCTCGTCACTAGACGGACGAAAGGAACTATGCTAGTATAGTGGCGGAAGATGAAAAGTGGAAGCCGCGGAGATGCCACGGCGGAATGGAGGAAATAATGAACAATTTAGAGTTGCAAAAACGCGCGAATGAAGTTCGCAAAGGTATTGTAACCTCAGTTCACAGCGCAAAGGCGGGACATCCCGGCGGATCCCTCTCTGCGGCAGATGTATTTACCTTTTTGTATTTTGAAGAAATGAACATAGATCCCCGGAATCCTGACAAAGAGGATAGGGACAGATTCGTATTGTCCAAGGGGCATACAGCTCCCGGCCTTTATGCGGCATTGGCTAACAGAGGATATTTTCCGGTAGAGGATTTGACGACTCTGCGTAAGCTGGGTTCTTATCTGCAGGGGCATCCCTGTATCCATATTCCCGGCGTTGATATGTCCTCCGGTTCCCTGGGACAGGGAATTTCCGTTGCGGCAGGAATGGCTTTGGGTGCAAAGATGGAGCAGAAGGATTTCCGGGTATATACTATGCTGGGAGACGGTGAGATTCAGGAAGGGCAGGTCTGGGAGGCAGCGATGTTTGCAGGCTTCCGCAAGCTGGACAACCTGTGCGTCATCGTAGATAACAACAATCTCCAGATAGATGGTGCCATTGACGAGGTATGCTCTCCCTACCCCATCGATAAGAAATTCGAGGCGTTTAACTTCCACGTAATCAACATAGATGCCCATGACTTCGATGCCATCCGCGCAGCCTTCAAGGAAGCCAGAGAGACCAAGGGTATGCCCACCTGCATTATCCTTCACAGCGTGAAGGGCAAGGGCGTTTCCTTCATGGAGAATGTGGCAGGCTGGCACGGCAAGGCACCCAATGATGAAGAGTATGCGATTGCAATGGCAGATTTGGAGAAAATCGGTGTAGAATTAGAGAAAGCAGGTGAAGCATAATGGCAGAGAAAATCGTAAAGGACACCGTTAAGAAGATTGCAACCAGAGAAAGCTATGGTAACACCTTAAAAGAGCTGGCAGAGGAATTCCCTAACCTGGTTGTGCTGGATGCTGATCTTGCGGAGGCTACTAAGACAGGTATTTTTAAGAAGGCATATCCCGACCGCCATATCGACTGCGGTATTGCAGAAGCCAATATGATGGGTGTGGCAGCAGGCTTATCCCTGACAGGTAAGATTCCTTTTGTAAGCTCCTTTGCAATGTTTGCGGCAGGACGTGCGTTTGAGCAGGTACGCAACTCCATCGGTTATCCCCACCTGAATGTGAAAATCGGTGCAACTCACGCAGGTATTACCGTCGGAGAGGATGGTGCAACCCACCAGTGTAATGAGGATATTGCCCTGATGAGAACCATTCCCGGAATGGTGGTAATGTGTCCCTCCGATGATGTGGAGGCGAGAGCGGCAGTCCGTGCTGCTTTGGAGTATGAAGGCCCTGTATACATCCGTTTCGGACGTGCAGCTGTTCCTGTAATCAATGATATTCCCGATTACAAATTTGAGATTGGAAAGGGAAGCGTGGTTCGCCCCGGCAAGGATGTGACAATTGTTGCAACCGGTATCTGCGTAGATTCTGCACTGGGTGCAGCGGAGAAGCTTGCAGCGGATGGTATTGATGCAGAGGTAATCAATATCTGCACCATCAAGCCCTTGGATGAAGAGCTTATCATCAGCAGCGCCAAGAAGACGGGCAAGGTAGTGACTGTGGAGGAGCATTCCGTAATCGGTGGCTTGGGCAGTGCCGTATGTGATTGTCTGTCTGCAAATTATCCTACCATGGTGAAGAAAATCGGCATGCAGGATATCTTTGGTGAATCCGGTTCTGCGGCTGCCTTGATTGAGAAATACGGATTGGATGCCGATGGCGTCTATAAGTCCGTGAAGGAATGGCTTTAAGATATTTATAAACAGAAGTTAATCGTTTCTTAAGAAATAAGTGTCTACTTTGATGCATTTTATCTTTATACTATCCTTGTTGCAGGAAGCAGATGAACGCAAATCCTGCACAATCGGGAATATAAGTATGGTTTATGGATGGGAAATCAATGACGACACAACAGCGTGAGGATGAAACGGAACTGAAGCTGGAATTTGCTTCGCTGAAAAGGAATCCCTGTTTGGCCGATTACCGAAAAGAAACGTCGGCGCAGAGACAACAGCGAAGCAAATATTCTGCAAGACGTGCGATAATCCGCAGACAAAGGCGGATGAGGCTTAGGAGAATTAAGCTTGCGGGAGTGATATGCCTATTCGGACTAGGGATTTTCCTGCTAAAAAGAACATTGGACAGGCCTGATGCGGACGGCAGGATGGCACTTGCGGACAAGCAATTGGAGGTGTTAGCAATTGTGCCCCGCCGAGAGGAAATACAGGGAATCGATGCGAAGACTTTTGGAAAGCATCCCGCTTGGACGGAGGATTTCCTGACACCGAATGAATATTCCAGACCCGGGGAAGCCCTGACAACCGTCAACAATATCTTCGTGCACTATACCGCCAATCAGGGCACGAGCGCTGCACAGAACCGCAGTTATTTTGAGCAACTGAAGGACACCCATGAGCGCAGTGCCAGTGCACATTTCATTATCGGTTATGAAGGGGAGATTGTTCAATGTATTCCGTTGGATGAGATTGCCTATGCAGTGCAGACCAGGAATCAGGATTCCATATCCATAGAGTGCTGTTATCTGGCTGAGGATGGTTCTTTTACGCAGGAGACCTACGATTCGTTGATTGAGCTGCTGCAATGGCTGATAGCAACCTATGATTTGGAGACAGAGGATATTTTGCGGCATTATGATTGTGGCGGCAAGAAATGTCCGATTTACTATACGGAGCATGAGGATGCATGGGAAAAGCTAAAAAAGGATGTGAAGACCTTCTGACAGGTCTTTGCATCTTTTTTTTAAATATACTGAAAATGTTTAAAGTTGTGTTGTAATTTTTGAAAATTTCTGTTAAAATGTATTTACTTAAACAGATATACAGTTTTGTATGGAAATGAGGAAACGAATGAATATCTTGTCACCATCCATTCTTTCGGCAGACTTTTGGAGGCTGGGAGAGCAGATTAAAGAAGTGGAGGCAGCGGGAGTTCCCTGGCTGCACATAGATGTTATGGACGGCTTGTTCGTGCCCTCCATCTCCTACGGGATGCCGGTTATTGAAGCCATCCGTAAGAGGACGGATATGTTCTTAGATGTGCATCTGATGATAGAGAAGCCGGAGCGGTATATTGAAGAGTTTGCAGGATGCGGAGCAGATTTAATCAACTTCCATCTGGAGGCCACAAAGCAGGTGGAGGAGACGATTGCTAAGATTCGAAGCCTTGGAAAAAAGGTGGGAATTACGATAAAGCCCGACACGCCTGCTAAGGCGGTGGAGCCCTATCTGGAGCTGGTGGACATGGTGCTGGTGATGACTGTGGAGCCGGGATTCGGCGGACAGAAGCTTATTCCTGCATGCATTGACAAGGTTTCGGTGATACGACGTATGATAACGGAAAAGAGCCTTGATGTAGATATCGAGGTGGACGGAGGTATCAATGCGGACAATGTAGAAGCAGCAATTGCGGCAGGCGCTAATGTCATAGTGGCAGGCTCGGCGGTATTCAAGGAGGACATCGGACTTAATATTCAAGGCTTTATGGATAAGATGTGAGGGAATCCACAGCAAAAACGCAGAAGACAGGCGGAAGTCGCGAAGAATTTCTAAAAGGAATGCGAAAATAATACATGTTTCGCAGAAAAGTGCATGGATATAATCGAAGATGGGTTAATCTAAAGCGCAAGGAACAGATGATAGTGTGAATGAATGGGGTGTTAGTATGGAAGAACAGAAGAAATTACAGAACACAACAGACAAGAAAGTGGACAAAAAGAAGGACAGAAAGCTACAGAAGCAGGAGCAAAAGAAATTGAAAAAGCCGCGTGAGAAAAGTAAATTTCTGTTGTTGGGCATCAGAAATAAAATGATGTTCGGTTTTATGGTTCCCGTTGTCTTCATGATAGCTATCGGAACCATATCCTACAACAAGGCATCGGAGGGTATGAGCTCCAAATATATTGAGACCAGTACCCAGATGGTGCGCATGGCCATGGAATACATAGATACTGCCTGCGGGTTCGTCCGCTCCGAGGCCAGCAGATACACCTATGACAAGGAGCTGACAAGCTACCTGCAGGGTCTTTTGAAAAATGATACAACCGCATCATATAATGCGACAGAGAATGCAAATAACAATTTGCGTACCAGTCAGACTTCGAACTCCTTCATCAGTCAGATTCACGTTATCTCAAAGGAGGATTTGAATCTTCTTTCATCAAAGCTGGCTACGCAGAAGGTTGCCGGTATTGTCACTGATTATCGTGCCTCGGCAGTGGACGAGGCGGGTAATGTGATTACCTGGACCGACAGTCACCAGCTCTTGGATGAATATTTGAATATTGCTCAGGATGAGTATATTATGGTGTATCAGACCAATGTATACAATACGAACGCCATGGTGGTGGCAGATATTAAGGCGGACCCCATAGAGGAGTATATTGCCTCTTTGGATTTCGGCGAGGGCAGCATTGTCGGATTTGTTACCATGAATGGTCGTGAGATTGTTTTTGAAAATCTTTCGGAGGGTCAGGAGAGCATTCTGACTGCCGGAGAGCCTGTATTTTACGGACAGAGTTACTTTAATGCAATCGGACAGATGCCTGAGACAGAGGATGAGAAGGCGAACCCCATTCTGCTGGGCAGTGATTATGTAGAGTACAAGGGAACGGAGTATTTGTTCATCTACTCCAGAAGTGAGCAGCTGGGCACAACAGTCTGTGCGTTGGTACCCACCCAAACCATCATAGGACAGGCGGAGGCCATTAAATCGATTACAGTAGGTTTGGTCATCCTGTCCATAGTAGTGGTATTGTTGCTGGCTGTTATCATTGTATCCGGTATCCAGAAGAATATGAAGAACATCTCCAGGAAATTCGGTGAAGTTGCCAAAGGAGATTTGACGGTTACCGTAAAGGCAACCAGCCATGATGAGTTCAGAGGACTCGCTGCATCTGTCACGGATATGGTTAAAAATACCAAGAAGCTGGTTAGCCGTGTCAGCAACGCGGCAGAACAGCTGGATGTATCCTCCGCGGATGTGGAGGGAGCATCGAAGATTATTCACGATTACTCCAAGGATATAGCGCGCTCCATCGTCGAGATTAACGACGGTATGCTGAAGCAGTCTGACCATGCAAAGGAGTGCGTAGCCAGAACGAATATCCTCTCTGATGAGATTCAGCATGTCATCGAAGAAGTGGATAAGGTAGGTAAGCTGATTGATGAATCCGAGATTATGATTAATAACGGAATTGAAATCGTTCAGGTATTGGGCGGCAGAGCAGAGGAGACCACAGAGATTACTGCCCGTGTGGGAGGAAGCATTGATTCCCTGCAGAAGGAGCTGGATGTTATCGACACCTTCGGTAAGACCATTACCGATATTGCAGAGCAGACCAATCTCCTGTCCTTGAACGCCTCTATTGAGGCTGCGAGAGCCGGTGAAGCGGGACGCGGATTTGCGGTTGTTGCAGAGGAAATCCGTAAGCTGGCAGATGAATCCGCTAACGCGGCAGGCAATATCAGAAGAAATGTGGAACGCATTACAGTTCAGACCAAGGACAGCGTTGCCAGCGCCGGTCAGGCACAGAATATGGTTGCCCTGCAGACAGAGGCTGTAGGTGAGGTGGTTGCGGTATTCCGTGAAATGCAGACACGCATGCAGCAGCTACTGGAGGGACTTAAGAGAATTGCAGACAGTATTGATAAGGCGGACAATGAACGCAAGGATACCGTTGCTTCCGTTATGAACATTTCTGAGATTATTGAACAGACCGCTGCAAATACGGAGGCGGTAAATGATGTGGCTGACAAGCTGTTAGAAAGTGTCGTTAAATTGAGTGACACTGCGGACGTGCTTGGCGATAATATGCAGGAGTTGAAGAACGAGGTATCTGTATTTACCATCTAAAGTAAAGGTGTATGTCAGACATAAAGGTTCAGCCAACGGAAGCTATTCCGTTGGCTGTTTTGCAAAACAAAAAGAAGGAGAAATATTTGCTATGAAGTATGGCCAATTTATCAGGGGAGGAAAAGAGTTCGAGGTGACAACGCCTGTTACGCCCACAAGCTGGAGTAACTTTCTCTTCAATGATACCTATCACATGGAAATCAGCCAGACCCTTCAGGGGAAGAGCTGTACGGTAAATAATTACAACAGGGAGGCCTATACCACAGGATATCGTTATTTCTATATCCTGAATCATGGTACGAAAAAGGCGTTCAATCCCAATTATGTTCCTCTGCGCAGGGAAGTGGAGGATTTTTCCTGTATACACGGCTTGAACCATACCATGCTTTCTTCCCAATGCGATGGGATTGCATGCAGTATCAAGGCCGTGGTTCCTACGGAAGGATATGGCGAAAATTGGACGTTGCAGCTGAAGAACGTCTCTGAAAAGGAGCAGACCATATCCCTGTTTTCTTTGTTTGGCTTCGCGGACGGCGGAGTTATGGGTGGTGAGTGCGTGTATAATAAAGAGCAGGAGATCCTCTATAAATATGCATTTCCATATCATGTTTTTTATGAAGACAAGGAGAAGGCGGAAAAGAAACCAAGCTATTACTATATGTTCTCCGATGTAACGCCTACCTCCTGCGATATGAGCCGGAGAAGATTCTGGGGCTGTGATGATATGGGAGAGTATCCGGCAGCTCTGCGCAATGAGACCTGCAGCAATATTCCCGGTGAGGCGGAAAATTTCTGCGGTGCCTTTCAGCATAAAGCGACTCTGGCGCCCGGTGAGTGTAGGGAGCTTCATATCCGTCTGGGTGTGGCGCAGAATGTGGATGAAATAGTTGCCTTGAAGAAGGAATGGGACAAGGGATATGTTCAGAAGCAGGAAGCTGAGAGTAATGCCCTTTGGGAGAAAATCTGCGGACAGTTCACCATTGATACACCGGATGAAAACCTGAATTACTTTACAAATTATTGGCTAAAAAAACAGATTACCCTTCTCACAAGACAGAACCGCGGAGGAGTGTATTGCCCGGTTCGCAATCAGCTGCAGGATGCCATGGGGTACTCTTTGGTTGCTCCGGCATCAGCAAAAAAATATGTCTATAACGTACTCTCTCTTCAACAGAGTGACGGCTATATCAAGCAATGGTATATGACGGACGGCTCCCCGGAAAAAGCACTTTGTCTTCTGAAGCATTCTGATGGTCCTCTGTGGTTAATCATAGCTGTTACGGCAATGATTAACCAGAATGGGGATGCGGCAATGTATGAAGAAGAAGTCCCGTACAAGGACGGAGGTTCTGCTCCGGTATATGAGCATATGCTGAAGGCTGTGGAATATATGTATGCGCATCGCGGAGCACACGGTATGTGTCTGATAGGGGACGGAGATTGGAATGACCCCATTAATGGTGTGGGAAGAAGAGGCAAGGGAGAGTCCAACTGGTCTACTCTGGCATTGATATACGGTATCGGTCTGATCCTGGAGAGCATGGAGAGATATCTGAATGAGAATATGGTGCAGAAATTGCAGAATATGCAGAGGGAGCTTCGCGCTTGCGTCAATCAGTATTGCTGGTCGGAGGACAGATATGTTGCCGGCTATGATGATGACGGAGAGACTTTCGGTTCCGTGGAGGATAACGACAGATTGTTCTTAAACACACAGACCTGGGCGATCATGGCGGGCGTTCCCGATGGGGAGAGGCTGCAGACCATGCTGCACACAATGGAAAGACTGAGAACTCCCTTCGGACCGGCACTTTTGGATCCACCCTTTTCGGAATGGGATAAACGCTGGGGACGAATCAGTATCAAGAAGTCAGGAACCACGGAAAATGGCTCTGTGTACTGCCATGCTTCTATGTTTAAGGCGTTCTCTGATGCGGTGAGAGGTGACGGTGATGCAGTTTATGATACGTTGTTTCGAACCCTGCCCACCAACCCGGACAATCCGCCCGAGGTGAATTTGCAGCTTCCCACCTTTGTGTCCAATTATTATTACACGCTGAAGGGCTCTGCAAATTACGGTCGTTCCAGCTGTCATTATGGCACGGGAACCATCTCCTGGATGCTTCTGGTCACCTTGGAGAAGCTACTTGGGGTGAAGGCAACCGTCAATGGTGTGGAACTGAAGCCCTGCCTGCCTGCGGGATGGAACAATGTGCAATGCAGCAGGAAATTTAAGGATGCATTCTACCATGTGACCATCCAAAGAGGCACCAAGGCATGTAAGGTGAACGGAGAGGTCTTCGAAGGAAGGGTGCTCCCCTATGAGAAGAATGCCGTGTATGAGGTAGAAGTGTGGTGCTAAAGGTTTTCGTTGACATGAACTGTTCCAATGTGCTAATCTATCGTTGTGATTGAAAACGCAGTGACGAAGAGAAGTAGTAACACAGGTATACAGCGCGCCTTCTCATGTTTTGTGCATGGGAGGGCGGGCTTTTTGAATTACGGAAATTCGGAGGGCTTCGATATCCGGACGGAAATTCGCAGACTCGGAGTCCTACCCTCAATAGAAAGGAGTACCAGACATGGAAAACAAAGGAAAGTATTATCTTACAACAGCGATTGCTTATACATCCGGCAAGCCTCATATAGGCAATAATTACGAGATTGTACTGGCGGACAGCATTGCCAGATTCAGAAGAAAGGAAGGCTATGAGGTATTCTTCCAGACAGGAACGGATGAGCATGGCCAGAAAATCGAGTTAAAGGCTGCTGAGGCAGGCGTGTCTCCCAAGGAGTTCGTAGATGAGGTGGCCGGAGTGATACGGGGTCTCTGCGACCTGTTAAATATTTCTTATGATAAGTTCATCCGTACCACCGACGATTATCACGAGAAGCAGATTCAGAAAATGTTTAGGAAATTCTATGACCAGGGAGATATCTATAAGGGAGCCTACGAGGGTATGTACTGCACTCCCTGCGAATCCTTCTGGACGGAGTCCCAGCTGGTGGACGGCAAATGTCCCGATTGCGGCAGAGAGGTAAGCCCGGCAAAGGAAGAGGCTTATTTCTTCAAGATGAGCAAATATGCAGACAGATTAATTGAGCACATCAATACTCATCCGGAGTTTATCCAGCCTGTATCCCGCAAGAATGAGATGATGAACAATTTCCTGCTTCCGGGTCTTCAGGATCTCTGTGTGTCCCGTACCTCATATAAATGGGGTATTCCTGTGGATTTTGACGACAAGCATGTGGTATATGTGTGGATGGATGCCTTGGCAAACTATATCACAGGTATCGGTTATGATGCGGACGGCAACAGCACAGAGCAGTACAAAAAGCTCTGGCCTGCGGATTTGCATCTGATTGGAAAGGATATTATCCGCTTTCATACCATTTACTGGCCTATCTTCCTGATGGCGCTGGGTGAGGAGTTGCCCAAGCAGGTATTTGGACATCCCTGGCTTCTCATGAATAATGACAAGATGAGTAAGTCCAGAGGAAACGTAATCTATGCGGATGATTTGGTGGAGTATTTTGGTGTGGATGCAGTGCGCTATTACATGATTCATGAGATGCCCTTTGAAAATGACGGTAATGCCACATGGGAATTGATTGCGGAGCGTCTGAATTCCGATTTGGCCAATACGCTGGGGAACCTTGTCAACCGTACCATTTCCATGAGCAACAAATATTTCGGCGGCGTAGTGACAGATAAGGGTGTGCAGCTGAGCCCTGAGGACAGTGCGATTGACGAGGATTTGAAGAAGACAGTCACCGGAACCTATGCAAAAGCAGTGAACAAGATGGCAGAGCTGCGTGTAGCAGATGCCTTGACAGAAATTTTCGCTCTCTTCAAGAGATGCAATAAATATATAGATGAGACAGAGCCCTGGGTACTGGCTAAGGACGAAGCGAAGGCAGACCGCCTGTCCACGGTTCTTTACAATCTGGTGGAAGGTATCGTAATCGGCGCCTCCCTGTTGGAGCCCTACATGCCGGAGACTGCTCAGAAAATTGTAACGCAGCTGAATACTTCCCTGCGTGACTTTGACAGATTGGAGGAGTTCGGTCTCTATGAGAGCGGAACGAAAGTGACTGATAAGCCGGAGATTCTCTTTGCGCGTCTGGATATGAAGGAAGTGGCAGAGAAGGAAGAGGCCTTACGTCTTGCTATGATTGAGGCGGCGAAGGCTGCAGAGGGCGGCGAAGAAAAGGAGGCTACACCTGTAATTGATATCGAACCTAAAGAGGAAATCAGTTATGATGATTTTGCCAAAATGCAGTTTCAGGTAGGTGAGATTATTGCCTGTGAGGCTGTGCCCAAGTCCAAGAAGCTTCTGTGCAGCCGGGTGCGTGTGGGAAGTCAGGTGCGCCAGATTGTATCCGGTATCAAAGCACATTATACCCCTGAGGAGATGGTGGGCAAGAAGGTGATGGTTCTGGTGAACCTAAAGCCTGCAAAACTTGCCGGAGTAATGTCCGAAGGTATGCTTTTGTGCGCTGAGGATGCAGAGGGCAACCTTGCACTGATGACACCGGAGAAGGAAATGCCTGCAGGTGCAGAAATCTGCTGAGACCTGCCTTGAGGTCTGCAAGTTATAAACTCTTTATTAATTTTAGGGAAAAGGGTTAATTTTTCATAAA
>CAZPRB010000040.1:5437-18042 GCA_964588645.1 uncultured Acetatifactor sp. | reverse complement strand
ATATTATAATTAATAATAGATGTTGATATGTGCAAAACTACTCTTATTATACTATTTTTAAGGATAAAAGGGAATGGATAACATGTGAATTATTTCATTAAATCTTAAGGATAACTATGAAGTTATTCACATGCCCTAAAAATAACCTTTTATGTAAAATAAAGTTATCAACATATATTCAGGTTTATAAACCTTTTTATAACCATATGAATGTGGAAAAGATTACTTTTCTTATTATTAGGAAGGATTAATCTTCTTAATAATAATATCCACTTTATTTCTAAGCTCTTCATTGGTATCAAGCTCTGCAGTGATTTTGTTTACACCGTGTATGATGGTTGTGTGATCCTTTTTACCCAGAAGCTTTCCTATGTTGGTGAAGGAGGTATCCGTCAACTCACGGCACAGATACATTACCACCTGACGGGGTTGTACAAATTCTGAGTTTCTTTTCTTGGAGGTAATATCCTCGGGCTTCACACCGAAATGTTCTGCTACTACATTAATAATGAGAGTGGGAGTAATCTCCTTCGGCTTGTTGGGGTATATAACATCCTTAAGAGCTTCTTCAGCCAGAGATAAGGTGAGATCTACATTATTTAATTTAGCAAAGGCAATTATTTTGTTGTAAGCTCCCTCCAGCTCTCTGATATTGGATTTAATATTGGTAGCAATGTATTTGATGATTTCTTCATCAATCTTGCGTTCGCTGTTCTCCGCATTTTTGCGAAGGATAGCCATACGGGTTTCATAATCAGGGGGCTGAATATCAGCAATCAATCCCCATTCGAAACGGGAACGGAATCTTTCATCCAGAGTTTCCATCTCCTTTGGAGGCTTATCTGAGGATAAAATAATCTGTTTTCTTGCAGCGTGAAGTGCATTGAAGGTATGGAAAAATTCCTCCTGAGTACTTTCCTTACCTATTATAAACTGTACGTCATCTACCATCAACACATCAACATTTCTGTATTTTTCACGAAGCTTTGTCATGGAAGCGGCATTACCGCTACGGATGGATTCAATCACTTCATTGGTGAACTCCTCACTGGTGACATAAAGTACCTTCATATTAGGATTCTGTTCTAATATGAAATGACCGATGGAATGCATGAGATGAGTCTTGCCCAGTCCGGGACCTCCGTATAGGTAGAGAGGATTGTAGGCCTCCCCGGGAGTCTCTGCAACAGCCAGAGATGCGGAATGAGCAAACTTATTGTTACTTCCTACTACAAAGGTATCAAATTTATATTTCGGATTCAGGTGAGCTTCCTCATAATTAATCTTGTAGCCCATATTCGTATCAGGCATTTCATTTTCTGATGAATCAGCTGCCTTGATATCCTTTTCCAATACGAAGGTAATATCATAGTCGTGATTAAACATTTCCGTGATGGTTACCTGAAAAAAGCTTTTATATTTGGAAGAAATGTAATTGAGGGCATGAGCCTGGTCGGAGGGTATAATGATGTTGACAACGTCATTCTCCACATTATAAATTTTAAGTGACTCCACCCAAGTGTGATAGGAAATGTCAGAGAGATTGTATTCCCTTCTCACGGATTCTTTAATTTCATCCCATTTTTGCTTTATTTTGTCCATTTCATAACCTCTTTTTAATAAAAAAATCGCCTTTTTACATTGTATAATAGATTAATAAATATTTCAAATGTAAGTTATGAACACCCTATGAAAAAAGTTATCCACATATTGTTGATAAATATGGTTATAAGTAGGAAAATAAACAGGGGTATGTGGATATTAATGTGAATAAGTGGATATTTTTATTATCCTTAAAAAATCCTTATTTTATTTATTTATGATGGAAATATACACATCTTTTACACATTTATTCCATAATGATTCTAGATTTATCCACATGTAATTAACATGTTGTGGATAAATTAAACTTATTAAAAATTATGTGTATATCTATGTGGATAACTTATAATAAAAAATTTTTGTTTATTTGAATGTCTTTTAAAATGCTTATTTTTCAGTATTTTTATTGTTTTTTGCTTGACATTGAGGTGCTTTTCTTATACAATCAATATGCTATTTTCCTGATAGTAAGCGAAGAAATTTGTTTACCTTTATATAATAAGGTTAAAGAGAAGGAGGTGCTTTTCCATGAAGATGACATTTCAGCCTAAAAAGCGTTCACATTCTAAAGTTCACGGTTTCAGAGCCAGAATGAGTACTCCCGGAGGAAGAAAAGTTTTGGCAGCAAGACGTGCAAAAGGAAGAAAGAAATTATCCGCATAGGTCACAGTAATGTGACCTTTTTTTCTCTTTATATCCTTCTGTTTGTCAGATTGGATAAAACAGGATGTATAAGAGAAGAATTGAGGAAAAGATGAAATTTTCAGAATCATTAAAAAAGAATCACCAGTTCCAATTTGTTTACAAAAACGGCAAATCATATGCCAACAAGTATTTCATTATGTATGTTAAGGAAAATGGCACAGAAAGAAACAGAATTGGAATCAGTGTGAGCAAAAAAGTAGGAAACAGTGTTGTAAGACATCGCGTTACAAGACTGGTAAGAGAAAGCTACCGATTACATGAAAGCATATTCAATAGTGGTTTGGATATCGTAATCGTCGCGAGACCGAGTGCAGCCACCGTAGGTTATAATGAGGTGGAGAGTGCACTGTTACACCTTGGGAAACTTCATCAGATAATAAAAGTATTTTTTTATCTTGATTAAGAGTTTGGTTAAGAGTATGAAAAATTTTTTGATTGCCGGTATTAGATTTTATCAAAAATATATTTCTCCTGTGAAAAGAACGAAATGTCCCTATGTTCCCACCTGTTCCCATTACGGAATGGAAGCAATCAGGAAGCATGGAGCGGTGAAGGGAAGTATTTTGACAATCTGGAGACTTATGAGATGTAATCCCTTTTCCAAGGGAGGAGTGGATCCTGTTCCGGATACCTTTAAAATATTTGGTAAGATATAATCAGGTAATGCTAGGAGGATAAATGAATTTTATTTTATTAACCCAGGAAGACGGAATGATCATGGGACCGATTGCGAAGGTGCTCGGTTGGATCATGGAGGGAATCTTCAATATTCTTCACTTTATTGGAATTCCTAATGTAGGTTTAACCATTATTTTATTTACAATTGTAGTAAATATTTTAATGATGCCTCTCACAATTAAACAGCAGAAATTTTCA
This sequence comes from uncultured Acetatifactor sp., assembly GCA_964588645.1. Classification (GTDB taxonomy): domain Bacteria; phylum Bacillota; class Clostridia; order Lachnospirales; family Lachnospiraceae; genus Acetatifactor. The sequence continues at coordinate 14,859 of CAZPRB010000040.1, read as the reverse complement.
AAGCTTTCAGCAAAAATGAATCCTGAGCTTCAGGCAATTCAGGCTAAGTACAAGAATAAAAAGGACAACGATTCCGTGATGGCACAGAATCAGGAAATGCAGGCGTTATATGCAAAATACGGCGTATCACCTACCGGTAGCTGCGGTTACTTAATTATTCAGATGCCCATTTTGTTTACCTTGTATCGTGTCATTTACTCTATGCCTGCGTATGTTACAAGAATCGGCAATGCATTCAGAGTTCTTGCGGACAAGATTATTGCTGTGGACAATGGTGAATTTCTGAAGAATTCCGGTGTTGAGACCATTCAGAATGTAGTTACAACATACGGAAAGAGCATGACAGAAGGAAATCTTCAAAATGGTATTGTGGATGTACTGAACAGAGTATCCTCCGCAGATATGTTAAAAATTGCTGAGCATTATGATTTGTCCCAGCTCACCTATGAAGGCAAATTATTATTAAGTAATGCCAATACTACAGGTTTGATTGATACCTACAATAATTTTTTAGGCTTGAACATGGGTGATTCTCCCTTAGATTTGGCAAAGGAAGCAATTGCAAACGGCGCTTGGCTTATGGTAATTGCAGCAGTTTCCATCCCTGTTCTCTCTGCAGTAACCCAGTGGATTAACGCTAAGCTGATGCCTCAGCAGACGAATACCTCCTCCAACGGTAACGATACTGCAGCTGCAATGAATCAGTCCTTGAAGACTATGAATACAATTATGCCTCTTATGTCTGCATGGTTCTGCTTCACATTTCCTTCAGGTATGGGTCTTTATTGGGTAGCAGGTAGCGTTGTCAGAAGTATTCAGCAGATTATTGTGAATAAGCGCATGGATAAGATGGATATTGATGAATTGCTCAAGAAAAACGAAGTCAAGAGCGCTAAGAAGCTGGAAAAGCTGAAAGCAAATCAGGAAAAATTAAACGCATATTCCAATATGAAGACAAAAAATATCAATACCAATAATACATCTACCGGCAATACTGCTAAATCAGGAAGCATGATGTCAAAGGCAAATATGGTAAGAGATTTTAACGAAAAAAACAACAAGTAATTGATTATAATGGAGGATAAGGGTATGGAATTCATTGAAGTATCTGCTAAAACAGTAAGTGAAGCAATTACGGAAGCATGTCAGAAATTGAGTGTTACCAGTGATAAGCTGGAATATGAAATAGTGGAAGAAGGTTCCAATGGTTTTTTGGGAATCGGTTCCAAGCCTGCTGTCATCAAAGCAGCCGTAAAATGCTCTGTGGAAGATAATGCCAAAAGCTTTTTAAAGGATGTATTTGAAGCAATGGATTTGACCGTTGTAGTTGATGTGAAATACAACGAGGAAGAGAGAACCATGGACATCGATTTAAGCGGTGATGAGATGGGTGTTCTGATTGGTAAGAGAGGACAAACTCTTGATTCTCTTCAATATCTGGTATCCCTGGTTGTGAATAAAGAGACTGAGGATTACATAAGAGTTAAGGTTGACACTGAGAACTACAGACAGAGAAGAAAAGATACACTTGAGAATCTTGCTAAAAATATTTCTTACAAGGTGAAGAGAACAAAGAGAGCTGTTTCTCTGGAGCCTATGAATCCTTATGAGAGACGTATCATTCATTCTGCTTTACAGAATGATAAATATGTTACTACTCACAGTGAGGGAGAAGAGCCCTTCAGAAGAGTGGTTGTAACCTTAAAGAAATAAGTAAAAAGCCTTCCGTCAGGAAGGCTTTTTATTTTGACATTTTTTTGTTGAAATTCGAAAATATTTGATACCACTGACTATTTGTGATATTATGTGTGTTGATTATAGAGAAATTTTTAACTCGTAAACCCTTTAGAAATAAGGAATTGTTCATGAATGCAAATGGTTTTCACACTGATACAATAGCTGCAATTGCTACGGCACTCTCAGATTCCGGTATTGGCATTATCCGTGTAAGTGGTGATGAGGCAATTTCTATTGTTGATAAAATTAGCATGCTGGGAAAAGGTAAAATGAGTCTTACGGATGCGGATAGTCATACGATTCATTACGGACATATTGTGGATATTTTTTCCGATAAAGAGGATGTATGCGGAAAAGAGTATGCCCCTATCATAGATGAAGTCATGATTTCTGTTATGAAGGGTCCCAGAAGCTATACGGCGGAGGATACTGTAGAGATTAACTGCCATGGCGGTGTTCTCATATTGCAAAAGGTGTTGGAAGCAGTATTGAAAAGCGGAGCCAGACTTGCGGAGCCGGGTGAGTTTACAAAACGTGCTTTTTTGAACGGAAGAATGGACCTTTCTAAGGCAGAGGCAGTAATTGATGTCATTCATGCCAAAAATGAATATGCACTTAGTGCTTCCGTGAAGCAGTTGAAGGGTTCTGTGTCTGACAAAGTCAGAGAGTTAAGAGAAAAAATTATATATGAAATTGCTTTTATTGAGTCTGCCTTAGATGACCCGGAGCATATCAGCTTAGAGGGGTATCCGGAAGAATTGATGGAAAAGACGGACACAATCATAGATGAGCTTGAAAAGCTGGAAGCCTCGGCTGATAACGGTAAAATGATGAAGGAGGGAATTCATACTGTAATTGTGGGAAAACCCAACGCAGGAAAATCTTCTCTTTTAAATCTGTTAGTGGGTGAAGAAAAGGCGATTGTAACCAATATAGCAGGAACGACACGTGATATTTTAGAGGAAAATATAAAGCTTCACGGAATAGGTCTCAATATTATAGATACTGCCGGTATCCGAAATACGGAGGATGTAGTTGAGAAGATTGGAGTGGAGAAGGCTAAGAAGTATGCAGATCAGGCGGATTTGATTCTCTATGTGGTGGATGCCTCCGTTCCTCTGGATGAGAGCGATGAACAAATCATGGAAATGATTCAGAATAAAAAATGTATTATTCTGTTAAATAAATCTGATTTGGAAGGTGTTGTCTCAGAAGAGGATTTAAGAGATATTCTTATTAAGAAGAATTGTGTCAATGGTTGGGATGATATTTCTGGGAAGGATTTTGTCATTCTGAAAACTTCTACAAAGGAAAACACAGGTATAGATGAGTTTGAGCAGACCCTGAAGGATATGTTTTTCCATGGAGAGATATCCGTAAATGATGAGGTTTGTATCACAAACATGCGTCATAAGGCTGCTATTACGGATGCTTTGGAAAGTATGAAGATGGTGAAGCAAAGTCTTATGGATGATATGCCTGAGGATTTTTATTCCATTGATTTGATGAGTGCTTATGCTTCTCTGGGTACTATTATCGGAGAAGAGGTTGATGATGATTTGGTGAATGAAATTTTCTCTAAATTCTGCATGGGTAAATAACAGCAGATATGGATGAGTTAGAATGTAGATATTTGCAGAGAGAAAGGATATAAATATGTCTGAGTTCAGAGAACAGGTAGATGTATGTGTGGTTGGTGCCGGACATGCCGGCTGTGAGGCAGCTTTGGCGTGTGCAAGACTTGGTTTGGAAACAGTGATTTTCACGGTGAGTGTGGATAGTATTGCATTAATGCCCTGCAATCCAAATATCGGTGGTTCTTCCAAAGGACATCTGGTAAGAGAATTGGATGCTCTTGGCGGAGAGATGGGCAAAAATATTGATAAAACCTTTATACAGTCCAAAATGTTGAATGTATCCAAGGGACCTGCGGTTCATTCTCTGCGTGCTCAGGCGGACAAAGCGGATTATACCCGTGAGATGCGAAAGGTGCTGGAAAATCAGGAGCATCTTACCATCAAGCAGGCGGAAGTATGTGAACTTCTGTGGGAGTATACAGATTCAGATTCTTCAAAGAAATGTATCACCGGTGTGAAGACCTTTACCGGTGCTGTTTATGAATGTAAGGCTGTTGTTCTTTGTACGGGAACTTATTTAAAAGCAAGGTGCCTCTGCGGGGAAGCTATTACTTATACCGGACCTAATGGTTTACAGGCGGCCAATCATTTGACAGATTCCCTTCTTTCTATGGGAGTTGAAATGAGAAGATTTAAGACAGGTACGCCTGCCAGAATGGATAAGAGAAGTATTGATTTTTCAAAGATGGAGGAGCAGTTCGGAGATGAGAGGGTGGTGCCCTTTTCTTTTTCCACAGATCCTGATTCCGTGCAGAAGGAGCAGATTTCCTGTTGGCTTACTTATACCAATGAGAAAACTCATGAAATTATCAGAGGAAATCTTGATCGTTCTCCTATTTATGCAGGCATTATAGAAGGTACCGGTCCCAGATATTGTCCTTCCATTGAAGATAAGGTTGTAAAGTTTGCTGATAAGGAAAGGCATCAGGTATTTATCGAGCCGGAAGGGCTTCATACAAATGAAATGTATGTAGGTGGTATGTCTTCTTCTTTACCTGAGGATGTGCAGCTTGCTATGTATCGTACAGTGCCCGGTCTGGAAAATTGTAAGATTGTCAGGAATGCCTATGCCATAGAATATGATTGCATTAATGCAAGACAATTGAATCCTTCCTTGGAATTTAAAGATGTGAAGGGTTTGTTCAGCGGTGGACAGTTTAACGGAAGCAGTGGTTATGAGGAGGCTGCCTGTCAGGGACTTGTAGCCGGTATCAATGCTGCTATGGAGATTCTTGAGAAAGAACCTTTAATTCTTGACCGTTCTGAGAGTTATATCGGTGTTTTGATTGATGATTTGGTCACTAAGGATAATAGAGAGCCTTATCGTATGATGACTTCCAGGGCAGAGTATCGTCTGTTGCTTCGTCAGGACAATGCAGACCTGCGCTTACGCAAGAAGGGTTATGAGGTTGGTTTGATTTCCGAGGAACAATATCAAGCTCTTTTGCAAAAGGAAGCTTTGATAGAGAAGGAAATTAATCGTTTGAAGAATTATTCTGTGGGAGCAAATAAAGAAATTCAGGCTTTTCTGGAAGCACATGGCAGTTCTACATTGAAAACCGCTGCAACCTTGGCGGAATTAATCTGTCGTCCTGAGCTTAACTATGAGCTACTTTCTGAAATTGATAAGGACAGAGAAGCTTTTGCCGTGGAAGTCTGTGGTGAAAAGAAGCTTCCTGCAGATGTGATTGAACAGGTAGAAATCGAAATCAAGTATGAAGGTTATATCATCAGACAGAAACGTCAGGTAGAGCAGTACAAGAAAATGGAGACGAAAAAGATTCCCGAAAATCTTGATTATGATGAGGTACCTTCCCTGAGACTGGAAGCAAGACAGAAATTGAAGCAGTTTAAGCCTGTTTCTGTGGGACAGGCCAGCAGAATATCAGGTGTGTCCCCTGCGGATGTATCCGTACTTTTGGTATATCTGGAGCAGAGAAACAGAAATTAATATTTTTTTGGATGAGGTATGAAATTGGAAAAGGCTTACGATACATCACAATTCAAAAAGGATTTAAACAGTTTGGGGATTGCTTTATCGGAACATCAGGTTCAGCAATTTCTCACTTATTATGAAATGCTGGTGGAATGGAATGAATTTATGAATCTGACTGCCATTACGGAGTATGAGGATGTGATGAAGAAGCATTTCATTGACAGTATTTCCCTGTTGAAAGCATATGATGTCTCGAAGAAGACGTCTGTGATAGATGTGGGAACAGGTGCGGGTTTTCCCGGACTTGCTCTTAAGATTGCTTATCCGAATTTACAGGTCACCTTATTAGATTCTCTGAATAAAAGAATCAATTTTTTGAATGCAGTAATTGAAAAATTGAATTTGTCCGGAATTGATACCGTTCACGGAAGAGCTGAGGATTATGCGAAAGTCGGTAAGCTTCGTGAAAAATATGATTTGTGTGTATCCAGAGCGGTTGCCAACTTATCTACTCTGTCAGAATATTGTCTTCCTTTTGTAAAGGTGGGAGGTCAGTTTATCTCTTATAAATCAGAGAAGATTACAGAGGAAAAGAATGCTGCTGAGAATGCCATTAAGCTTCTTGGCGGAAAGGTGAAGCAACAGGTTACATTTTGTTTGCCTGACTGCGATATCTATCGGAATCTTTTTGTGATTGAGAAGGTGAAGGAAACACCAAAAAAATATCCCAGGAAGGCAGGGCTTCCCGGGAAAGAACCATTGTAATCGTTCAATTAAGATAGGAATAATTCTATATTTTTCACTGTTTCATCAGGCTTTTCCATGTGAGGAAGCTGTTTTGTTTTGGAAATGAAAGCAGCTTCTATGGCATTATTATAGTAAATATAATTTTCTACAATATTTTTGTTATCTTCTTTGGCTGCTCCGGCGATTACGCAGATGCAGTTGTTGACTTCCTTTAATGCATGCACGATATTTGCATTCATGTACTTACCGATATAGCTTGCATAGGAATACTTGGAATTGTAATCCTTTGTGTGTGCCGCTTCTACATAGCAATCAATATCCTTTTCCTTGACTTCATGGGCATTATAAAAATATTCTTCTTGAAATACCTTTGTCATTGCTGCTTTGTTGGTGTGTAGATTGTAGATGAAGGTTCCCAAAATGGGAATATCTAACAGTACCTTCAAAAGCTTCGTCTGTTTGGATGGAATTTGGTTCAGTTGATATAAGCTTGGAGGATTGATTGCCAGCAGCTTATTTACAATATCGCTGTCATTGTGACAGGTCATCACTGCAATCGGAAATGCTTCTCCTGTGGCAATGATATTTGTCTTCCTTCCGATAATATTTTTAATAAAATCAGTTACCATCTGTACATAGAGATAATTAGTAAAAGTAATGTTGGGCTTGTCGGATAATCCATAACCCAGAAAATCAACACAATATACCTCATATTTCCTTGATAAAGAATCTATGATTTTGTGAAATTCATAGGAAGAACTTCCCGGTGTTAAATTATGTAACAGGAGCAAGGGTGTTCCCGAACCTTTTTTGGTGTATTTGATTTTTCCGAAGCGCCATTCATAATATCTGTTCTGCGTAGATGGCAACAGGCTCTTCAAAGTTGCATGGGAATATTCTACGCGATTGATTATATGTATAGTAGCAGTCGAGATTGCTGTTAATGCTAATATTGTTCTTGTTTTATGTTTCATGATTGATGCTCCCTGTCTTATATTGTTTTCTATTTCTCGAATTCTTTTGCTTTCCCTTTTATTTTACCTTATATGATTGGGATATACAAATAAAATACAAATAAAATTTGAAGTTATGTATTTTCAGATTTTATTTTTTAGTATATTATGGAAGTAGGTAATTAAGAATAAAGTACTAATTCAATAAGAACATATGTTCTATATGGAGTTATGATGAATCAGTCTACTTATGAACAGCTTAAGGATTTGCTTAAGGAATTTCGGGATGAATATCAAGCTTTGCAGCTTCAAATTGATGATTATCTCGTAAAAATTGAAGAAGAGGATTCTTATGTGAGGTCTTTTACAGAAAAGCAAGATGATAACTTTAAAATCTTCTCTCCCAGAAATCCGGAAGATATTTATCGTGATGAAATATCCAAAGCAAATGCCGGAAAGAATGAACTTCAGCATAAATTGAATCAATGTTATCATGAACAGAATCAATTGCGGTCTAAGCTTGAAAAGGTAGAGCATATTTTGAAGGATGAAGACAGCTATTATGTGAATGGGGAAACTCTTCAGAAAAATCTTACTATTTTAAATATACAGGAAGAGGACAGACAGAGGATAGCCAGAGATTTACATGATACATCCTTGCAGAATCTGGCTCATTTGGTTCATAAAATCGAATTGAGCGGGATGTTTATTGACCAGGATCCTGTTCGGGCTAAATTAGAGCTGGCAGTTATCAGTAAGAATTTAAAAGATGTTATCGAAGAAATCAGAAATACGATTTTTGACCTGCGTCCCATGTCCTTTGATGATTTGGGATTGAAAACAGCCTTTGAACAGCTTCTTCAGAAAATTAATTCCAATCATCAATTTGATATAGAAACAGATATCGGAAACGTTTCATGTGAAAATAATTTGATTCTTGCTACTATTTTCAGAGTAGTTCAAGAATGCCTGATTAATATTACCAAGCATGCAGAGGCTGACAAAATTATTTTTTCCTGTCAGAGTAATCAAAATACCTGTGTGATTGATGTCATTGATAATGGTATAGGTTTTTCTAAGGAAGAAATAGAAAGTAAGCAGGACAGACATTTTGGTTTGAATGTTATGAGAGAACGAGTCAGTCTGTTAGGTGGCAAAATATTAATCGATTCCAAGAAAAATAAAGGAACGCAGATTCATTTAGAAATTCCTTTATCATAAATAATGTTTGATACGGAAGAATAGAGAGGGGTTTTTATGAGTATTAAAGTAATGTTAGCAGATGACCATGTATTAATCAGAGAAGGAATTCGACAGCTATTAGAATTCGATGGAAGTATAGAAGTCATTGATGAGGCAAATGATGGTGTAGAATGTCTGGATAAATTAGAAAAATCTAAACCGGAGGTTCTTCTGCTTGATATCAATATGCCGAAGAAGAATGGTGTGGAAGTTTTACAGGAAATCAAGAAAAAAAATATTGATGTGAAAGTCTTGATTTTAACTGTACATAATGAAGTGGAGTATTTGTTGAAAGCAGTTGATATCGGAGTAGACGGATATATCCTCAAGGATGCCGAACTGGCAGAATTGAAAAAAGCAATCAATGCTGTAATGGAAGGAGAAAATTACATTCAACCAAATTTAATACCTGCCTTGAATAATCGACTGGTTTCCAGGGATGTTGACAAGGACAAGATAGATTCCTTGACAAAACGTGAGTTGGAAGTATTAATTCAAGTGGCAAATGGAATGTTTAACAAGGAAATTGCGGATTCCTTAAATATCAGCGAGAGAACGGTAAAGAATCATTTGTCTAATATCTTTAAAAAAATAGATGTTTCCGACAGAACACAAGCAGCTGTATTTGCTATCAAGAACGATATTATAAAACTTTTCTGATTTTACTTATTAAAGGAATGTTTCACGTGAAACATTCCTTTTTTGTTGTTCGGGGGACACAAGATAATGTTTCACGTGAAACTTTTTAACCCAAGATATTGTGAAAATATCCGTGAAACATTCCAATAGGTGGGGTGTGAAACATTGATTTTTGGTTTCTCTATGGGGATGTGGTGCAGGTATCTTCTCCCGTTCTGTGGAGCTACAGCCGGGAATTTTCTAAGTGAGTGTAGAAATATTTGGTAACGAACGGGTCGCAGTAAGCGCCATCCGTGGCGCGTACTGCTAAAAAGTACATCCATGTACTTTTTCCCCTGTGTAAAGAAACACTCACCAAGAAAATATCACCGTCTTACGCAACACAGACCGGGAGAAGATACCTGCCCCATATCTGCATAGAAAGAGGAAAGAAGCAAGTACTATCTATGATGTGTACATCTTCCCTGTAAAGAAATACTCACCAAGAAAATATCACCGTCTTACGCAACACAGACCGGGAGAAGATACCTG
>CAZPRB010000040.1:5153-5337 GCA_964588645.1 uncultured Acetatifactor sp. | reverse complement strand
AAAGAGGAAAGAAGCAAGTACTATCTATGATGTGTACATCTTCCCTGTAAAGAAACACTCACCAAGAAAGTATCACCGTCTTACGCAACACAGACCGGGAGAAGATACCTGCCCAATATCTGCATAGAGAGAGGAAAGAAGCAAGTACTATCTATGATGTGTACATCTTCCCTGTAAAGAAACA
>CAZPRB010000040.1:0-5053 GCA_964588645.1 uncultured Acetatifactor sp. | reverse complement strand
CTCACCAAGAAAGTATCACCGTCTTACGCAACACAGACCGGGAGAAGATAGCTTCCCAATATCTGCGTACTAAAATATTTATCACCATCCATAAATACTATATAATGTTTCACGTGAAACATTTTTACTATATCTTGTGATTTATCATGAATTTCTATAGGTTCCTATGAAAGTGGTGGGTGAATGAATAGCGGGGGCTGAAGGGGAGGTGTTATTTTCTATCGTTGTGAAGGATGGCTGCTATTTCTTATTGGGTGTACTCTTATCAGGGTAAAATGTACATGGATGTACATTTTAGCGGTAGGTGCCATGGATGGCACTTACCGCGACCCGTCCGTTGAGAATACCTAGCACACCCAATTAGAAATTGCCCATCCGTAACTCCGATAGAAAATAACGCCTCCCCTCCAGCCCCGCTATTCCGCACCAGCCCCGCCATTCCCCCATTTTCATCCCTCTCAAATTTACCATTTTCAGAATTTTCATGTAGATATAACTTGCAATTAGTGATATAATTGATAGGCGAAACAAATGAAAGGCGATAATTATATGGGAAAAATTATAGCAATAGCAAATCAAAAGGGTGGCGTAGGTAAGACCACTACATCTATTAATCTATCAGCATCTCTTGCTGCAAAAGGAAAGAAAGTTCTGGTCATTGATACCGACCCCCAGGGAAATACTACCAGTGGTTTCGGTATTGATAAGAATGATCTGGAGGATACCATATATGAATTGATTCTTGGAGAGTGTTCCATCGGCGATTGTATTATTAAAGAAGTGATACCGAATGTGTCCGTGGTTCCGGCCAACGTGAATCTGGCGGCTGCCGAGATAGAATTGATTGGTGTAGACAAGAAAGAATACATATTGAAGAATGAAGTGGACTATGTGAAGGATGATTACGATTTTATTATCATTGATTGTCCACCGTCCCTGAATATGCTGACCATCAATTCCATGACTACGGCAGACAGCGTGCTTGTGCCTATCCAATGTGAGTATTACGCGTTGGAGGGTCTCAGTCAGTTGATTCATACAGTGAACCTGGTGAAGGAGAGATTGAATCCCAATTTGGATATGGAGGGTGTTGTATTTACTATGTATGATGCCCGCACTAATTTGTCCATGCAGGTTGTAGAAAACGTGAAACAGAATTTAAATCAACGTGTTTACGACACATTGATTCCCAGAAATATCAGATTGGCAGAAGCACCCAGTTATGGAATGCCCATTAATATGTACGATCCGAAATCTGCAGGCGCCGAAGCATATATGCAGTTGGCAGAAGAGATTTTAAGTACATCTGAAAAATAAAAAAGAGAGGAAGAATTATGGCGGCAAGAGGATTAGGCAAGGGACTTGATTCATTGATTCCTAATGCAGTAGGGGAAGCAAAGGTAAAAAAAGAAGTAAAGTCACAGGTACCGGATACAAAAGGACCTGAGACAATGGTAAAGATTACGAAGATTGAACCAAACAGGGAGCAGCCCCGCAAGAGCTTTGACGAGGATGCATTGCAGGAGTTAGCGGATTCCATTAAGCAGTTTGGTTTGTTACAGCCTATTTTGGTTCAGGACAGAAAGGACCATTATGAGATTATTGCGGGAGAACGCAGATGGCGTGCTTCAAAATTAGCAGGTCTGAAGGAAGTACCGGTAATCATCCGAAATTACACAGATCAGGAAATTGTGGAAATCGCCCTGATTGAGAATATTCAGAGAGAGGATTTGAATCCGATTGAAGAAGCACAGGCTTATAAGCGTCTTTTGACAGAGTTCAGTTTAAAACAGGATGAGGTTGCAGAGAGAGTATCCAAGAGCCGTGCGGCAGTGACAAATTCCATTCGTCTGTTGAAGCTTTCCGATAATGTGCAGCAGATGGTGATTGATGAGATGATCAGCACCGGTCATGCCCGTGCACTTCTTGCCATTGAAAATCAGGAGGAACAGTACAATCTGGCTCAGAAAATTTTTGATGAGAAGCTCAGTGTGCGTGATGTGGAGAAGCTGGTAAAGAATCTTCACAAGCCCGCAAAACCTAAGAAATTAGATGATAAAGCGTTGCAGGCAATTTATCAGGATATTGAGGAGAAACTGAAGCAGAAGCTCAGCACCAAGGTTATGGTTTCCTCTAAAGGGAACGGTGCCGGCAAGATTGAGATAGAATTCTACAATCATGAGGATTTGGATAGAATTCTGGATATGATTGGAAACAAGCTGTAGTTTTGTAAAACACGAAGGAGAATATCATTGAGTACCAATAATAGTTTATTTTTAAATCAAATCGGTCTTGGTGGGTTTGATATGGGATACCTGTTTATAGCAGTAGCGATTATAGCAGTTCTCTTGCTCATCGTTTTGATTTTGTTGCTTGTGCAGCTGAGCAAGGTCAAAAGATTAAAAAGACGTTTGGACAAGTTCCTGACAGGAAAGGACGGAAAAAATCTTGAGGAGAAGATTTTCGCCTTATTAGAGGATAATAAATTCCTGAAAAACAGTACGGAGAAGAATAAGAAGGATATTCGTATTCTGTACAAAAATATGGAAGCTGCATACCAGAAGATGGGTCTGGTGAAATATGATGCATTCAATCAGATGGGGGGACAGTTAAGCTTCTGTCTGGCACTTTTGGATGAAAATAACAATGGTTTCGTGATGAATTCCGTACACAGCACGGAGGGCTGTTATTCTTACACGAAAGAGATTAAGCAGGGGGGAAGCAGTATATCTCTTGGAAAGGAAGAAGCAGAGGCATTAGCAATTGCAATGGGTGAAGAATAAAGAATGATTAAAAAAAGCATTACAGACATTCAGGATAATGAAATACTGGCAAAGCCGATTATGACCTGGGATTATCAGATGATTCTTCCTCAGGGAGCCACCCTGAAGAAGGACTATATCCGAAGATTAGATGACCTGGGTATTCAAGAGGTGTTTGTGCAGGAAAAACAAAAGGAACAACCAAATGAAATGGTGATTCTGAAATCCGACATTGAGGATACGGTGAAAGCCAAGGTAAAGGATATTCTGGAGAGACATACCTATCAGAATAATCAGGAACTGGAGCAGCTCAGCAAAACAGCAGACAGCATTATCTCCACAATCGTGGAGGAAGAGCAGGTGGTGGAGAAAATCTTTGATATTCGGGAGAGAAGTACGGATATCTATGAACATTCCATCAATATCTGTACCCTTGCCATTCTGACTGCACTTAAGCTTGGCGTAGAGAAACAAAAAATACATGACATCGGCGTGGGATGTCTGCTGCATGATATCGGTCTGCGTTATTCCACCACAGATTTTGTGAAAAAGGATGTTATGGAATTAAATGAGAGAGACCTTGCAGAATATAAAAAGCATCCTGTGAACGGATACTATTCCCTGCAGCAGGAGAATTGGATATCCGGTTTGAGCAAAGCGATTATTCTGCATCACCACGAGCGACTGGATGGTTCCGGATTTCCTTTGCGTATGAGAGCGGATGTGCCATACGAATGCAGAATCGTTGCAGTGTGTGATGCCTTTGATGAGATGATTTGCGGCATTGCAACCAAGCAAATTAAGGTATACGAAGCAATTGAATACATGAAGAATTATCGAAACATCAAGTTTGATGCCAAGATAGTAGATACCTTTTTGGGCTTCACTGCAGTATATCCTGCAGGCAGCCGTGTTATGACAAACGAGGGAGAACTGGCCGTGGTCTTATCTCAGAACAAAGAATTTCAGGACAGACCGATTATCCGTATTCTAAAGGATAAAGAAGGGAATGATGTTCAGGGTGAGGTCGTGAAGGACTTGGTAAAGATTCACAATATATTTATTGATAAGGTAATAGATTAAATGTCACAGCTTCTGTGACAGAATGGAGGATACAATGCTGGATATTAAATTTTTAAGAGAGAATCCTGATATGGTAAAGGAGAATATCAAAAAGAAATTTCAGGATGCCAAAATACCCATGGTAGATGAGGTAATTGCTTTGGATGCGGAGAGCAGAAAAGCAAAACAGGAGGCAGATGACCTTCGTGCTGCACGTAACCGTATTTCCAAGGAAATCGGTGGCTTGATGGCACAGGGAAAGAAGGACGAGGCAGAAGCCAAGAAAGCAGAGGTTGCTGCCGGAGCAAAGCGTTTGGCCGAATTGGAGGTATTGGAGGCAGAGCTGCAGGAGAAAATCACCAAAATTATGATGGTTATCCCCAACATTATCGATTCTTCTGTACCAGTAGGTAAGGATGACAGTGAAAACGTGGAAATCGAGAAGTTCGGTGAGCCCGTGGTTCCCGATTTTGAGGTGCCCTATCATGCAGATATTCTGGAAAGCATCAGCGGTCTGGACAAGGAGGCAGCAGGCAGAACCAGCGGAAACGGATTCTATTATCTGATGGGTGATGCTGCGAGAATTCACTCTGCAATGATTAGCTACGCAAGAGATTTCATGATTGATAAAGGATTCACTTACTGTATTCCTCCTTTCATGATTCGCAGCAGCGTGGTAAACGGTGTAATGAGCTTTGCAGAAATGGAAGCTATGATGTACAAAATTGAAGGAGAAGATTTGTTCCTGATAGGTACCTCTGAGCATTCCATGATTGGTAAGTTCAAGGGAGAGATTGTGAAAGAGAACAGCCTTCCTATCACTTTGACCTCCTATTCTCCCTGTTTCCGTAAGGAAGTAGGCTCCCATGGTATTGAGGAGAGAGGTGTATACCGTGTTCATCAGTTTGAGAAGCAGGAAATGGTAGTATTATGCAAACCTGAGGATTCCATGGACTGGTATAATAAGATGTGGCAATACACGGTAGAATTCTTCCGCAGTCTGGACGTTCCTGTTCGTACCTTGGAATGCTGTAGCGGTGATTTGGCAGACCTGAAGGTGAAATCCTGTGATGTTGAGGCATGGAGCCCCAGACAGCAGAAGTATTTTGAAGTTGGTTCCTGCTCTACCTTGGGCGATGCACAGGCAAGACGTCTCGGCATCCGTACCAAGGGTGAAAATGGTACTTACTATGTGCATACATTAAATAATACAGTATTGGCATCTCCCA